>CAZJWP010000080.1:0-10273 GCA_964549745.1 uncultured bacterium | reverse complement strand
GGCGGAATAACATTGCCGGCTCCATGAGTTCCATATCCCAAATCAGGAGGAATTACCAGTTTTCGTTCGCCGCCGACTTTCATGCCCATGATGCCCTGATCCCATCCGGCAATCACCTGACCGCCGCCCAATACAAATTGAATTCCACCGCCACCGGATCTGATCGATGAATCGAACACTGTCCCATCTTCGAGTGTACCGGTGTAGTCGACCGTGACGCGATCCCATTTTTCCGCAGTATCACCTTCGCCTGTTTTTAAATCCGTTATTTTCAATCCGTTATCCATTGTGATTTCCTTTGGTTTTGTACACCCGGCCAGTACCAATAAGATGAATAAACCGGTCCATACCGCTGATTTTTGAGTTTTGTTTGATTTCATGGGACCGAAAGCTACAATTATTGGAACGATACAGCACTCCTTTTGTTATACATCCGGTTGACGGTAATTTAAACTAAAGAACATCCATGGAATCCCTGTTTAATACTCATTTACCGCCCTTATCCGACCGAATGCGTCCCCGGACAATCGATCAATATATTGGTCAGGGGCACTTGGTTGGTGATGGGAAGTTGATCAGTCGTCTGGTTGCATCCGGCGATCTGACGTCCCTGATTTTCTGGGGTCCGCCCGGAACCGGAAAGACGACGCTGGCACGAATTCTTGCCAAAAGCACCGGCGCCAATATGGAGGAATTGTCCGCCGTTTCCAGCGGGGTAAAAGATTTACGCGAGGTCATCCGAAAAGCCCGGCATCAGTTGGATGCAGGACGGCAGACCATTTTATTTATCGATGAAATTCATCGATTCAGCAAATCACAGCAGGATGCTTTACTGCATGCGGTTGAGGATGGGACATTGTATTTAATTGGCGCCACGACGGAAAACCCGTCTTTTGAAGTGATCAGTCCGCTATTATCACGATGCCGCGTTCTTGTACTTAAGGCGCTGGATTCGGAGGCGCTTAATACCATTCTGGAGAGAACACTTAAAGAAGATATCGTTTTTCGGAGTAAACCGATTGAAGTCCCTCCCAAAATACGGGATTTGCTAATTCATTCTTCGGGCGGAGACGCAAGGAAATTGTTGAACACTTTAGAACTATCGGCAAAACTGGCGTTCGATGAAGATAAACTGACAGATGCGATCGTCCGGGAAGCGCTTCAGAATACCACCCAACTTTATGATAAAACCGGTGAATATCATTACGACACCATATCCGCGTTTATAAAATCTGTTCGCGGGAGTGATCCTGATGCGGCCGTGTACTGGTTGGCGCTGATGCTGGAAGGCGGCGAAAAGCCGGAATTCATTGCGCGGCGTCTGATCGTCCTGGCCTCCGAAGATATTGGCAATGCGGAACCTCAGGCGCTTTCAGTCGCAGTATCCGGTTTCCAGGCTGTCCACATGATCGGCATGCCGGAAGCGGCGATCGTTCTTTCGCACGTAACTACTTTTTTGGCCTCAGCACCCAAATCGAATGCGTCCTACATGGCCTTGAACAAAGCGAAAGAAGCGATCAAAACCTCCGAATTACCGTCAGTTCCTTTACACTTGAGAAACGCGCCTACGGGTTTGATGAAGTCCCTGGATTATGGGAAGGAATACAAGTATCCCCATGATTATCCGGAACATTTTATTCGGGAATCCTATCTTCCGGATGGGATTGAAGGTTCTTTTTATCGGCCCACAAACAGCGGCCGTGAGAAATTTTTATTGGATCGCCTAAAGTCGCTTTGGCCAAATCGTTTTGATAATGGTGATTGACCGGGAATGCGCAGTTGAGATATAAAGTTTTCATATTGTTTCCCGTCTTTGCTTTGGCTATCCTTTCCGGCGCGGATCGTCTTCGCCTGGAAAAGGCGGAGAAACTGGAAAACGTAGTTCGAAAAGGTGTCACCGTACAAATTCTGACCGGAAATGTGATTTTCCGAAAAGGGGAAGTCATTGTTCATTGTGATCGGGCGGAATTCTTTCAAAAGAGCGGCCAGGGATTTATGACCGGGAAAGTGGTTGTGAACAAGAAAGAACAGACGCTAACCTGTGATTCATTGCATTACGATTCCCCCGAGGATCTGCTGGCTTGTTTTGGGAATTCTCGCGCCTGGGACCCGGATTACAATCTTACAGCCGATACATTGCTTTATTACACCGAGATCGACAGCGGGATTGCTGCCGGTTCCGTTCATTTTTTACAAAAGAAGCAGGATATCCATTCAGACAGGATTACCTATGTGAAACCTGAGGGTCAGGATGCGGCCCGGTATCTGGTCACTGGAAATGTGGTGATTGAGGAAGAAGGCCGTACCGCATTTTGTGGTGTAGCGCAATATTCTCCGGACCCGGAAATGCTGGATTTACGAACTGAACCAAAAATGGTGGATTCTCTCCGGACTTTGACCGGTGAACAAATTCACCTGGATTATGCCGATGGAGAAGTTCACTTTTTGTCGATACCCGCCCGTGCTCATGTGACTTCTCAATCAAGCGGTTACCGGCAGACCACTACCGATTCCGATTCGGTCGCTATTCGTAAAAACTTTTCGGCCACCGATGATATGACCGGAATTCAATTGAAGGGATTTTTTAAAAAAGGGCAACTGGATTCCATGCGATTGGAAGGGATGGCCACAACCTTATACCATATTTATGATGATTCGGTATACCAGGGAAAAAACAGGTCTTCCGGAGATACGGTGATTATGCGATTTGCGGACGATAATCTTGAAAATATCGCCTTATTGGGCGGGTCCGAAGGGATCTATACTCCGGATACAAGTGGAGGTGACCTGGAAGGACCCATCAAATATTCCTCTGATGATATTTTCTACAATTTAAATACGAAGCAAACCCATTTATTATCTTCCGCAAAAATTCACTATACAGATACGGATTTGGAAGCCGGATACATCCGTGTCGATTGGGACCGGAATCTGCTTCATGCCTTTCCAAAGGTTTCAACAGATAGCCTGGCGGAGGAGTTGCGTCCCCAACTCCTGGAAAAAGGCCGGGAACCGATGGAAGGCGATGCCATGGTGTATAACCTCAAAACCCGGCGCGGGAAAGTCAGTAAAGGCCGTACCAAAGAAGGCGACGGGTATTACCACGGGAAGGAAATCCGAAATAAGGGTGAGAAGAATCTTTTTGTTCGAACCGGACAGTATTCCACCTGTGATCTGGATGAGCCGCACTTCTATTTCGGAAGCACCGAAATGAAATTGATCCAGCATGACAAAGTAGTCGCCCGGCCTTTGATTTTGTACATTTCCGGTATCCCGATAATTGGGCTGCCGTTTGCGGTTTTTCCTGATCGGGGAGGACAACGGCATTCCGGCTGGTTGATGCCGGCCTACGGCGAAGACCGGATCCACGGGCAATACCTCAATGGCTTAGGTTATTACTGGGCGATCAATCCGTATGTGGATACAAAATTGACGTTTATGTTTGCCGATCGTCAGGGAATAATTATGCGCCTGAACACGCCTTATAAAAAACGATATAAATACAATGGCAAATTTTATTACGAAACAAAACAGCGATTGAGTAGCGGCATTCGCGATATCACGCAGTTGGGGAAAAACCGTAAGAGTGATTATGTACTGCGATGGAACCACCAACAAAAAATGCGCCACAACCAATCCTTCAATGCGAATGTCTCCTATTATTCCAATGGTGAATATAATCGCTTAAACAGCACTAACCTGGAGCAAAGACTCAATCAAAAAGCCGTATCCAATATCAGTTATTCCCGGAGTTGGCCGAAAAGTAAAAATTCCATTGGATTGAACCTTTCATCGAATCGCGACTTAATGGCGGAACAACGGGTGGACTCCACATCCGTATTTTATCAAAAGCCAAATGGTGCAAACAGCATCGTGACGCAGGAAACTCAAACCTTGCCAAACCTGACGTTCCGGCACGGCCAGTCATCCTTTTTCCAGAAAATCGGAGGACCATTTAAAAATGCGGTGTGGAATTACAATGTTTCTTTCAACAATAATGTAAAGAAGTACTACCAAACCGAATTAGATACCTCCAATTCATTATATTATTGGGAGAACACAGGTTCGGGATCACCACGGTTGTATTCGCAGCAACGTCCTTTGGCTACTCATAATGCCTCCTTGAGTTCGCCAACGAAGATTTTCAAATATATCACGGTCAATCCACAATTATCTTTTCAGTCTGTTTGGGTTGATCAATCCTTTAGCGCAACGGTGGATACCGCCGGAAACCTGGTTCGGCATGAGGTGCCGGGATTGGCAGCGCTGACCACCGGCCGGGCAAGTTTACAGACCAATACACAGATTTATGGCTTGTTTCCGATTAGAATTGGTCGGCTGAGTGCCATCCGGCATGTAATGTCGCCTTCCCTTTCTCTCTCCTATACACCGGACTTTTCCAAACCATTGTTTGGTTATGATTTTGGCTATGTTGAACAATTGACTGATCCCAATGGTGAAAAGTTAACCCACGATCGTTTTTCCGGAACCCGCGCCAGAGGGACTCCATCAACGGAATCCAAATCGTTAGGGATGTCTCTAAATAACGTATTCCAGGCTAAAGTCCGTGAGGGGGATAAGGATAAAAAAATAAATCTCTTTAGCTGGCAAATGTCCAGCAATTACAATTTTGTTGCAAAGGATCATCCGCTCGCAAATTTGAGATCATCGATTCGGACCACTTTGGCTAAAGGGCTTTCATTGGATTTAGGTATGACCCACGACTTTTATGCCTGGGATTATGCGAACAGCAAAAGATCGGATAATTACAATCGCAATTCAAATGGGACTATTGTCCCACGGTTGTTAAATGCGAGTATGAGCACATCCTTTCATTTTAACGGGAAGAGGCTTTCCGGTGAAGTGAATTCGGATACAACAACAACTTCATCTGATACAACGCAAAGCGATAATTATTCACCGTTTCAATATAACAGTTCACTTTCGGAAGCGGCCCAACCAATTGAAGGCGGAAAATTCTGGTCCGCGAACCTGGGTTTTCAATATTCAATCAATAATTCCAATCCATCCCAACCCTCAAAAACATTTTGGATGAATACATCTTCATCCATTCAATTAACACAATCCTGGAGTGTTAAATACAATGCTCGGTTTGATTTAGTGAATCGTTCGGTGGTATCACAAAGTTTTTCAATCCACCGGGACCTTCATTGCTGGGAAATGGCTGTTACCTGGACGCCGGGAGGATATGGTCGGGGGTTCAATCTGCTCATTCGTGTTAAATCCCCAACGTTGAAAGATTTAAAAATAGAGCAAAAAGGCGGTACTTATAATCGCCTGGGATATTAATCGCATTTTTGCTTTCGTCCGGCGTCTAATCGTGGGAAATTCTCCCCTTAACTTGAGGTAAATATGTTTTGTCCAGAATGTAATGCTGAGTACAAGGAAGGAATTACAGTCTGTGCCGATTGCGGGGCAACCCTTGTTGACAAGGAACCTTTCGAAGAGCCGCTGGAAGAAGTGGAATGGGTCAAGCTTCGGTCTGTTGACCGGGTTTTTCGGGAAATGATTGCAGAAGTATTTGACAAAGAAGGAATCCCTTGTTATTCAAAAGGTGATCGTCTCAGTTCTACGCTGGGAATGACCACCTCCGGTGCGTTAGGAGGCTTTGTGGAGTTTTACGTACCGAAAACGTTCGAAGAACAGGCGAAGGAAATCATTAAGGAGATGGTGGGAGAATAAAAAGTGGAACGGTTTCAGTCCCCAAAAGGTACACGTGATATTTTGCCGGAAGAAACTATTCGCTGGAAGCGATTGGAGAACGTCCTGCATGACATGATGTCAAAGTTCGGTTATGGAGAAATCCGGCCTCCGATCTTTGAAGCAACAGGATTGTTCGCCCGCGGTGTGGGCGAAGAAACCGATATTGTTTCCAAAGAAATGTATTCATGGGTCGATCAGGGTGGCAATCCGCTGACTCTTCGACCTGAAATTACCGCACCGGTGGTCCGGGCGTATATCCAACACAACCTGGGAGCACAGAATTCAATAACAAAATTGTATTATTGTGGACCTTCCTTCCGGCGTGAACGACCTCAAAAAGGACGCTATCGTCAGTTTCACCAATTAGGTGTGGAAGCTTTCGGTTCCGAACACCCGGAACTGGATGCGGAGATCATTTCAATCGCCTGGACTCTTTTCCGTGAGTTGGGGATTCAGTCCATGAAAGTGAAGCTGAACAGCATTGGATCGATGGACAGTCGCGATGCTTACCGTGATGCCCTCCGCAGTTTTCTGAAACCTCACCTAAACGATCTGTCCGAAGTGAGTCGTCACCGTTTTGATACAAATCCGCTCCGGATTCTGGACACCAAGATTCCACATGAGATAGCCTTGTTGCAACAAGCGCCGCGAATTTCAGATTATTTGAATGATGCAGATCGGACTCATTTTGATCAGGTTTGTGAATTCTTAACACTTTTGGAAATTCCTTTTGTACCGGATGCAAACCTTGTTCGCGGGCTGGATTATTATACGCGAACCACCTTTGAGATCACATCAACAGAGTTGGGATCTCAGGATGCACTTTGTGGTGGCGGCCGATATGATAACCTGGTAGAAACTCTGGGCGGGAAAGCAACACCGGCCATTGGATTCGCCGCCGGGATTGAACGGTTGCTCATGGCTATGAATGAAGATGAACGACACCCCGAGTTGGATGTATATGTGGCCGGACTGGGTATTCCGGCATTAAAGGTAGTTCAACCGTTGATCCAATCATTGCGCGATCAGGGATTATCGGTGGAGACAGATTACCTGCGTCGCAGTCTAAAAGCCCAGATGAGGGAAGCCAATAAACTGGGTGCAAAGCAAGTGATCGTTATTGGTGACACTGAAATAGAATCCGGTAAAGCGGTTGTGAAGGATTTAGCGACCGGAAAACAAACGGAAGTTCCATTGAAACAATTAGCTTCCGTTCTGAATCAGTGACCCGCAAGAAGACTATCCTTTTTATTTGTACGGGGAATTCATGTCGTTCTCAAATGGCGGAAGGCTGGTTGCGGCATCTGGCCGATGATAGATTTACAGTTTACAGTGCCGGAACCCATCCCAGTCATGTCCATCCCATGTCGATCCGTGTAATGGATGAAGCTGGGATCGATATACGGCAACAAACCTCAGATCCAATAGATGACTACCTATCAAAACAAATTGATACCGTCATCACTGTATGTGATTCAGCCAAAGAGGCCTGCCCGGTTTTTCCGGGAAATGTGAAACACTTACATTGGAGTGTTGATGACCCGTTTCGGGGTTGGGAAGAACGTGACTCGGATTTACTGCGCTACCGGGAAACCCGGGATGAGTTGAAGGAAAGAATACTCGATTTTTTATCAGAAACGGAAACCAATTGAGTAGATTCAGGTTCCGATCGGTTCAGCGATTTCCTCGGTTGTACTTCTTTTCTTCCGGACCCAATCCATGATCGGGAATGGTGTATAAATAATAAGAAAAATCGTTAAAGCCACCAGGGATAGCGGGAAAAGGTAAAAAGGCCAGGGTCCCATGATATCCAGGAGTGAAGCGGTTTCCGGTTTGTGTGCTATAAAGAAGTAGTTTGCCCCAATCGCCCAATTCACTAACCCCATGGGAAATAACATGGCAAAGGTGATCCAATACGTACGGAACAAACCTTTCATTGTTGGTCGGTACTTGAACATAATTGTAGCATATAAAACACCAATGATGATAAAACTATGTGTAAAGAAAAATTCCCAATAATAAAACGACGGGAAAGGATCCTGCACCGTTGGTGTCAGCAGTGACTGGGTCGCCCCACCAACACCCCAAAAATACATGGTTTCATACAATTTAAAATTTTTATTAAACAGCATGAATGGAATCAAAATGGATGAAAACCCGCACAGATGAAGGGGTAAATCTTCCTGAATTGAGAATGTTCCGTCAATCATTCTGGATATTCGCATCGCGAAAAAGAAAAACACGATTATCCAGGCAATGATTATACGCATCCAATAATCCACTTTTTCAGATTGACTTCTTTTCGCCCAGGCGATCATCAATAATCCCGGAATCAGTGTGGCTAAAACTCCGATCAAATGCGCCGTTCCGAATTGAACAAATGGTTTATCCATGGCAATTCCCATCTTTAATGATTGGAAATTAAGTGCGCCGGACCTTTTTTTCACCCCCGACGTAGAATGGCGCTAAGTGGAGGACAATTGCTTGGTTTCACCCAAATCGATCCGTTAAGTTTCCCCTCTTTTTTAGAAGAATACAGGACTTATTCAAATGACAGCGGTAAATGACGTTAAACTCTTAGAACGATTAGCCCAAAAACGGGACGACTTTTTCAATGAAATTCACGAAGTCATCATTGGACAAACCAACGTACTGGACCATATACTGATTGCCCTGTTATGTCAGGGACATTCTTTACTGGTTGGTGTTCCCGGATTGGCAAAAACCCTCATGATCAAATCTCTGGCCGAGTTACTTGATCTGAAATTCAGCCGGATTCAATTCACACCGGATTTGATGCCCAGTGATATTACCGGAACGGATATCCTTGAGGAAAACACCACGACAGGAAAACGGGAGTTCAGATTCATTCAGGGGCCGATATTTGGAAATATTATTTTAGCGGATGAAATCAACCGGACGCCGCCGAAAACCCAGTCGGCATTGCTGGAAGCGATGCAGGAACACAAAGTCACTGCCGGTGGTGTGACCTCCGATTTGGAAGAACCGTTCTTTGTACTGGCAACCCAGAATCCAATCGAACAGGAAGGGACCTATCCTTTACCGGAGGCACAATTAGACCGGTTTATGTTCAATCTGAAAGTGGATTACCCGAGCCGGGATGAAGAAGTGTCGATTGTAGGAATGACGACCGGAACCACTGGAAAGAAATTGAAGAAGGTTCTGAGCCGAAAAGATTTGTTGCGATTTCAGGATTTGGTTCGCCGCGTGCCTGTAGCTCCGAATGTGGTGGAATATGCCGTCGATTTTGTGTCATCTACCCGTCCCGATTCACCTGCTGCTCCTGATTTTATTTCCCAATGGGTGGAATGGGGAGCCGGTCCGAGAGCATCGCAATATTTGATTTCAGGAGCAAAAGCCAAAGCTGCGCTGAGCGGAAGACCAAGTCCGGAAATACAGGATATTCGCGATCTGGTTTTACCCGTACTGCGACATCGTGTACTCCTCAACTTCAATGCTGAATCCGAGGGAATGGACGTGGATAATATTCTGGGAAAATTGTTAGCGACATTTAGCGATAAGTAATATTTCACCTTTATGGCTGTAATCGATAAACGTCAGTATTTGCAACCGGAGATGGTGGCAAGGCTCAACACCATGTCACTCCGGGCACGGCTGGTGGTTGAAGGATTTATGGTTGGGTATCACCGAAGCCCTTACCATGGGTTCAGTGTGGAGTTTTCCGAACATCGGGCTTACGGTCCCGGCGATGAAATTCGTCATATTGACTGGAAACTCTACGGAAAAACAGATCGGTATTATGTCAAACGGTTTGAAGAAGAAACTAATCTTCGATCTTATATATTACTGGATACCAGCCGTTCCATGACATTTCACAGTGGTCCTGTTTCAAAGCTTGAGTATGGCAGTTATCTTACGGCGGCCCTATCTTATTTGATGCTGAATCAACAGGACGCTGTTGGTCTGGCTACATTCGATACTTCAATTCGTGATTTTGTGCCCTCCCGTGGAACGCGATCACACCTGAACGTTATTTTATCCCGTCTGGAAGGTAATGAACCGGGGAAGGATACGGAAGTGGGACCGGTGCTCCACCAAATGGCCGATCGATTTAAAAAACGAGGACTTATAATCCTTATTTCTGATTTATTGGATGATCCGGCTGCCATTGTGCAGGGTTTAAAGCATTTTAGACACAATAAACAGGAAGTGATTGTTTTCCATATATTGGATCGCCAGGAAATGGATTTTAGCTTTAGAACACGTACGCGATTCCGGGATGCCGAGACCGGAAAAGTGATCACCACCGAACCCTGGCAGATTCGAAAAGCTTATCGGGAAAAAGTGAGTTTGTTTTGTTCTAAACTACGTAGGGAATGCGGAAATATGAATGCAGATTATTTGGCTTTATATACCGATGATCGGTTGGATCTCGCGCTCCGTGAATATTTGGGTAAACGTCAAAAATTACAGTAATAAAAAACCCCGTTTTAAAACGGGGTTTTTTATTACTGGTTTGCTTCTAAATCTTTTCCTTTTTGGTAATAGTGTGTTGCCTCGTCCATTT
>CAZJWP010000079.1:0-10323 GCA_964549745.1 uncultured bacterium | reverse complement strand
GTATTCCTACTATCATTAACCAACATTAGGGGGTACCCCAATGAGAAAGTTAGTCATATCATCCTTGGTGATGGTTTTTACGATGTCATTCACGATGGCACAGCTTTCTATTAAGCCCTATGGTTTTTCACCGCGACAAGCTGAGGAAGACTCCACGGATATTTTTAACGTGGCGTTTAATGCTCTCTTGAACGTTGGGACGGAAACCCAGATGTATTTAGCCGGGCATTTTGAAGGCGCAAACCTCACCAGTCCCACTTGGTCAGTTACCTATTCAGGAAGTAATACTTCAACTGCAGATATAGGTGACTCATGGGATATGGATACCACAACACAAATCGTAACCTTTTCACCAGATGTAGTCGGTCAGTATACGGTGACTTTATCCGCAAACGATACAAGCGTTTCAGTGGTCGTCAATGCCGGTCATTATATCGGTGCAACTGAAGCTGGCACTTGTATTTCTTGCCACAACGATAAATACAATGAATGGACCGGCACCGGACATGCCACCATGCTGGAGCGTGGTTTAAACGGTGTCCTGAGCAGTCATTATGGTGGAAGTTGTATCAAATGTCATACAACCGGTAATTATGATTATGCATCCAATGACGGTTTTGATGACCGGACACAGGATGTAGCCTATTATGGCGGCACAACACCTTTCGTATTCCCGGACTCAACCGCAATCTACGATCTTTATGGCGGACCTTTGGCAGGTACATTATTTGACGGTCTCTACGATCAGGTAGTAACCACCTTCCCCAACTCCATGAAACTGGCCAACATTCAGTGTGAAGCCTGTCATGGACCGGGTGGAAATCACTATGGAAATACCGCCGATCATCGTATCGACAAATCGCTGGATGAAGAGACCTGTGCCTGGTGTCATGACGAAGGTACACACCATGGATTCCCGGAACAGTGGCGTGCATCCGTTCATGGCAATCCAACTACTTTAGGATATGCCGGTGGACGCGCAGCTTGCGCTCGCTGCCATAGCGGTTCGGGCTTCATTGCCTTTGTTGAAAACGGTATGGAAGAATTGACCGAAGCTCCGGAACCGGCGCCAATTGCTTGTGCTACCTGCCACGACCCCCATTCTGCTGAAAATATCCATCAGTTACGTGTAGTGGGGCCCACCGTACTTGAAAACGGCGCTGTGATCACCGCCGGTGGTAACGGTCAACTCTGTATGACCTGCCACCATGCTCGTCGCAATGCAGAAGAATATACCGGACCAAACTTCAGCTACAGCTCTCACTTTGGTCCTCACCATGGACCACAAGCTGACATGCTGGCTGGCACAAACGTAGCCTCATTTGGGAAACAGCTTCCCAGCTCTCCCCACTTATATGCTACTGAAGATGCCTGTGTAACCTGCCATATGTCCGGTGATCTTGCCGACGCGGACGGAAACATCAACCATGTTGGCGGTCACTCATTTAACATGGTGAATCCGGATAACGGAATGGATCATGTTGAAGCTTGCGCTCCTTGTCATGGCGATGTCGGCACAACCTTTGCCGAAAAGAAATACTATGACGAACACGGTGTAGCCGATCATGACGGTGACGGCGTTGAAGAAGGCATCCAGGATGAAATCGCCGGTATGCTGGAAGAACTGGCCTTGATGTTACCGCCAATAGATGATCCTGATGTCGACATGAGTGGAACTTATGTTTACACACTCACGGAAGTCAAAGCAGCCTACAACTACTTCTTCGTTGAAGAAGATCGTAGTGAAGGTATTCACAATCCCGCATTCGCGACCGCATTGTTGAAAATTACCATGCAAGCGCTTGAAAATAATGCCATCAACGGCGACATCGTTGCGATTGATGACGTTCCCAACGATCAGGGTTATATGGCCAATATCGTTTGGGACAAACTGGTTGACGACGGTGTCTCCGCCGATCCGGTTGCGTCCTATTCGGTACTTCGCCTGGATACGTATACCGGAGATTCAACCTGGACAACCGTTGGTGAAGTAACCGCCACCGGTGCTCCGCGTTATGCTCTGGATGTTCCAACACTTTACAATGTTGTGGGAACTGACACCACCGGTGCCATGTCAACATTTAAAGTCGTTGCGCTTACACAATCCGGTATGACCCATGAAACATTAGCCGGTTCTGGTTATTCAGTAGACAACCTGGTTCCCGGCGTACCTGGCGGTGTTATTGCAGGAGTTGATGACAATGTCAATAGTGTCACAATTAACTGGAATGAAACCGGTGATCCGGATGTGAACTACTATATTGTTCAACGTTCACTCACCAGTGATTTCACCAATGCTGTTTCTCACACAACAACCGATCTTTCAATTGTGGATGAAGGTCTAAACGACAATACCACATATTACTACAGAGTATCGGCTGTTGACTTTTCTGAGAATCAAGGTGAATGGTCAGCTTCCGTAGAAGCGACTTTACTGGGTACCGGATCTGAAATTGTTCCGAATACCTACTCACTCTCTCAGAATTATCCGAACCCCTTCAACCCGGTGACAACCATTGCGTTCTCACTGAAAGAAGAAGGTCCGGTAAATCTGGAGATCTACAACGCAGCCGGTCAGTTGGTCAAGACAGTGATCAACAAGACAATGAGTCCCGGACAGCATACCGTTTCCGTCAGTGCAACTGATATGGCTTCCGGTATGTATATCTACACCATCCAGTCCGGAAGCTACCGAGCCACCCGGAAAATGGTTGTGTTGAAATAAGTTCAGAAACACCCGTACTTCGGTAAGCCTTACCGAAATAAAAAGCCCCTCGAAATTCGGGGGGCTTTTTTATTGAGTATTTATCTTTTATTAAACGACAACTCCACCGTCTACATTGATCACAGCGCCATTGATATAGCCGGCTTCATCTGATGCCAGGAAACAATAAGCGTTGGCAATATCCTCCGGTTCACCTATTCGTTTTAAGGGAACTTTATCCTTCATCATATCCAATATTTTTTCCGGGATGGTCGCTGTCATATCCGTGGAAATAAATCCCGGCGCCACGGCATTCACGCGAATCCCATCTTTCCCCAGTTCACGGGCCCAGACTTTGGTCATCCCGATCACTCCGGCTTTGGAAGCCACATAATTGGTTTGACCAAAATTTCCGTAATGTGCCACCACGGACGATGCGCTCAGGATTACACCACTTCCCTGCTCCAGCATGATTTCACTCGCTTTGCGGGTACATAAGTAGACACCGCGCATATTCACGGAAATAACCCGATCGAATTGTTCCGGTTCAAGTTTCTTCAATGTGGAATCCATAAGTATCCCCGCATTATTTACCAGAACATCCAGACGACTAAAGCGTTTGGTTACCTCATTAAAAAATTGATCCACACTGGCTTCATCACTCACATCCACATGAATATAGTTCGCTTCAAATCCCCCGGCTTTCAATTCCGATTCAGTCTCTTTTCCGGTCTTTTCATCAAATTCGCCGATGACAACCGTAGCACCTTCCTGCGAAAATTTAGTGGCCGTTGCTTTACCAATCCCCCTTCCGGCACCGGTGATCACAGCAATTTTATTTTTCAGTCGATTCATGAAAATCCTCTCTATAAATTTCGGTTTAATTTAAGGGCAATCCATAACCGCAGGAAAGGAACTCCATGATCTTGAACTCCATTTTAGACACTATTGGCAACACACCGGTCGTCCAACTTCATTCAGTTGGATCCGATCTGGAATGTAATCTGTATGCAAAATGCGAATTTTTGAATGCCGGGGGTTCATTGAAAGATCGTATTGGATATCGAATGATCGAAGAAGCTGAAAAGGCGGGCCGGATTAAACCCGGCGATACGTTGATCGAACCCACTTCCGGGAATACCGGTATTGGATTGGCACTGGCTGCGGCGGTGAAAGGATACAAAATGATCATCACCATGCCGGAAAAAATGAGCCGCGAAAAACAGGTGGTTTTGGAAGCCCTGGGTGCCACCATTTATCGGACACCAACGGAAGCGGCTCATGATGATCCTGACGGATTGATTGAAGTGGCCAAGCGGTTAAACCGTGAAATACCGAATTCGCATATCCTGGACCAGTATTCCAACCCGGATAATCCGGATGCGCATTTTGAAGGAACGGCAGAAGAGATTATCACCGATTTTGGAACGAACCTCCGAATGGTCGTCATTGGCGTGGGTACGGGCGGAACCATCACCGGAGTGGCTAAACGATTAAAAGAAGCGATTCCGGGGATTCAGATTGTTGGCGTCGATCCATACGGATCAATCCTGGGCGGCGGTGATGAAGTTTATCCCTATAAAGTCGAAGGGATTGGCTATGATTTCTTCCCGGACGTTTTAGACAATTCTGTTGTCGATCAATATGTCAAAGTGAATGACAAGGATTCCTTTCTCATGGCCCGGCGATTGATTCGGGAAGAAGGATTATTGGTCGGAGGTTCAAGCGGTTCTGTTGCCTGGGCGGGATTGGAAGCTGCAAAAGCATTAAAGTCGGGGGAAAACTGCCTATTCATACTTCCGGACAGTATTCGGAATTATTTAACCAAATTTGTCTCGGATGAATGGATGCGGAAGGAAGGATACTTCGATGAATAAACGGTCTTTACTTTCGCTTTTGGGTTTGTCGGCACTTCTGGCATCACAACCCAAACCTGACGCTCGCGGGTACATTGTAAAAGTAGGCGATCCCTGTCCGGATGTATCCATCCAATTGGCGAATGGCACCCAGGTTCAGACCGGTGATTTGAAAGGACAGGTATTCCTGTTACAATTCACAGCCAGTTGGTGTTCGGTTTGCCGTAAAGAAATGCCGCACCTTGAATCGGAAGTCTGGGAAAAATACCATCCGAAAGGTTTGGTCATGATCGGTGTCGATCGGGACGAACCGTTGGATACGGTAACCAAGTTTGCGAAAGAAATTAAAATCACTTATCCGCTGGGATTGGATCCGGGGGCAAATATCTTCGCAAAATTTGCGGACAAGGAAGCCGGAGTGACGCGAAATGTGCTCGTTGACAGAAATGGAAAAATTGTCTTTCTGACCCGGCTGTACGATTTGGATGAATTTAAATCAATGGTGGCAAAAATCGACGAATTATTGGCTCAATAGCCCGATACCATATCGGCAACGGAAAGCAGGTCAAAAATAGTAACATCACCGTCGAAGTCCACATCCGCCTGGCAAGTTACAGCCGGCGGTATTGATTGAACTTGTAATACATATTGGAATTCGTAAAGTATATCAATTAAATCTACCTGCCCGTCCAGGGACACGTCTCCCGGCATACAATCACCGCCCGAAATCGTCACTGAAATAGTCGCCGGTATGCTTACGGCATGAGATTCTACAATACGTGAAACCACACTGTACCGGTATGTCTGCCCTCCAACTAATCGAAAGTCCTGGAAATATTCGGTTCCCGAAGAAACGATAGCAATCAGCGAATCGTCCCGCGAAATATCGATCTGGAATTCCGGCAGCGTATCCCCGCCGAATGTTGTTGTTGGATCGGTCCAGGTTAGAGTTGTTTGATACCAATGTGATGTATCCGCTGCCAAATTTGTCACCGGATTAGGATCGGTGGAATCGGCGCCCATATAATTCACAACCATAGCAGACGTATTGTACAGGTTCAAACGTCCGCCGCTTACTGTTGTATTCTCAAGATCAGGGATAGTATCTACGCCATCAAGGATAAACTGCTTAAGAATCAGAGCGCCTTCCCCCGGGTTCGCTTTATAAAATGCCTCGAATCCTGCTGTTGCAATGGAGTGTAAAAATCCGACCGTACCACATACATGTGGTGTTGCCATCGATGTACCCGTCAGCACACCGGTGCCGCCGGATGAGTTAAGCGAAAGCGTTGCCGTCCCCGGCGCACCAAGATCGATGGTTGTGGCCCCGTACCCGGCGCTGGAATTCTTTGAATCATATCGGGTTGTATTTGTGACTGTTACCAGATAATCACTGTCACACCCGGTCGGCACATCGCCGATAACATCCACATTTTGCCCGGCATTGATCGTTGCCGCAGCGCTCAGGATTCCAACTTCACCCATGGCAGTGTATATATCATTCCACAACGGATATGACCCTGTGGAACAATCGGCATAATCCACACCAAAACTGGAATTGGTAGCAACCACAAATGCCCCTTTTTCTCCATCCGTGGAATCGTAGAGAGCTCGTTGGTCCAAAACATATCCGTATGCTTCCAGTGCCACCGATGTTTGTGATGTTGATCCGGCAACTTCCATGATCTTTATATTCCAATTAATCCCTGTCACGTTCAGATCATTATCTCCAACGGCTCCGATCGTCCCGGATACGTGAGTCCCATGATAATCGACGGGGATACTTCCATTTGACGAATAGGCGTTCCAGCCATGAACGTCATCCACATAACCATTTTCATCATCATCAATTCCATTGCCGGGAATTTCATTTCGGTTTGTCCAAATATTCTGCGCTAAATCCGGATGGGTTACCTGGGCGCCGCCATCCACTACAGCCACAACGATTGTATCACCAAGGGCATTCAATCCACCCGTACCAAAATCCCATGCCTCCGGAGCATCAATATCCGCATCCTCGGTCCCGCCGCTCTGACCTGTATTCTCCAGATCCCACATATCACCGAATTGCGGATCATTGGGATAGACGCTCCGTTGGTGAACATAGTGATCCAACTGTGCATGCTTCACCCAGGGATCGGAACGAAATTCTGTAACTGAAGAAACAACATTAGCCTGAGGACTAACGCATTTGATCAACAATATCTTGAGACGTTTTACAACGACTTTTTCGATCTTGTAATGTTGAGTATCGAGTATTTGGGCGTACGTTGCTATCGACATATCCGGTTTTAGTTCAACCAGAAAATGATTGGGATCATAATCCTGTCCGAACACAAAAGTATACAGAATCAGGAGGGCAAGAATGTTCTTAAGTCGCATGTATCTCTTTGGGTTTCTTGATTAGAGGCGCAGAAATATACAGAAGACACAACCGAAATTCATGAGTTTCTTGTCACAGAATAGTCTGCTTTTCCCGATTCCAAACTGCGGGCCGTTTTTACGATCGCTTTTGCTAATCGTTCGGGCAGTCCGGTCACTTTCTGCACTTCTTTCGGGGTTGATTCCGCGATGTGTTTGACGGAAGTGTATTTGCTTAAGAGCAATTCGACTCGTTTTTTCCCCATGCCGGGAATGGTCTCAAAGATTGAAGATTTTACATGTTTGCTGCGCTTTTCCCGCTGAAATGTAATCGCAAACCGATGTGCCTCATCCCGGACACGCCGAAGCAGGATCAGCCCCGGTGATTGTTTGGCAATTGACTTCGGTTCGGATTCACCGGGAACGAATACTTCTTCCAATCGCTTGGCTAATCCAATCACCGGAACGGTGGTAAGTCCCAATTCCCTAAGGGCGGACACGGCCATGGAAAGTTGCCCTTTTCCACCGTCAATCAAAACCAGGTCCGGCAAGGTTTGGTTCTCATCCAACACACGTTTATACCGCCGGTAAACCACTTCCCGCATGGAAGCGAAATCATCGATCCCCTTCACCGTTTTCACCTCGAATTTGCGATAGTCCGATTTACGCGCTTTTCCGTCTTTAAAACAGACCATGGATGCCACCGTGTCGGTACCACCCAAATGTGAAATGTCAAATGCTTCGATACGCCGCGGCGGAACGTCCATCTGTAAATCTTCCTTTAAACTGGCGACTGAATTGGGAACATAATCCTGGCGTTTTTTCCGTTCCAATTCCCATTCGCCATGCAGAAGTTTGGCGTTTTGTTCCGCCAGGCGAATTTCCCGTGCTTTTTCACCGCGTTGAGGAAGGTGGAGATGCACTGCACCGTCGCGTTTTGATCTCAGCCAGTTGTTCAGATCCTTCATTCCGGTTGGTTCAAGCGGCAGTGAAATGTCTCTTGGTATCCAATCGCTCTCCAAATAAAAACGAGTGATCAGCGATGCCAGGATATCCTCCGGCTCTTCCGATCCCTGAAACGATAGCTTTTCCCGTCCAAACATTCGACCCTGCCGGATTTGAAGGACAATTCCCACACCATATTCGTTTTCATGCCAGAATGCAAATACATCCCGATCCCCGAAATCCGCAGCCACTTTTCGCTGCCGCGCTTTAAATGCCCGGACAGCATTAAGCTGGTCCCGATGCGTAGCTGCATCTTCGTAGCGCATCTCTTCGGAGGCCCTCTCCATTTCAGCAACCAGGTATTCTTCGGTAGGTTTAGTCCGGCCATGGAGGAATTCCCGCACTCGTTGGATCATCTTATTATATTCGGTCTCACTGATCTTTCCTTCACACGGACCGCCGCATTTCTTTATATGATAATCCAGACAGAGCGCCACCTTCCGCTGCGCGATGGTTTCCGCATTCAGCATGTAGCTGCAACTCCGTATCGTAAAAATTTTGTGAATGGCTTTCAGGGATTGTTTGAGTAAAAATACGTCCGTATATGGCCCAAAATATGTGGATCCGTCTTTGACCACTTCCCGTGTGAGAAACACTTGGGGAAAAGGTTCATTGGTTATCCGAATGTACGGGAAGGATTTATCGTCTTTCAGATCGATATTGTATCGCGGACGGTGTTTCCGAATCAAATTCGCTTCGGTCAGCAACGCTTCCACTTCTGACCCAACCACAAGCCATTCCAGATCGGCAATCCGGCTGATCATCGACTGGTTTTTCGCTGTCTGATACTTATTCTTTTGAAAATAAGATCGGACCCGGTTCCTCAAATTCTTGGCTTTCCCAATATATATGATTGTCCCTTTTTTATCCAGAAAACGATACACGCCTGGTTTTTGGGGAACCTGCTTTATTTTGTCAGTCAATTCCATAAGGTAATTTAGGGTCATGACTCTACCGTAAAAAGAACGGATCGTATGAAGAGTGATTCTAACGCAAACTGTGGACTTGTGGACGAATTCCGAACCGGATTAGATTGATTCTGTACAAAAACTGTTTATCACAACAATTGATCAAACCAAATCCATTCTAACCACCGGATTCCCGCCAAAACCATTGACCCTCAAGGCAAATTTTGAATAAAGAACTCCGAAAAGACGCCATGTATCGATTTCTGGTAATTCTGACAATCGCATCGACTACGGGTCTCCAAACATGGCGGACGATCTTCAACAACTTTGCAGTTGAGGTTGTTCACTTAAACGGAAGTCATGTAGGCGCCATTCAATCGATCAGGGAAATTCCGGGATTTTTAGCGCTTCTTGCTGTCTATTTGTTTATGGTCATGAAAGAACACCGTGTATCTTCGCTCTCCATTCTTACCCTCGGATTGGGTGTTGGCCTGACAGGATTTTTTCCCACCTTCGGAGGGTTAATTGCAACCACTTTGATCATGAGTTTCGGATTTCACTATTACGAAACCACCAATCAGTCATTGAGTTTGCAATATTTTGACAAAGACCAATCGCCCTGGATCATTGGGAAAATGAGGAGTTATGCCGCAGCCACAAATATTGTCGTGGGAGCTGTAATTTTTGTGTTGTCATACTTTCTGAATTATAAAACAATTCTTGCGCTGGTGGGCGCTCTGATATTTATCGTTGCCGGTTGGAGTTTTTTCCAAAACCCGCATCGTGAAGATCTTCCGGTTCAGCACAAGAAAATGGTCTTTCGACGAAAATACTGGTTATACTACACACTTACATTTATTGCCGGAGCCCGAAGACAAATTTTCGTCGCGTTCGCAATCTTCCTGTTGGTGAAGATTTTTGATTTCAGTATCCAGGAAATTTCCATCCTCTTTGTCATCAACAATCTCGTGAATTACCTGGTGAATCCCCTCATCGGAAAAGCCATCATTCGCTTTGGCGAACGATGGATCCTTAGCATGGAATACCTCAGTCTGATTTTTATTTTTACGGCTTACGGCACTGTCCATGCCAAGTATATTGTAGCTTTACTCTATATTTTGGACAATTTCTTTTTCAATTTTGGAATTGGCATCCGAACCTATTTTCAGAAGATCGGGGATCCGAAGGATGTGGCGCCCACCATGGCGGTGGGATTCACCATCAATCACATTGCTGCCGTCGTTATTCCGGTTTTAGGTGGTCTGACCTGGATTGTCGATTATCGGATTCCATTCTTTTTTGGAACCGTTTTGAGTATTGTCTCATTGATCATGGTTCAGTTTGTAAAAACACCGGCACCCATTCCGGTGGAAGAATCCGAACTGTAAAATGGATAGACATTCATTATGGATTGAATTGTGTTTAATCAGGTCCTGTCCAACGGTTTATTCTCTGGTTCATTCATTGCGATGACTTGATATTCATCAGT
>CAZJWP010000078.1:0-10325 GCA_964549745.1 uncultured bacterium | reverse complement strand
ACCCCGCTCATGCCACCAGTCTTCCAACCGGAGATAGCCCCTCAAAGCGCCGGCTGTCATCATCCGCAACGGTTCCGGCGGCCAGGGAATTACCTTGGGATTGATAAACGGACAATCCAGTACTTCGCTTTCCCGTTCCAGTAGCAGATCGCGCATGGCTTTCGCATTGCGATGGCTCATTGAGACACCGTGACCGATACAACCGATACTGTACACGGCGCGCTTGTCGCCGATGAAACCCAGCGCCGGGCTCAGATTGATCGTCACCGAAAATGGTCCGCCCCAGCGATGGGTGACTTTGATCCCTTTAAGTCCCGGAAAAAGGAAATGGAGATGTTCTTCCAAATGTGCCCAGGCCGCTTCGTCATTGTCGCCATACAGACTGTTATTCCAGGTCAGACCTACCGGTCCTCCGCCCAGAACAATCCGCTTTTCAGGTGTTAGCCGATAATAATGAATCAGATTCCGGGCGTCTTCAATCCCTTCCCGGCCGTCCCAACCAATGGTAGATAATTGTGCATCATTGAGCGGTTCCGTGGCGATCATATACGTGAATGCCGGAACCTGTTTCCGTTTGAGCTGCGGAAAGAGATGAGAATAAGCGTTGGTCGCAAAGACCACTTTTTCAGCGGAAATATGACCGCCCGGTGTTTCCAGATCGAATTTCGGTTGTGACGTGATCTGCACAACCGGCGTGTTTTCATAGACCTGTACGCCCAATCGCAAAGCCAGGTCGCGTTCCGCCCGGACCAGCTTGGCCGGATGGACCAATAAAAGCCGTGGTTCCCACATGGCGCCCAGATAAGCTGACGAATCCACACGCTCCCGCACTGCTTTTTCATCGATCCAGTAAATATCTTCGAATCCAAGTTCGTTCATTAAATCCACATCGTGTTGGATTCGCTTGATGTAATCGCGCGTGGTGGCCGTTCGCAAAAACCCGGGGCGGATCATCTGGCAATCCAGATTCTCTTCGCGGATGAGTGTTTCCAGTCCGTCCACTGCCTGCATCATGTAACGATGTCCACGCTGAACATACTCTTTTCCGCGCAGCATGGCCATGACGCCAAAACCCAATCCTATCACTGTCATGGCAAAAGAGCCATTCCGTCCGCTGGCGCCGTATCCGATGGATTTGGCTTCCACCAGCGCCACATTCAACCCAGGGTCCGCTTTTTTCAGTTCGTGAGCTGTGGCAACACCGGAGAATCCGCCGCCAATCACGGCTACATCGACATTAATGGATTCCTGTAATGCCGGTCGTGGTTCGTAATCGCCACAAGTGGCGAGCCACAATGAATCAGGATAATCCGGAAACGGTGTTTTTGCCATAATGTATTCTCCCCTTTTACAGTTGAATCAAATCAGCCTTATTGAAAGTTGATACTATTCCCCGCGTAATGCTTCGATTTCTTCGATCGATTTCGGTATGTCTTTACTTAAAACCTCAGAACCCTCTTTTGTAATCCGTACATTGTCTTCGATCCGGACACCTCCAAAATGGGTATAAGCATCCAGCTGATCATAACAGATAAAATCTTGAAATCGCTGTTCACTTTTCCACTGACTGATCAATTCGGGAATGAAATACAATCCCGGTTCCACCGTGAGTACAAATCCTTCTTCAAGCGGTTTTGCCAGCCGAAGAGCTGATAACCCGAACTGATCGCTTCGTTGATACTCCGAATTGTAGCCAACCTTATCTTCTCCAAAGTTCTCCATATCGTGCACATCCAGTCCCAACATATGTCCGACTCCGTGAGGGAAAAATAATGCGTATGCACCGGTTGCCACGATTTCATCCGGATCGCCCTTCATCAATCCCAGGTCCACCAGTCCCTCTACTCCGACTTTGGCTGCGTGAAGATGAACATCCCGATAGGGTATGCCCGGTTTCAACATGCGAATCGCCTCTGACTGCATTTTCAATACAATCGTAGTTACATCCTTTTGTTGATTGGAGAATTTTTTTGAGGCGGGGAATACACGTGTAATATCACTGGCATACCCTTCCGGAGAATCGGCGCCGGAGTCATTGAGAATCAAGTCGCCTTCCTGTAGACGATAATCGCTTGCGGAATTGTGGAGGATTTCACCGTGAGCTGTCAGGATCACAGGGTAGGAAAGCTGCGAACCCTGTCCGGAAACGTAGCCTTCGATAACACCCTTCAATTCCATTTCCGTCATGCCCGGTTTGGCTTGCTGTATGACCGCTTTATGGAAGAATCCGGCGATTTCAAGGGCCTTCCGAATCTCCCCAACTTCCTCATCTGATTTTTTGGATCGCAAGGCGATGACACGTTCCGTAAAACGGATGTTTTCCTCAATGGAAACAGAAATCCCATTTTCCAGAAACAGCCATTCCATAAAAGCTGTGTTTTCGGATCGATATTGTGGAAGCGACAGAACTTGCCGGTCCTGTTCGACGGATTTCCTAAGATAAGCGGGGAGTTCATCCAGGGTTCGGACTTCCTGAATCAGCGCTTTTTCAGCCCATTCACTCAGGGGTGGTTGCGGTTGGATCCAAATCCGGTCCTCCGGACCGGGTTCATTTCCAAATAAAATAGATTCTCCACTTTCTCCGTCTAATACAACCACAAGATCGGGAATGTTAATCCCAAAAAAATAGCGGAAGGTGCTGTCCTGGCGAAACGGGTAAGTGTTATCCTGATAATTCATGGGAACCGCTTCATTCCCTAAAAACAACAAAAGACCTTTGAATTGACTTTTCAGTAATCGGTCGCGTCTTTGCCGATACACTTCCGGAGCGAACATAAACCCTCCTGTTTGTTTGTCGCGGTCTAAATATAATTGAATTTACATAAGGTCCGGGAGACTTTCGCTACCCGGACCTTGAGAGCGGATACAGTGCAGGTGCAGTCTAAAACTTGAAGTTTAATCCGGCTTGTAATAAGAGTTTGTTTACCGACTCGGTGGTTCCACCGGGCGTATAACTGTCCGTAGTTGTTCTTTTTTGAGGACTGTAATTCCCGGTTATGTCCAAGCTGATATCGGGGTCCAGCTTTATGGAAACACCGCCACTGTATATTTTGTAATCCGCCGGAGTCTTGTTTATCAACGGATCCGGGATCAAAGCGATTCCACCGCGAAGTGTTGCGCCAATGAAAGGCAGGGGGATTTCTCCTCCGGCGCGAATTTCAGTTGTCGGTTGATATTGTGTGGCAATCACGGAATTTTCATCCAGGTAGTCCAGATAGTTCTGATCGTTCATGTGTACACCGGAAACAATAAATCGTGTTTGGGACCAATCGCGATAGCGAACCGAAGTGGACACCGTAAAAATCGGTGTCCGGATTGCCATGCCGCCGTCAAAGACGAAGGGTGTCCGAACCTGGTAACTCCATTCACCGCTGGAACTGGTTTTATCGGAATAATTGTCATCAAAGACCAGATTGTCGTTCGATGTGTGGACTTCGTTGATATTCACTCTTGACGGCAATGTGATCGTCCCGCCGAATTGCATCCATTTTGTCATGGACCATAAGGCGCCCAGTTTCAGGTTTAACCCGGAGATTGAGTTTTGCAGATTTTGTTCCAGCGAATACGAAAAATAATTCGCCGGGTATGTGGAATACACATTGTTCTTATCTTGCTGATAAAAAGCGAAATGATACGTCTCTTTCCCGGTCAAAATGCCCAGCGTGGCACCCAATAAAACACGTGGCGATACCGCAACTGCTCCGGCCAGACTCCATTGTCCAAGACCACCTTCCGAACTCACATCTTCCTGGCGATATACGTTGGTGTCAAACGGATAATCCTGGGCATTCCCATTCCCGTCTGAAATATTAAAACTTAACCCATTACTCTCGGCGCTCATCCCGGAGAACAATACATTCTGGTCGTAGTCCTTAATTCGATTGTAACCAAGCGCGAAAACCAGACTTCCCCTGGCGACCGGAATCGGTGAAACCAAGCCAAATGACCGAAGATGTGTGTACCCCCGTTGATCCAGATTGGTGTTACCCATGTAAGTGGCTTTGTTAGGGTAGGTCAAATTAGAAAGTTCGGTGTAGAACTGAGATTGTTCGATCTGACCCAGTCCCGCAGGATTCCAGTACACCGCTGAATAATCGTTAGCCACGGCGGTATAGGAACCTGCCATAGAGAGTGCACGAGCCCCAAAACCGGTCTCTCCATTAAAGATATGGATGGCATCCCAGGCTGTTTGCCCGGAGGCAAACCCACTGAAAAGTGTGAAGGACAGACCGATGGAAATAAAGGATGTTTTTTTCACGATACGCTCCTAACGATGTCTGACTGTCCGGCTGGAACTTGAGGAAGACCGACTGGATGAATGCGATGATGATCTTGAGGAAGACCTCGAAGACGATCTTGAGGATGATTCGGACCGGCTTTTACTTCTACCTGATGAACTGGCAGATGATTTACGGGACGAATGGGACGATGAATTTGAGGATGAGACCGCTCTCACCACTTTTTCGATCACGCGGATTGCTGACTGAGACTTACTTGCCTTTTTTTGTGCTTTTGGTGCCGCTGCTTTTTTTACGGAGACATTTTTTCGTGTCACCGTCCGTGCTGTCGTTTGTTTGTGTAACACCGGAGCGGGAGTCGGTGTGATCACCGGTGTAATTTGGGGAAGCTCGGTATGGTTAATTCCCACAACATTGTTCTTGG
Organism: uncultured bacterium; assembly: GCA_964549745.1. Lineage (GTDB taxonomy): Bacteria > Fidelibacterota > Marinisomatia > Marinisomatales > J089 > J089. The sequence continues at coordinate 5,663 of CAZJWP010000078.1, read as the reverse complement.
ATGGAGATGTTTCTGCCTCCGATGTACGAACGATCACGGGGTGTGTTGGTGTCGAAGTAATCTCTGTTGCATCGGTACGCCGGATGACATTCCGTGATGAACTGTTCGAACCGGACGTGTTGGAATAACCGCCACTGCCCGAGCCGGTTGAAGGAGTAACCGGAACATAGCTGCCAAGTTGGTTGCGAACGATGGTATTTTCATCGGAGGCTGCATCACGGCGATTCCAGTCACGTTTTTCGTGCGGCGGTACGTTAGCTCCGCCCGAATACCAATGTCCATGTCCGTATCCATGTCCCCAATAACCATAACCCCAATAAGGATCATTCCAATAGAAGGGATATCCCCAACCCCAGGCCATATAGCTGCTGTATGGATCGTAGCATCCGCCCCAATTCCAAGGATCATAATAGGAGTAGCCGTAGCAATTCCAGTCTGACCATCCATAGCTATAGGAAGCAGAAAATCTCCAACCGGGATAGTGATGGAAACGGCGCCACGGATAAGGACGACCAAAATAACCGGGGCTCATGGGTTGCATATAAATATTGTAAACATCCGGTGAATCGTACACAATTTGTGTGGATTGCGTTGAATCAACAGCAACAACCTGGCCGGTATCCGCCATTGGACGGGCAACGACAGGTTTCGGTCTAACCGTTTCAACTGTGGTTAGCTGGGTATAACATCCCTGAAGCAGGAACAATCCTGCAACCGGTAAGAAAATTTTTGTCTGTTTTAAGTTTGGCCTTTTCATAATGGCACCTGCTTGTTTCGCTGTTTCTTATTAGACAAATAACATGCCAATAAGTTCAATAATTTATTATATGAATAACTTCATTTATTATTCAACTTACAAAGAAGGAGAATTCTATTGTCCGTAAAGAATATGCTTACTATGTTTACGTTATATATTATTATGTTAACTTTGTTTATACTTTTCAGACTTTATGGACAATCGCTCAAGTTTTTTATACAACCCCAACCGACTGAGTCCCAGTTGTGCGGCTGCCCGGCTAATGTTTCCTTTTGTCAATGTTAACGCTTTCCGAATCAGGTTCCGCTCCAAAGCCTCTACCGCTGAACTGAGGGACTGGTTTTCCGAACGTACGTCCGTATCATCTGTTCTTTGTAAGTCGTCAAAATCGGAGGCAACCAGCATGGAATCCGGTTCCGCCAGAACCACTGCCCTCTGAATCCGGTTTTCCAATTCCCGGATATTCCCGGGATAATCGTAGTCCTTCAGGAATTCCAGTGCCTCCGCTGCAATCGTAAGACTTCCTTTATTCATCCGTGAACTGTACAGAATTAGAAAATGCCTAACCAGATCGGTAATATCCTCTTTACGCTCACGAAGCGGCGGCAGTGAAAGCGGGAACACATTTAAGCGATAATACAGGTCTTCCCGGAACGTCCCGGACCGGACCGCTTCCAATAAATCACGGCTGGAAGCTGCAATCACCCGGACATCAACCTTCGTGTCTTTTGTCCCGCCCAATGGCCGGATTTCACCTTCCTGTAATACCCGCAACAATCGTTGTTGAAATGAAGGTGACGTATCGGACAGTTCGTCCAAAAAAACTGTTCCGCCGTCCGCGGCCTCAAATAAACCCTTCTTTCGGTTGGCTGCTCCGGTAAAGGCGCCTTTTTCATGACCAAACAATTCGCTTTCCAAAAGTGTGTCCGGAAGGGCGCCGCAATTTTGTGCTAAGAAGGGTTTATCCTTCCGCGGACTGTTAAAGTGAATCGCCCGGGCAATCATTTCTTTCCCGGTCCCGGTTTCACCCTGGATTAATACCGTTGCCGGGGTGGGGATTACCTTTTTCATCAACTGGAATACAGTCTGCATGACAGCGCTGGAACCCACAATCTGATCGAAATGATATTGCTTCTCCAGCGTATTGAGAAGCGACTTATTTTCCTCCACCAGGGATTGGTTGGCTGACTTCAACCGCTCCACCAGATTCTGGTTTTCCCGGATAAGCGCGTAATGATCGGCAGCGTTGCTCACCACCAAACGCAGTTCATCCGGCTCCCAGGGTTTTTCCAGATAAAAGTAAATGCCGCCGGAATTCACAGCGCTCACCACTGCCCCAATATCGGCATAACCGGTAATAAGTATCCGTACGGCATCGGGCTGTTCCGCCCGCGCTTTCTCCAGAAACACATCTCCTGCCATTCCCGGCATTCGCTGGTCCGCCAAAATTACTGCTGCCTCTTCTTTGCGGAGCCACTCCAATCCACCCTGTCCATCGGTGGCCTGAAGAATAGAAAAACGATCGCCAAGCGTCCGGGCCAATGCTTTCAGGACCAGAGGTTCATCATCGACAATAAGGACGGTTGGCCGGGTCATTTCTTCTCCAATTCCGGGTTCACCGGCAATTCAAGGGTAAATACACTGCCATTTTTCCAGTTTTCCGCGGAAATAGATCCACCATGGCGTTGAATAATCCCGTAACTGATGCTTAAACCAAGACCGGTTCCCTGCCCCACCGGTTTTGTGGTCACAAAGGGTTCGAACAACTTGTCCAGAACTTCTTCGGGAATTCCGCCGCCGTTATCTTTGATTTCAATCTTAACCGAATCTCCCTCCAATGAAGTTTTGATCCAAATTTCTCCGGAATCACCGATGGCCTGGGACGCGTTCATCAACAGGTTCAGGAATACCTGGTTCAAATGTCCCGGCAAACAAACCACCGGCGGCAATTTTCCATATTCTTTGTGGACCGTAATCCGTCCCTTGAATTCACCACGAAGCAGGGTAAGCGTGGAATCCAGTCCTTCGTGAAGATCAGCGCTTTTGAACTCCGCTTCATCCAACCGGGAAAAATTCCGGAGGTCGCGGACCAAATCGCGAATGCGGGAACTGCCTTCCGTAATTTCGTTGATCAGCTCATCGGTTTCCCCGGTCCATTCGCCGCCGGATTTCACCGATTGGATTTGCTCTTCCAGCAATTTGATGTTACTGTAAATAAAACCGATGGGATTGTTCAATTCGTGGGCGATGCCCGCCACCAGTTGACCCAGCGCCGACATTTTTTCCTGATGCACCAATTGTGCCTGCGTGGACTTCAGTTCCTGGAAAAGGCGCTCCAGCTCCTTGTTCTTCCCTTCCAGTTCAGAGATCATTTTCTCCCGTTCCGCCTGCTGCGCCAGTTGCCGCTCCTGCTCCGTCACCTGGGCAATGTAGCGGTTATTCCGGATTGCCATAGCCGCTGTATCCGCCAGGAATTGCAACAGTGAAATGTCTTCACTGTCCAAGCGCCACGGCCGTTCCCGGCTTTCGGTCAAGCCCCAAACACCTTCGATCTCAGATTTATAGCGCAGGAATAAAACGGTCCGGAATGGCAAATCTTCATCATCGCCATTTTCCAAAGATTGAATCCGGTCTTGGGTCAACCGATCCGGCAATTCCGATCCATCACCGGCCGAAGCATACCGCACAAAACGACCATTCTGCCGAATCCAGAGCGCACTTTGCTTTAAGTGTAGCTGCTCCCGGCAAACTGTTACCAATTCGTCCGCCAGTTCTTTGTCGTCGTGCAGTAAAGCGATGTCATCCGAAAACTTCTGCAGTGTCTGCCGGACCCGTGCGCGCTTGAGATCGGATCGATGTTTCTGTTCCAGGATTATGGTCAAAATCCCCAGGGCCAGTATTTCGCTGCCCAATACGGTTTTTAATACTTTCTCCGCCGTTGGCGATGTAATGAGCCCGGCCACCAGGTAAATCAAGATCGCCAGGACAAAAAAGGTGATAAACATGGGCCATGCTGACCATCGATAGCGGCTTCCTGCCAGAAACAGAAATCCGGTCCAGATGGCCAGAGCCAAAAGGATTCGAAATAAGTTGGACCAGAACAGTGATTCCGAAAGCCGGGCTTTTAATTCCCGGGTTCCGAAGATCGTGGCTCGTTCAATTCCGGTGATCTCCGGCAGGCGGACCTTCCGGTCCACCGGAGTGCTGATCTCTCGACGAATCCCGGATGGGTATTTGACCTGAACCCACACCGGACCACGATCGGCCAGTCCAAAAAATAAGGTCGGATCGGACTGGGACAGATATCCGGAGGACGATGAACGCTCCTGGAATCCCAGCCGGTTTGTATGGGTTGAATCCCAAAGTGTCACTGTTGTGCCAATCGCGTCACGGTTGGAACGCACACCTTCCAATTCGACCTTCAGCCAGTGCCCGGTTCGTATCGGATTGATCCGTAATTCACAAGTGGTATCCTTATTGGCGATAAGCAGATCCAAATCGCCGTCGCGATCCACATCGGCCAGCGCCGATCCGGTGCTGTAATGACCTTCCTTTGGTGTCTCTTCCCAGGCCAGTTGAAATCGACCGTCCTTAGCGCCTGAATAAAACCGGTTCGCACCTAAATCCGTAAAAAACACATCCGGAGAACCGTCACGATTCAGATCGCCCACAATGGCGCCGTATGCGGGAATGGTATTTTTCAATCCCCACGCTTCGGTTTGATCTGTTAGGAAAAAAGAACCGTTAGGACCGCTTTCATTTTCATAGACGGCTGATTCGCCATTCCGGTCACAGACAATCAGGTCCAGGCGGCCGTCCCGGTTTAAATCCGCAAACGTAACGCTGTTGGAATTGAGCGCTTCCTGTAGATGCCGGACCGGCAGAGCGATCGCTCTGAATCCGGCTCCCTGCAGATTGAGGTACAATGAATCGGTTACAAACCAATTACACACGTAAAGATCAGGCCAGCCGTCGCCGTTCAAGTCGCCGAATGCGGCGCCCTGGCTCACGGACTTTCCCCCGGTCACATTCCATACCTTAGCGGATTCAATAAGTTGGCGCCCATCATTCTGTATATATAAGTGATTCCCGTGGTGTTCATCGGTGATGAACAGATCCAGGTCGCCGTCCCGGTCCACATCTGCCCAAACATTGGCATTACCGTCAAGCGGTTCCTCCGGGTTCCAACCCTTGAACCGGGAACGGAAATGCATGGGGCGATTGCGCACCAGCAAGTCCGTGGTAGTGTTCCAGCCGGTGATCATGAGTTCGGTGGCGCCGTCATTGTCCACATCCACCATGGACACGCCCAGTTCCAGGTTGGTGAGGCCGCCGGGATACAGATTGCCGCCCAGTCCGGAATTGATGGTAGCATCGGTGAAAGAGTGGGTTTGGGGATCGTTTAGAAAGAAGCGATTCAGATTGCGGAACCGGACCAGGTAAATGTCCGGGTAGCTATCGCCGTCAAAATCACGAAATAAAACACCATATCCGTCATTCAACTCCGGAAGTGTATATGCATCCGGCCGGGCCTGGTCCAGCCATGTGAAATCCGGTTCACTTCCTAATAGTAACCCGGCTATCATTCCAATGAATAATGTGAGTTTTATTTTCATTAACAGGAGTTGTTAACTATGTATACAATCTAAACTTGTTTTATAACGGGAAAAAGAAAATTATTAATCTTGAATAATGAATTCATTATTTGCGAATTGAAGGAATACTATATGGTGTTAACTTCATTATTCAATACTCCAAATTTCCATTACTCCAATAGTCCGATCCAAGGTCGGAGTGGGGCGATTTCCCGCCTGAACGACTCCAGTCGGGCAGGCCCGACCTCCTGCACCTAAAGCAGAAAATATATATTTAAGCTGGGGCGGGCTTCAGGATTGGCATACCTTAA
>CAZJWP010000077.1:0-10350 GCA_964549745.1 uncultured bacterium | reverse complement strand
AATCATTTTTAATCATCCCGCGATCGGGATAATTTATAAGGTACCACGGGATTTTTCCGTGGGACTCTATATTGAGAATTTCATTTTCTATCATTTGTTGTGAATACCATTGGTTTTATCCCAAAACTTGCCTCTAAACCGGAAGAAGTTCAGGATTTCATTGTGTTGCGTAACAAGTTTAGTGGTGGACATATATATCCATTAATTGTTATTTATAACAAATAATAGAAACGTATGATGAATTTCACAGAATTCAAAAAAGGCTCTGGAACCGTTCCCCGTTTTTTCTATCACCGAGATTAAAAAGGTGTTTCCGGCATTTGATACCCGGCGCCTGGTAGAATGGAAACAGTAGGGTTATCTGGAGAAGCTCAGGAACAATTCCTACTGTTTCCCGGTTTGCTTTTTGAACAAGGACTCTCGGGTTATCAGGAAGAAAAAATTCTGATTCGCCTGGATGCGGAAGCCCAGGACTTTACGTATCGGCCGGATCGATTCATTCTTAATCGCTTCGATGTGTTTACGTCGATTATGGTCATGCCGCCTTCAATCCTGTTATCTCAGAAATTGTGGGCAATCCTGAATCGAAAGCGGAAAAAGGGACGGGATTTCTATGATGTGGTTATCCTTTTCGGGATGGGCATCCAACCGGACTTTCGTTATTTGGAAGTCAAAGCAAATATCCGGGTTAAGGATGATCTGAAAGAAAGAATCATGGATGTCTGTTATGCTGAGAATATGGATCAATTGGCACAAGATGTGAGACCGTTCCTGTTTAAAGAAAAGGATGTGGATCGAGTCCGGTTCTTCCCTGAATATTTTCTACAGATCATGGGCTGAGTGTAAAGCCGATTAAACCATAAAAAAACCCCCGCTTTCGCAGGGGTTTTTAATGGTCCATTGCCGGTTGTTTTCAGGACCGTGTTTGACACGGTGGAGGCGCCCCAAAATCAGCAAACTTCCTTGATCCGCTTGACGGAAAGGCCTGTTTTTTGATGTCGGAGGTTAGCTTCCTAGGGTAATGATTGAAGATCCTGAAATACGATCCGACAATGGAATTGTTTTAGAGCAAAACGAATCTAAACAGGGCTTTCATGCGGGGCAAGCGGAATTGGAATATTTAAAAATAAAACTGTTCAATTATTTCAATTTGAACACCTAATTCGCTTCCGGATACAACTCCGTTTCTCCTTCACTTTGTGCCACGACCACAGCTCCGACTGAATCACTGGTCACATTCACCATTGTACGAAACATATCCAATGGTCGATCGACGGCCAACATGGTTCCAACGATAAGAGCCGCTCCCGCATTATCACCAAGACCTACCGCATTCAGGACCACAAAGATCATTACCAGTCCGGCTGATGGAACCGCTGCCGTTCCCACGGAAGCCAGGAAGGCAGTCAGAACGATCACCAATTGCTGACCAAGCCCGAAATGAACTCCCAGCGCTTGCGATATGAACAGAACTCCGGCACATTCATAGAGTGCGGTTCCATCCATGTTAATCGTGGCGCCAAGCGGCAAGACAAAGCTCGTTACCTTGTTGGACACACCGGCATTATTCTCTACGCAATCCATTGTCACCGGTAAAGTGGCACCGGAAGACGATGTTGAGAAAGCTGTGAGAAAAGCGGGCATCATCGCCTTGGCGTGTTTGATCGGATTAATCCGGGTAAACAACCAAAATACAAGGGGCAAAATAATAAAGAAGTGTATGCACAATCCCAGAGTAATGGTGACAATATACCAGCCCACAGCCCGGAATAAATCGGTTCCCGTGGTTGCGACAGCTTTGGTGATTAAACCAAATACGCCGATGGGTAAAAACACAATGATTCCTTTGGTCAGGGTCATCATGGCTTCAAAGCCGTACTGGAAGAAATTGTTTAGGAATTCCTGTGGTTTACCTTTCAAACGCGTGATAGCGAACCCAAATACAATCGACCAGAAAATAAGGCCGAGCATATCGCCGTTGGCCATAGCGCTTACCGGGTTGGTAGGGATAAGACGGATCAGGATTTCCCACATAGACGATGGTTTTTCAAGCGTTCCGGGGTCGAAGGTGCCTACCGATTGGGTCATATCCACACCAAATCCGGGGTGGATCAAGTTGGACATGGTCAAACCAACTAAAATGGCGAGGATAGATGTGAGGAAATAATATCCGAATGTTTTGGCGCCCATGCGGCCCAGCGTTCGGCTGTCGCCAAGACCCGCCACACCGGAGGTAATGGAAAAAAGAATCAACGGGACGATGATCATTTTTAACAAACGTAGAAAAAGGGTCCCCAATGGTGCTACGAATAAGGATTTTTCACCCAGGGCAAGCGCGAACAAAATGCCCGCCGCCATTGCGATCAATACCTGCCAGTGCAACTTCAGCTTCATAAAATTGAATCCCTCCAAATGAGGTCTAATATAGGACAAATCGGGTGGACGTCTCCACCTGAAAGGTGAGGCCAGAAACGCTCAGTCGGAGGGTGTAAGATTTGGATGTTTCAAATTGTCCAAAACCTTCTCAAATGACGAAGTGGGTTGCTCACAAGCGTAATTGCGGCAAATATAAAATGTTGGTTTACGATCAATCGATTGATAATCCTTTAACCACGGAATGACTGAATCAACTGGTTCATTGACTGATTTTTCAACGATCACGGAAGTGGGGAGGTAGAGTGCTCTCAATTCTTTCATTTCAGTACTACTTTGCGAATCTGCTTCAGTAAATACGACCACGATTTCCCGGGCTTCCGGTTGATCCTCAAATTTGGACAATAACATGCCGGAGAATCCCCGCGGTACTCTAACCAGTTCACCGGAAAAAGCGTTAAGGATGGAATCGGCTTTTTGAGTCCAGGCTGTCTCCCCGGTGATCCGTCCCAATTGCATCAGGTTCAAAGCCATGATTGAATTTCCGGATGGGATGGCGCCGTCATAACCGGTTTTCATACGAACCGGAATATCCGAAGACCGCTCACTTCCGAGGAAAAAACCACCTTTTTCCGAATCCCAAAAATCCTGTTCAGCAATCTTAGCCAATTCCAAACTGGTCCGAAGATAGTCCACATTCCCGGTCGCTTTGTAAAGGTTAAGTCCGCCCCAAATCATAAATGCATAATCATCCAAAATGGCCGGGAGTCCGGCAACGCCATCGATTCTGCGTTTGAGGAGACGACCGTCAGGACTCCGATTCTGAGTCAATATGGAATGATATGTCTGCTCGGCTAGTGATAGTATGTCCCTGTCTTTTAACGCCATTGCCGTTTGGGCTAGCCCGGCCACCAGCAAGCCATTCCAGTCGGTCATGATTTTGGTGTCTTTCCCGGGATGGATTCGTTTCTGCCGTATTTGATACAACCGTGTACGTACCGATTCAACATTTGAAGCCAGTTCATCAACCGTCCAACCATGCGATTGTGCAAACGCCTCCGAATCAACGGCAATTCGCAACACATTTTGTCCATCGGCAGGTCGGCCCATTTCACTGAAATTGCCTTGTTTCGTTGCACCAAAGTATTTCAAGGCCCAGTCTGCATCCTGGCCTAACGCAGCTTTTAATTCCGGTACAGTCCATACATAAAATGTCCCTTCCGATCCATCACTGTCCGCATCTTCGGCGGCGTAGAAACCACCGTCGGGACTTTCCATCTCTTTGGTCAAATATTGAACGATTTCCCGGCAGGTTTTAGCATAGTCGGACTCGCCGGTAAATTGGTAAGCCTCCGCATAAGTCATAAGTAACATGGCCTGATCGTAAAGCATTTTCTCAAAGTGCGGTACCAGCCAATGTGCATCAGTACTGTACCGATGAAATCCCAATCCCACCTGGTCGAAGATTCCGCCCTTTCGCATAGCATCCAGCGTTTTTACCACCATTGTTATGGCGGAACTGTCTCCAAAAGTGTAAGCGTAACGCAGGAGAAACAACAGGTTTTGGGCAGACGGAAATTTAGGTGCCTGGCTGAAACCACCGTTGCGGGAATCGAAAGAATCGGACAACTCACGGAAAGTTTGGTCCAAAATAGTATCTGGGATCAGTGCTTCGGCTCCGGATCGTCTGGAATTGATATAGGACTGAATATCAGCGGTAATGTCGGCAATTCGGTCCGGATCTTCTTTCCAGGTTTTGGCAAGAACAGGCAAAATATCCAACAGTCCGGGGCGATTTCCGTGTCCGGTTTTTGGGAAATAGGTACCGGCAAAGAAAGGAATTTTGTCCGGAGTCATTACGATTGTTAAGGGCCAACCCCCGGAGCCGGTCATACCTTGGGCCACTGTCATGTACAAATTGTCAATATCCGGACGTTCCTCGCGATCCACTTTGATACAGACATAATTGGCATTGAGAAACGCTGCCACCGTGGAATCTTCGAAAGATTCCTTTTCCATTACATGGCACCAGTGGCATGTGGAGTATCCAATGGAAAGAAAGATCGGCCGGTTCAGTTCTTTTGCCTTTTCAAAGGCCTCGTCACCCCAGGGATACCAGTCCACAGGATTATGGACATGTTGCTGAAGGTAAGGACTATTTTCGTTGGCCAGATGGTTCATGAATTGTACTCCTGGTTTTGAGTTGGGACGGACCTGTCCCTGTTGACAACTGGTCAGGATGAAAAATAGGAGTCCGAAAACCTGGCTTTGGGCTTTTGGGTTCATAGTCGCGCTTGGAATTTGGAAACGCCGACGGTAACTTCAAAGTTCAAACATGAAATTGCAACCATCAAAATACTTCCTCATCATCCCGTTGGGGATTCTATTAATCGTCACATTAGTTATGGTTACCGTCGAGCCCAAACGTTTCCACAAGTATGAAGATAAATTCCTAAGCCAATATTTTCGCGACAATCCTGTCAATGCAACTTGGATCGGAGTTCACGATTACGACGGGAAATGGCCGGATTATCACACGAATGCGATTCGTGATCGGCTGGAAATGCTAAAGCAGTTCCGGTCTATGTTTAATTCCATTCGAAACGAAGAACTTTCCCTGGATGACCGAATCGACCTGGAGTTAATCCTGAATGCCATTGAAAAGGAAGAATTCAACTGGACGGAACTCAAATCCTATACATGGAATCCCTTAATGTATGTTTCCACGTTGGGGTATGGAATCCAAAGTCTTTCAGGGTATGATTTTGCACCCGCGAAGGACCGTGCAGAATCACTCTATACACGATTGGAAGAAGCGCCGGAATTTATCGCCGAGGCGATGGAGAATCTTGGTCCCATGCCGAAGATTCATCTCAAGACTGCTATCAAACAAATCCAGGGCATTGAAAACCTGGTAGATGATGGCTTGGCTGATTTTATTGTTCAGCTACCAGAAGACCAGGCAACGAAAGTAAAAGCAGCAGCCAAACAAGCAGGAGAATCCCTGGCACAGTTCAAGGAATTTTTGGAATTGCGGGAAAAAACCGAACTGTTCAGAGATTTCAGGATTGGCGCTCATTTGTATGAGAAGAAATTCGTTCTGTATATTAATGAGGATCTTGAGCCGGAAGAAGTGATGGCCAGGGCGGAAATGGCACTCAGGAACACCCAGCAAAAAATGTTTGAACTGGCAGCGCCACTTTATGAACAAGAAATGGGTCAGCAGGCAAAGGCCAATACACTGTCGGATCGTTTGCGTGTAATTAGAACAGTATTGGATGAGATTGCTCAACATCACGCCAGCCGTGACAGCGTTGTGGCCAGCGTAAAAGGGACGATCAAAGAACTCTCCGATTTTATTGACGAAAACCACATTATTGATCAGGATTCCACAAAACCATTGATTGTTCGGGAAACACCTGAATACGAACGCGGTGTATCGATTGCTTCGCTGGAAGCGCCGGGACCGCTGGAGAAAAACTTACAGACTTATTATAATGTGTCCCCGATCCCAAAAGACTGGTCCGACGATCAGGCTGAATCGTTTTTACGTGAATACAACACAATTTCGGTGAAAATCCTTTCCGTTCACGAAGCTTTGCCCGGTCATTACATCCAACTGATCTATGCCAATCGATGCCCTTCACTGGTTCGGGCTGTGTTCAGTAGCGGAGTGATGATTGAAGGTTGGGCTCATTACTGTGAAACAATGATGGTGGACGAGGGTCTCGGCCATGGTGATCCGCGGTACAAACTGGTAAGTCTGAAATGGAAACTCCGTGGTATCGCCAATGCAATCATGGACCAGAAAATACATATCGAAGAAATGACAAAAGAGCAAGCCATGGACTTAATGGTGAACCAGACATTCCAGGAAAAATCGGAGGCAGAAGGAAAGTGGATTCGTGCCCAACTCACTTCCGGCCAGTTGTCTACCTATTTTGTTGGGTACAGTCTGATGATGGACTTGCGGAAACAAGTGGAGCACAAAGAAGGCAAGGATTTCGATCTGGAAAACTATCACGAAGCTTTGCTTGATCACGGTTCAATACCTGTCCGGTTTTTGAAGGAATATCTTCTGAACTGATCATTTTGCAGTGACATATTATATAGTAATTATCGTCTATTTGGCCGTTCTGATCGGCCTGGGTACATCCAAAGCCAGAAAGGTTAAAACCCAATCGGATTTCTCAGTAGCCGGTCGTTCATTGGGACCATGGGTTCTGGTTGGGACCATGCTGGCTACCTGGATCGGAACCGGCTCCATCCTCGGCAATGCAGGTAAAACATATGAAACCGGCGCAGCTGCATTTATTCTGCCCCTGGGTGGTGTACTTGGAATTATCCTGCTCACCCAAATTGCCGGGAAAGCGCGGCTTACTGAAAAATTCACGGTTCCGGAGATCATCGGAGATCGATTTGGATCTACAGCACGGTTGTTATCGGTGATTGCTTTGGTTCTGGCGTATATGGTGATTGTCAGTTACCAGTACAATGCGGGCGGAGCTGTTCTACAAACCATTTTAGTGGATTCGAATAATCAACCTTTGTTCTCCCCACAGACAGCAACGATTCTTGCAGCAGCCTTTATCGTTTTATATACCATGCTTGCCGGGTTATTAAGTGTCGCATATACGGATGTAGGAAACGGAATCATCATGACGGTCACCCTGATCATTGCTTTCCCGGTGCTTTGGATCAAAGCCGGTGGTTGGAGCGGGATGGAAACTGCCTTTGCAGCCCGAGGATTGCAGAGTCACATGCATTTCTGGGGTGTGTACTCTGCCGCTGATATTTTGAATTTTACGTTGCCGCCGTTTTTACTGATTCTGGGTGATGCCAACATGTACCAGCGTTTCTTTGCCAGTAAAAATGAGGAGGGTGCTAAATCGGCCACCAAGATTCTAATCTTCGCGGTCGCACTGATTGAATGTCTGGTGATTGCGTCCGCGTGGGTCAGTTCCAGTATGATCCCGGATGCTGCCAATGGACGTTATGTGTTGATTTTTGCATCTCATCGTTTATTGCCGCCATTCCTTGGCGCCATCATGATGACCACAATTATCGGGATTATCATTTCCACCGCGGATTCGTACCTGTTAGTTCCGGTAACGACCTTGATTCGTGATATATACATGAAATATGTAAATCATGATGCATCCGAAAAGCACATTGTACTTATGAGTCGTGCACTGGTGTTGGCTTTAGGATTGGCAGCCTATGGCATTTCCCGTGGTTTTGCCGAATCCACCGGATTTTTGGAGCGAGCTCTCTATGCGTATACAATCTACGGAGCGGCGATCACGCCTACTTTGCTGGCGGCTATGTTTTGGAAGAAGGCCACCAAAGAAGGCTCGGTTGTTTCCATTATTGTGGGAACACTAACGACACTTTTATGGAAAGAGACGGGGATTTTTCAGGCTGTCTTGCCTAATGCAAACTGGGTGAAAAGCCTGGATGAAGTACTTCCGGCTATTACCCTGTCGGTGCTGTCATTGGTTGTTGTCAGTTTATTGACGCAGGGCCCGACTACCGGAGCGCAGCCGGTAAAACAAACCGGCGCCGACGGCATAGGCTAAACCGTCCAGCCAATCCGCATCGAATCGCGAAGAGATTCGCGGTAAAACTCCCTCAAAGATCACAAACAGGATTAATGTGCTCAGGATTATTTGGAATCCGGGCATAATCCAATCGGGTTTCCGGTAATTTTGGAAATATTGAATACCACCCAGGATCACCGGCATGGCCAGGATATCATCAATTTTTCCGGAAACGACGGGAATCTTGTACCCCAATCCAAGGATCAACTGATGGACCAGGAATAATGCAAGAATGAGGGCGTAATGTGTTTTATTGATATCAGATGTTCAGGACGGCAATAATCGTCATAGCTAGTGAAAGCAAGATGAGTGTCACTGAAAAGCCATTCAATTGTTTTTTCATAATTATTTCTTGGGGTCAAACTTCCAAAGGAAGCGGTGGATCATTTTTATATTGAATACTCATATCCGGGAGCAAATCCCGTCGATAGTATTCGAATGTTTTCCCGGTTCCCTGCCAGTTTTCCACTCGGTTGGTTATGTTTATATCGCCGGTAAAACGTGAAGAAACTCCCAGTTTTACATGTCCGGTGACAAAACGAATTTTTTCTCTTTTCCTGGCCCAGCTCAGGTAAACACGCTTCAACATCTTGGCATAGCCGTTTGCTTTGTACTGGGCTTTTATTACAAAGGCTAACGTATAGAGTGTATTTTGTTTCCCAAAATTTTCATCGCTCCGGGCCCAAGGCTCCTGGCTGAGCGTTTCCAGAGGTACCCCGATGATGTAGCCAATAATTTCGCCCTTATATCGAGCGATGAAGGGCAGTGATCCCCGTTTATTGAAATACTTGTGGATTGTGGTTTTGGTCAGCACCGCTTTTTCCCCGTATTCCTTGGCCAGGTGTTCGGATATTTCGATCAAAGCCGGGTAATCTATTTCACCCACATGTTGCAACAGTTCAACCTGGAAATCACCGCTGCTGGCGATGATCCGGGATTTGGACGGCTGTTCAATATCGAAGGAAAGCTGTTCCATAAGGCGGGAAATTTACAAAATGGATTTCGGAATATCGCCGGTTAACTGGGCGATTATGAAAGTGATTTCAAAACGTGTACGGTTTTTTCCAGCATATCATCGGTGAAATCCAAATGGGTGACGAATCGCATCGTGGATTCGTTAATGTCAACGGTCAGAATTCCATTTTCGTGCATGTGTTCAGACAGCCATAATGTTGTCTTGCCGGGAGTCATTTTAAAGATCACAATATTGGTGGAAACTGGCAGAATCTCATCCACAAACGAACAGGAGGAAAGGGTTTCCGCCAGTGCTTTCGCACGGCGATGGTCATCGCACAACCGTTCTACGTGGTGATCCAGTGCATAAATCCCGGCCGCCGCCAGATAACCGGCCTGACGCATTCCGCCGCCCATCACCTTTCGGATACGACGGGCTTTTTTAATAAAACGTTCGCTGCCAACCAGAACCGAGCCCACCGGTGCTCCCAAACCCTTGGAAAGGCAGAAAGAGATGGAATCGAACAAAGCACCCAGGTCGGAGGGTTGTGTTTCGGTTTCGACCAGAGCATTAAAAACACGGGCTCCGTCCAGATGAAAACGTAAATTTTCTTTCCGACAAAAAGTGCTGACCTTTTGAAGTTCCGCAAACTCCCAGATACTTCCGGCGCCTTTATTGCAGGTATTTTCTGCGGCGACCAGCGATGTTACGGGGAAATGTTCATCATCCGGATTGACCGCTGCCTGAACCTGCTCAACCGTAAACCGACCGCGATCGCCATCCAACAGGCGAACAGAACAGCCGGAGTTATAGGCAATACCGCCTCCTTCGTAATTGTAGATGTGAGCCAGCTTGTCGCAAACCACTTCATCGCCCGGTTGCGTGTGGACTTTGATGGCAATTTGATTTGCCATGGTTCCGGAGGCCACATACAAGGCTGCTTCGTGACCAAACAGTTTGGCAGCCTTTTCTTCCAATGCGTTGACCGTTGGGTCGTCGCGGAAGACGTCATCTCCCACTTTGGCATTAAACATGGCCTTTTTCATTTCGGACGTTGGGCGGGTTACAGTATCACTGCGTAAATCAATCCATTCGTTCATGATTTCCTCAAGTTTGAAAAAGTAATTTAGAGAGGGGAAGGAATAATTAAGTAATGAGTAATTATTTAATTCGTGATGCGAAATGCGTGAAGCGTGAGAAGTGCCGGAGTTGTGGAGTGGTGGAATGATGGAGTCGGCAGTTTGCAGTTTGTAATTTGTAATTTGCAATACATCAGACGTCGATTACTGCTTAAGAGAAACACGTAGAGCGATTCATGAATTACCCGCTGATCCGGAAAAGATGCAATCCGTCGGTGGCCGGATTGCATCCTGGTTTTATTTCCCAAATGACCTTCAAGCCTGAATTATTCATGGGACATGA
>CAZJWP010000076.1:0-10353 GCA_964549745.1 uncultured bacterium | reverse complement strand
TTGATTATTTCCGGTAATGTGGATGCGCCAACAGACAACACGTTCCAGGAATTGCGTCCCGCAGTTCAAAATCTGGTGCGTATGCAAAATGCACTGGTATCCGAACTGGTCCGGAAAGCTGAGAAATGTTTGGAAGAGGACAAGGACGACGAAGCCGGATTATATCTGCTTCAATCCCAGCGCGGAATGCCCAAACATCGTCAATTGATGAAGATTTTCCAGGAGCAGGGAACGATCAAACTGGCGCACAATGTGGAATCGGCTTATATGCGGGACAAAAAACTGCAGGAAGTCGATGAAGATTTATTTTTCAGTATTGACGAAAAAACACATGTGGTCGATATAACGGATAAGGGACGGAAAGTGCTGGCACCGGACAATCCGGACACTTTTATTATTCCTGATCTGGGCGAAATGCTTTCGGAAATTGATCAAAAAGATTTAGAACCGGCCAAACAAGCGGAAGAAAAAGAAAAAGCATACCAACTTCACGCAGAACGAAGCGGTCGAATCCACAACTTCAATCAGCTACTCCGGGCGTATGCTATGTACGAAAAGGATGTGGATTACGTCGTACAGGAGGGGAAGGTGTTGATCGTCGATGAATTCACCGGACGAGTTTTGCCCGGGCGGCGTTACAGCGAAGGTCTGCACCAGGCTCTGGAAGCCAAAGAGAACGTCACCATCGAAAGGGAAACCCAGACCCTGGCGACGATTACGATTCAGAACTATTTTCGCCAGTATGATAAACTGGCCGGTATGACCGGAACAGCTGAAACCGAATCGGAAGAATTCGGATCAATTTATGAACTGGATGTGACCGTTATTCCAACCAACCGGCCCATCAATCGTGTTGATTATGAAGATTTGGTCTATAGAACAAAGCGCGAAAAGTATAATGCGGTTGTGGATGAAATTACCGAATGTTATCAGCGCGGACAACCGACCCTGGTTGGAACGATCACAGTGGAAGTATCGGAATTGCTTTCGCGAATGCTCAAACGGAAAGGGATTCCTCACAATGTATTGAATGCCAAACAACATCAACGGGAAGCTGAAATTGTGGCCCGGGCCGGACAACCGGGTGCCGTAACCATTGCCACCAATATGGCAGGACGTGGAACGGATATTAAGCTGGGTGAAGGCGTCAAAGACCTGGGCGGACTTCATATCATTGGAACGGAACGTCACGAATCACGGCGAATTGACCTGCAGCTTCGCGGTCGGTCAGGACGCCAGGGTGATCCCGGATCGTCCAAATTTTACCTTTCCCTTGAAGACGATCTGATGCGTTTGTTTAATAGTGAGCGCGTGGCATCGATCATGGATCGCCTTGGAGTTGAAGATGGTGAAGTGATTACGGCAAAGATGGTGACCCGGGCCATCTCCAATGCACAGAAAAAAGTGGAAACCCGGAACTTCGGAATTCGAAAACATCTGCTGGAATATGACAATGTGATGAACCAGCAACGGCAGGTCGTATATGATCTTCGGAATCAGGCGCTTCATGGCGAAGACATGCGTGCCACAGCCATGGAGTTCATCAATAATTTTGTGGAAGACGAATTGGACCCGTTGAAAGGTAAAGTTCCGGATGAATGGGATTGGGAATCACTTCGGCAAATATTTGCATCTCACATTTTAGTGGATGTGGATCAGGAGTCAGTCTACAAAGATCTTGGCCGGGAATTTAGCGTTGACCAATTCCAGGAATATATTACCGATCAGGCAATTGCAGTTTACGCCGCCCGGGAGGAACTCCTCCCTCCGGAAATCATGCGAAGTTTTGAGCGCTTTGTTATTTTGCGTACAATTGATGATAAATGGAAAGATCATTTGTATTCCATGGATCAATTGCGTGAAGGAATTAATCTTCGGGCGTACGGTCAGAAAGATCCCCTGTTGGAGTACAAATCAGAGGGATTTGCATTTTTCCAGGAAATGATTTCCGATCTCAATCGTGACAGTGTACAGCGATTGTTCCGTACTCGTATTCAGGGAATGGAACAACAGCAAACCGTACGACAACCACAGGTAAGGAATGTCCGGACACAACATGACGAATCCACCGGAATGGGATTAACCGGCGGTGAACAACCGGAAGGTTCCAGACCTCCTGCAAAAACACCCATCCATGTTGATAAAAAAATCGGACGAAACGAAAAAGTGGTTGTCCAGGCTCCGAATGGTGAAAAAATAGAAGTGAAGTATAAAAAACTCCCACAATACCTGAACCGCGGATATACACAGGTTTCCTAATGAAAACAAAACGTTCGGTCCATAACAACGGATTTTCAACCCGAGCCATTCACACTGGGAATCAGGCGGATCCGGAAACCGGTGCAGTCGCTCCACCCATCCATTTGTCCTCAACGTTTCAGCAGGAAGGTGTGGGTGAAAATAAAGGATATGATTACTCCCGGGCGATCAATCCGACGCGTGTTCGTCTGGAAACTAATTTGGCGGAATTGGAAGGCGGTGATTACGGATTTGCATTTGCCAGCGGGATGGCGGCAATTAACGCTTCATTCCAGTGTTTAAGTGCCGGTGACCATGTTATTGTCAGTCGGAATGTTTACGGCGGTACTTACCGTCTGATTCGTCAGGTTTTTCATCGTCTTCCCATTGAATTTGAATTTGTAGATCTTGCCGATGTATCCAGGCTTGAACCGGCATTACGTCAAAATACAAAGATGGTCCTGATTGAAACTCCCACAAATCCAATGCTGGATGTGGTGGATATTCACGGCATTGCTGATCGAATTGCCGGAAAACCGATCCTTCTCGCCGTCGATAACACTTTTATGAGTCCCTATGGTCAGCGGCCATTGGAGCTGGGTGCGGATATTGTTATTCACAGTTCAACCAAATATTTAGGAGGCCACAGTGACGTAATCGGCGGTGCAATCGTGACCTCCGATCCTGAGATTAGAGAAGCGCTGACGATGGTACAAAAATCGGCCGGAGCCGTACCGGGACCGTTTGACTGCTGGTTATTACTTCGTTCGACGAAAACGCTGGCACTGCGTGTTCAACGGCAAGCAGACAATGCGCTGCAACTTGCCGAATGGTGCGAAGGTTCCGGTAAGTTCGAGAGAGTGATTTACCCGGGCCTTAAATCGCATCAGCAGCATGAACTGGCGGGCAGACAACAGCGCACTCCCGATGGGAAAGCAATTTTTGGCAGTATCGTTTCCATTGATCCGGGATCAGTGGAAAAACGCGATCGATTCCTGTCTCGTATTCGATTATTTACTTTAGCTGAAAGTCTGGGCGGTGTCGAAAGTTTAATATCCAATCCATTTGTGATGACACACGGATCGGTACCCCGGGAAGAAAAAGAGGCCATGGGATTAACTGAAAGCTTATTGCGGTTGAGTGTAGGCATTGAAGATGTGGATGATCTGATTGCCGATCTGGATCAGGCGTTGAATTGATTTTGTGAGATTGAAATAATCGGATCACGGTAAATTTGAGCTATACCGGGGTGGTGGAATTGGCAGACACGCCAGATTTAGGATCTGGTGCCCAAAAGGCGTGAGGGTTCGAGTCCCTTCCCCGGTACTTCTAATCATATAACTATTTATTTTGTATAGACAGAACAAATAGCATAAATATTAAAAAGATTTAATAATAATAGATTTTTACTTGTTTATTTCGCCATATACATTAACAAAAACATAATAGTACTTTTTATAAATGAAGGACTATATTTAACTTTAAATGTTCAAAAGACAGTTTAAAATAATAAAAAAGGAGTAAAAATGGCATTTCAAGTGTACCATCCACGTGCAGTCGGCCGTTCTTCAGTGACCATCAGTGTCAGTCCTTCCGGAAGAATCGGACTCAGCACTTTGTGTTTTAATACCTATTTTAAGGGGGCACGTAACGTAGAACTTTATTATGACCGTGATGCCAATAAAATCGGTTTAAAACCCTGTCAGGACACAACTAAACATTCCATGCGTTTAACCGCGATTGGAAAAGGTCCGTCCTACCTGATCAATGGCCGCGGTTTTATAAAAGCCAATCGTATCCAGGTTGAAGGATTAAGACGGTTTATTCCCGAATACGACGAAAATACAGGTATTCTGGTTATTAATCTGGACTAAGCCGAAGATTCTCTTTGCAGAAGCGCTGTTTCCGAAAGGAGGCAGCGCTTTTTTATAGCGGTTTTACCAGCCCGCCAAATTCTTTGTTTACCGTAAATCCAACTTTATAAAACAAACCAGCCTGGAAAAACCCAACCGTCACATATTGATAACTCCTATCCCTTAATCGGTTGAATAATTCCTCCAACAGCCGTGTACTTAAATGCAATTTCCGGTAACGATGGGAGATGACAATCCGTTCAATATAGGCTGTATTGATGCTGGTCGGTTTCCAATATACACCCCCAACCACAACCTGATTGGAATTAAACAGAAGCAGGAACTGGTGCTCCTGACGAAAAGCCGGATTAAAATTGGATGCCTGTAGCAATCCATGAAAGTGGGCGATTTCCTTCGGCTGGAAAGGCGGCCGGATTCGATACTGATTCCCGGAGCGATCTTCCACGGCCGTAATTAAATCCAGCCGATTTTGTGCGCCCCAATCCCAGGTGATCAGTTCGCCCTGTTCGGTCGAATCAAGGTGTTCGAATAAAAGCCGACTTAAAAAATACTGATCGTCTTCGGAAATCGATGTGTCTTGTTGAATGCGGGAAAGGTAAATATCCAGTTCCTCTAAGCTGATTGCGTGGGAACGAAGTTTTTTCTGAAGTTGATACAATTCCCGCCGAAGCGGTTCAGGAGAATTTCTAAAACAGGTCATGAGAAAGAAACGAATACGGGATTCCGGGTAGTCCTCCAAAAGGGAAGCCAAATGATAGTCGTTGTATAATTCTTTTAGCAAAGAACCGCGTGCTTCACGGGTGGCATCCGGATTGAGATTAAGCCAGCGCTCATAGCGCAATGATGCGAAAACCACCGGTTTGGTAAGTACGCCCTCCGATTTGACGTCCGCCATAAACTGACGCAATCGTTTGGCCGATAATCCCAGTTCCTCCGCAGCTTCGGCTTCCGGCCGGAAGTCCCAATTTTCCAAAAGGATCTCAAATTGCAGGAATGCGCCTTTGACCGTCAATTTCTGGGTGACAGCCGTGAGTAGGATTTCCCAATCCGCCATCCGTTGCAGACCCTGGTATTCTTTTTCAGACTTCACAATGAATTTATGATAGATGCGAACCAGTAAATCCAACAATGATTTGAGCGGCGTCCTGTTGGAAATAGAAATGAGCCGTGTTCCGGAGGTGTAATCATAAATCGGAATGATCAGGTTTTGTGTGGATGGTTCTTTAAAACCCAGTTTGAATCCGGAACGGCGCCAGAATTCCACATATGCCATGGTTCCGTTCCAAATGAAATGGAGCCAGCGCATTCGCCAGCGATCCGGATTGGACCCGGATGCAATTTCTTCGCGATTCATGTCCAGATGCTGCCGGACCGTATCACCGGGGATGTATTCCTCCGTATATATTTGATACTCAGACCAGTACCCGCCGAACATTTCTACCAATCGGGAACCGTGAAGCGAAGACCCAAGCAGGATGAGCCAGCAGGTTTCTTCCTCCAAATAATCGGCGGTGAGACCGAGATTCACGTTTATGACCAGATTGTAGGCTTCAGTGGAATGCGTCTGGACCAGAACCCTGAATACAGATTTTTGAAAACTGGTTCCCAGGGAGGAAATCCAGATGCCTTTGGGTGCAATGTCTTCCAGGCGAATCACACGTTTGCCGCCAAACAGGAAAATCGCTTCGGCAATGGCCGGTGTTTTAGAAAACAGATTCAGCAGTAATTCCTGGGTTTTATTATCAATATTGTCATCGAATAGAACCACATCTTGCCAGGTGAATTCTTCCCCTGATTCCGGATCAATGGCCACCTTTTTCGGTTGGCCGATCCACTTACGGAACTGGTCCGTCAGAAGCGATAATTCATGGGTAGCCACCTTCCGAATCGGCTCTTCGGTGAAGACCATCTGCCACCAGGTTAATTCCGCACGAATCCAACGGAAGGTTCCGGGATGAATCCTGCCGTAACGACCAATCAGGTGCAGGATGGCGTCCAATTCCGGGTGACTTTCCGAGGTGACACCTTGCGGAAGTGAACGAACCGATTCCAGGTAAGACAACAAAGCGTGAAAATGTTCGGCTGCCATTTTAGAAACATCCACTTGCGGCAGATTGCGGTTATTCGCGATAGTCAGACTGTCCAACAGTCCGGAGAGAAATTCGGATCCATTTAAAAATGGCAGAGCGGAATTGAACGCGGCTTCACGGATTTTAAGATCGGGATGGAACCGGCATCGCAATAAAATTGCGATCACAATCCGGTTATGTTCCGGTGCCTTTTTGCTGAGATATGATTTTAACTCATCGATTGCATCCTGAATAGTCGAAGTACTTTCAGAAAGTTGCCTGTCCGCTAATTGATTTAGTTTTGCAAAAAAAGTGGAAGCGGTTCTTGTCTTTTGATCTTTCCTCGATCCGAACGGCAATTTGGATTCAAGCAGCGTTAAGGATGCAACCGGTTCATGAAGGTGAAGCCGCATTAAAGCCGAATCCAGGAATGCTGTCCATTCACAGTTTCCGGCCCAAAGTTCCGGAGCCGTCATGAGATTCTGAAGATCAATTACGGTACCTTTGAATTCATAATCAAAGTCACCGATTTTTACTTCCCGGCTATTTTCTGCGATTGAAACGGTTAGTTCATGCTCCTGAAAAAGAAGCGTCTTTCCGTTCCAATGCATTTCCTGGCGTGTGACACCGCGATCGCGAATGATCCAATCGGGTAACCGAAGTTCAAAATTCCCATGCACAAGCGATTGATAATTCCGGGTGTACATCGGAGTAATCACATCCTTGAAATGCTCCAGAATGACCTTGCGCTTATAAGTCCCTTTTTTTGTGAGTTCCCCCGACTCTTCGGTGAAATCGCGGTCAATCAATGTGAAATTCACAATGCGTTCGTACGAGGCCAGGAAACTATTGACTGATTGCACCAGTGAACTGAAAAAATCCCGGGTTTTTGCCTCATCACCGGCAATTTCGTCCGGTAATTCGTAATCGGGATTGGGATAAATCAAAACCGTATTGAATTCCAGTCCGTCACCCACCAGGAACACCCGCTGAATCGGTTTAAAATCCTGAAACAGATTTTCTATTTTTTGTGGAGAAATGGTCTGTCCGCGACTGTTTTTGTAAATCTCTTTTTTCCGGTCGATGATGAAATAATGCCCGCTTTTTTCTTCGAAAATATCGCCGGAGTGGAACCATCCATCCTGATGTGTATCCTGTAACGGGTCACCAAAATATTGGGTACAGACATAGGGTCCGCGAATGCAGAGTTCACCGTCTTCCGCCAGTTTAGCGTCCATCGCCGGAAGCGGAATGCCCACGGAATTCCGTACATAATCATTCGGCGGTGTCATGGTGATTCCGCCGGTGGCTTCCGTCATGCCATATCCGGAAAGAAGATAAATGCCGTGTTTTTGGAAAAACATAAAAATATCGGGATCGAGATAACCGGCCGCTGACAGTCCCCATTTTAAACGATTTCCGGTCAATTTATGTACAAATTGCTTGATTGCTTCATCGTCATTCACTTCAAAAGAACAACCGTTTCGAACATGCTCAAAAATCTGCATCCATCGTTTGGGAATGGAAATTAACACGGTTGGCCGGACGACCGGAAATTCAGCCAGTAATGTATTGAACGCCGGAGATTCGGCGAATGTATAGGTTGCACCCCAGAAGAGTGTGCCCATCAATTCAAAAAACCGTCCGAAGGTGTGGTACAAAGGGAGATAGGCCAGGAATGAATCTTCGGAGGAAATCTCCGGCAACGCCAAGGCGCGGGCAAAACGCTTAACCAGCATTCCGGATTGCGAAAAGACGATCCCCTTTGGATCGGAGGTGGTGCCAGAGGTGTAAAGGATGGTGGCCAGGTTCGGGTCCGTGGGAACCGGATTCACCAAAGTGTCCGCCTGTTGTTCCAGAAATTCAGCCCAGGATTGAGACCGGAACGGCAATTCCGGTGTGTCGGGAAATGTAACCCAGGCTTGTTGACCGGAAAGCCGCGCTTCACGAAGCGAAGCGATGATCCCGGCACCGCCGGCAAAGACCAGTTGAATTTTCGCGTGGTTTAGAATGTAAGCCAGTTGAGCCGGGGATGAATTCGCCGGGATAGGAATCACCCGGATTCCAGCGGAAAGACAGGCTAAATCCATGCAGGCTGATTCCAGACGGTTCGTGGAAAAAATACCGACCGTCAACGGAGCATCCTGATTTTGATAGGCCAGCAGACTTTTCTGAATTCCATGGATTCTATCACCGATTTCACGATAAGAATAGGATTGGAGTTGGGAGCCGGTGATTGTCTGTAAAAAGGGTTTGTCGCCGTATCGTTCGATTCGTTGATGGATGAGATCACCCACTGAATAATGCGTTGCGTTGATGGCTTTGGTGATGAGTTTGAGCCAGGGTTCAACCAGGTTTTTCTCGGTTACGGCCTGACTGATCTCCGAAAGATGTGCATTATCCAGGAACTCTAATAAAATATCACGCGATTCGGAGGCGAGAAGTTTCTCTCCGGTAATACTTAACTCTTCCGGTTGAAAGGAACCGGCAGAGAGCAAAGAATCGGAAATGGATTTTAACAGGGAATGCATAGAAGTTAGAATTTAGGGGAATCAACAAGGAAATCACAGAGCCGGGAGCAGAGATTTGCCCCGGCCCTGTGAAAATCCCTCAGGCGGGAATGGCCGTGAGTTGCGCCAGGTTTTCCCGAACTTCATCGTCGGTCATTTCGTGGTCTGTCAGATTGCCTGCAAGGTAGTTTGCATAAGCGGACATATCGAAGTAACCATGACCGGACAGGTTGAAGAGAATCGTTTTGGCTTTCCCTTCTTCCTTTGCCAATCGGGCGGTTTTGATCGCCGCATGGACGGCATGACCCGATTCCGGAGCCGGAACGATGCCTTCGGTTCGGGCAAAGAGCAGCGCCGATTCGAAGGTCTTGAGTTGGGTGTACGCTTCCGCCCGGATCAAGCCCGATTTCAGGAGTTGCGACACCAACGGAGCGCTTCCGTGATAGCGCAAGCCACCGGCGTGGATGGCGGCCGGGACGAACTGGTGACCCAAGGTATACATTTGGGTCAATGGCGTCAATTCGGAGGTGTCACCGAAATCGTATCGCAGTTCCCCCTTAGTCAGGGTTGGACAGGACGCCGGTTCAGCTGCCAGAAAATCGATGTTTTTCCCATTGATCTTGTCTCGCACAAACGGAAAAGCCAATCCGCCAAAATTGGAGCCGCCGCCGACACAGCCGATCACCACATCGGGATAATCCCCGGCGATGGCCATTTGCTTCTGCGCTTCCTGGCCGATAACGGTCTGATGAAGCAGCACGTGATTCAGGACCGATCCCAGAGAATACTTGGTGTCCTCACGTTGCGCTGCTTCTTCCACGGCTTCGCTGATGGCAATGCCCAAACTGCCCGGAGTGTCCGGATCTTTCTCAAGCGCTGCCCGGCCGGATTGGGTGGTTGGCGACGGACTGGGCAGAATTTCCGCTCCGTAAGTTTCGATCAGTGCTTTGCGATAAGGTTTCTGCTCGTAGCTGATCTTTACCATGTAAACCTTGCATTCTAAACCGAAAATTTGGGATGCGAATGCTAATGAACTGCCCCACTGACCGGCGCCGGTTTCGGTAGTGAGTCGTTTGATGCCTTCTTGACTGTTGTAATAAGCCTGAGCGATCGCTGTGTTTGGTTTATGACTCCCGGTGGGACTGACTCCTTCGTATTTGAAGTAGATTTTCGCCGGTGTGTCCAAGGCCTTTTCGAGTCGCCGTGCGCGAATAAGGGGTGTCGGGCGGTAGAGGGACAAAGCTTCCAACACTTCCGGTGGGATCGGGATTGCGGAGTCGGTACTGACTTCCTGCCGGATCAATCCCATGGGAAAGAGCGGCGCCAGATCATCGGGGCCGATGGGTTTCCCGGTCCCGGGATGAAGGGGCGGGGGCGGGGCCTCCGGTAAATCGGGAACAAGATTATACCAGGTTTGAGGTAATTCATTTTCACTGAGCAATATTTTGGTGGTACTCATGGTTAAACTCCTTGAGTTTTTGGATTCGAATATGTGTAGTTAGGGGAATACGGGTCGGATGACCCGCGAAGGGAAATTATAAGGCCCGGTCGGGCCAGCTCTGCCAGATGTTGTTCTGTGAAAAGGTTGAATAGGGTGTCAACATGACGGAGCAATATTGTGGATGCCAAAGGGCAAGATGCAATCTTTTTTTGTGATGTGTG
>CAZJWP010000075.1:0-10507 GCA_964549745.1 uncultured bacterium | reverse complement strand
TACCAGTTTATCCGGAGAATCGAGGGAATAAAGGTCAGGAGGATCAATTTCAGTCTTCTGGCGTCTGTCCTTCTAATTTCATGCTTATCCGCCCAATACCGCGCGGACCGGTTTCAACATTTAACCGTAAACGACGGACTTACCCAAAATACAATTCACTGTATTGTCCAGGATGACCTGGGATTCATGTGGTTCGGTTCCGAAGACGGATTGAACAAATATGATGGTTACCAGGTGTGGCCGTTTCGCAATAAACCGGGTGACAGCACGTCTATTGCTGACAATTTTATTTTATCCATGATCAAAGATTCTGAGGGTATGATCTGGATCGGGACCGAAAGCGGCCATTTAATCAAATGTGACCCCAATTTGGATCAATTCACTAATTACGGGGATGTGACCCATGGATATTCGATCCAGACCATGATTGTAGTCGGAAACCATTTGTGGTTGGGAACGGGAGGCGACGGAATTGTGGATTTTTCCGTCAGTGAGAAAATGAGTAAAGTTATCCGCCGGACTGAAGGCGGGCTTCCCGATAATGAAATACGCATCCTGTTCAAAGACAGCAGCAATCGTATCTGGGCTGGGACTCACCATGGCGGTGTTTCAGTCATTTCGACAAACAAAGATTCCTCGTTGAATTATCACAATTACTCGGCTGATCCGAATGATAAAACCAGTCTGTCCTGGAACGAGATCAGCATGATCTCCGAAGACCAATCAGGTACAATTTGGGTGGGGACGATTAAGTCTCTTGATCGTTTGAATGAAGAAGAAGGTACTTTCTTACACTACGGAATCGTGGAAAAGAGTCATGAACTTTACAGCGTGAACGGTATGATTCAGTCCGACGATTCCCATTTTATAGTATCGTTCCAAAATCAAGGATTAGCTCGTTTCGATAGGGAAACGGGTCAATTTGTTCGTATTGTTCATAATCCGGGTGATCCCCAAAGTCTGAGCTATAATGCGGTAAATACGCTGTACAAGGGTTCAAACAATCTGATATGGGTTGCCACCTGGGGCGGAGGCGTGGACTGGTTTAATCCGAATCCGACCTTCGTTCATTATGCCTATAATCCTTCGGAACCCAACTCCCTTGCAGATCCCAGCGTTCGAGCTATCCTTGAGGATGATACCGGAAATCTGTGGGTTGGCTCTTATGGCGGATTGGATCGGTACAACCGGGATCAACAAACTCATGTACATTTTTCCAAAGACGATAACGCTTTGTCCAATCTGAATGTTTACTCCCTCGCAATTAAATCTCCGTATTTATGGATCGGTACTGAGGGAGGTGGACTGGATGCGTACAATTCAGAATCCGGGCAATTCCTGCACTTTGCTCATGAGGATTCTACCGCTACAGGGAATAATTACATTTTTTCCATTACACCTGTTTCCGAAGAGGTTCTTTGCTTAGGCTCTTTCATCGGAATCGAATTATTCGATACTCAAAATATGCGGTTCATTCCTGTTCAATTTAAAAATAACCAGTTCCGTGAATTGAAGCACCAACAGGTCACAGCCCTTTTAATGGATGGAAATAATGATTTGTGGGTCGGCACCGCCGAAAACGGATTGTACCGGCTATTATTGGACGGAAACACGGTTGTGAGTGGCGTTCATTTTGTTAAAACATTAAAACCCGGTTTGAATAATAGTCGTATTAAGTGCATTTACAAGGATCGGTCAAACCGTATGTGGATCGGAACGAATGGCGGCGGAGTTAACTTGTATCATCCGGAAAACCAGAGTTTTACTTATCTGACTGAGGCGAATGGCTTGCCAAATAATGTCGTATACGGCATACTGGAAGACGAAGCGGGAGAACTCTGGATCAGCACCAACAAGGGCATCTCAAATTACCAACCAACGACCGAACGATTTATCAACTACGCCTACAAAAACGGGCTCCAGGGAAATGAATTCAACACCAACTCATATTATATGGCAAAAGACGGTCGGATGTATTTTGGCGGGATTCAGGGAATCTCTGCGTTTTATCCAAAGGATGTAAAACATTCCGGGAAATCTCTAAACATCCGGTTCACCGATTTGCATATCTCAAGCAGACAAGTTCGGGTTGGCGAAAAATATTGGGGAATGGTGATTTTAAGAAATCCAATCTTTGCTACGAGTAAAATGAAACTGGAATACCGGATTGATCAATTCAATATTGAATTTTCCACCTTGAGTTATATCGAATCGGATTTAATTCAATACCAGTATAAAATGGAAGGCTTGGATCAAAATTGGTCCGGCTCCCGTGGAGATCGTCCGTTTGCAACATACACACACTTACCGCCCGGTGAATACGTCCTGAAAGTCAGAGCAAAACTGCAGAATTCAACGCCATTTGGAACACCCGCAGAATTAGCGATCATAGTTCCGGCGCCTTTTTACTTAACCGGTTGGGCGATATTGGTTTATATCGTGGTAGTATTGGGATTGTTCATTGCAGTTACCCGCCGTCAATTAAAAAAACAGAAGTCCGAACTGAAGCGGCAACAGGAACTGGTGAAGCAACTTCAACGAATTGATGCCCTGAAACAGGAAACCATAAAAAATCAGGAAAAGTATGAGACCTTATTCCGTCAATCTATGGATGCCATTTTTATTTGCACCGGTTCGGGACAATTGATCGATATCAATCCTTCGTGGATTCACCTGTTGGGATACAGCGAATCCGATTTATCCCATCTCAATTTATTCGATCTTTTTACCGATAATTCGAAGGTGAGGGATTTTACCAATCGAGTCTTTAAGGACGGATTTATTCGCGATTTTGAAGTCTTCCTGAAAGCAAAAAAAGAAACGACCATTGTCGTTCTGATCACCGCATCGGTGATCCGCGGGCAATCGGATGAAATAATCAGTATTCAGGGGATTATCAGGGATATTACGTTGGAAAGAGAAGCCCAGGAAGAAATTCGCCGTCTCAGCCATGGCATCGAATCGGCAGGAGAAATGATCATGATGACCGATCTTTCAGGGATCATCATCTATGCCAATCCTGCATTCTACACGCTCACAGGCTTCACACCGGCAGAAGCGGTTGGAAACAAACCGCGAATTTTGAAAAGCGGCAAACACAATCAGGCGTTTTATGAAGAAATGTGGACCGCTTTACTGGACGGAAAAATTTGGACCGGTGTGGTAATCAATAAAAGAAAAAACGGACAAGAGTATAATGCATCCATGACCATTGCACCCGTAAAAAACGAGCAGGAAAGTGTTGTTGGTTTTGTAGCCATACAAACTGATATTACCCGAAGAATACGTATGGAGGAGGCGTTAAGAACCAGTGAAGCCAATTATAAGTACCTGGCGCAAAAATTATTAACGGTTCAGGACGAAGAACGGGAACGGATTTCCCGTGACATCCACGATAGTCTGGGACAATATTTGGCTACGCTGGCTGTGCATACGGATTTAAATATTAATAAATTGAAAGATATCGCTCCGGATGTATCCTTATCCATGCAGGAAGCCAAGGACCTGATAAAGAATGCCATCGACGAATGCCGACGATTATCCTATGAACTCAATCCGCTAACACTACAGAAACTGGGATTGGTACAGGCTGTGAATGAATTAGTCCGTAATGTGAATGACAGGTCTAACCTGAACATCATTTTTAACAAGAAAATGCCTGATCTCCGATTGAAACCTGTAATAGAGGTGACCATATATCGTGTGATCCAGGAAGCGCTCAGCAATATCATGAAATACGCAAAGGCAAAACAGGTCAAAATTTCATTGAGCATGAACGAAGGAATCATTGATTTGTCCATTGCCGATGATGGCGTAGGGCTGGAGCAATCTCAGTCCGAACATTCCGGAGAGACGATCAGTGGATTTGGAATGTTGAATATGCGCGAGCGAGTCAATCAGTGTCATGGTAAATTTCACATTCAATCTGAACCCAATAAGGGCGTAACCATACAAATTAGTATTCCTGTGGAGAACGCAAATGCCTGATCAAACCAGGATCGTAATTATTGACGATCACGAACTCTTCCGCGAAGGAATGAAAAGTATTTTTGCCGGTGATTCGGCCTTTCAGGTCGTTGGTGAAGCAAATAACGGAAAAGAGGGACTCTCTGCCATACAGCGGGAAAAACCCGATGTTGCTTTGCTGGACATCAGTCTGCCGGGGATTAGCGGGATTGAACTGTGTAAACAAATCCTGAACCAATCTCCCGATACTTGCGTTTTGATGCTTACCATGCACAAATCCGATGAATTCCTGAAAGAATCATTGAAAGCAGGCGCATCCGGGTTTCTTCTAAAACATTCGGCGGTGGGTGAGCTTACCACGGCAATCCGCGCGGTTTGCGATGGGAAAAAGTATATTTCTGCCGATCTTACTGAAGGGTTTATTAACAAGCTGATAACGGAAGATCCGGCGACAACTGTTCCTGATCGTGAGCTGACAGCCAAGGAAAAGGAGATTGTCCGGTTGGTCGCCCAGGGTTGGGAAAACCAACAGATCGCAGATGCACTACACATTAGTGCATCCACCGCAAAAACTCACCGTGCAAATATCATGAAGAAGCTGGGCTTCCATAAAAATGTGGACCTTGTGAAATATGCAATCAAGACCAATTTGATTGAATTGGATTGAGCAGGGAATGGGTAGAGTGAAGGATATAGTGCAGAATACTGTACAATTTTTCGTTCGAAAAAATTCATTTATCAAAAAAATTTGCTTTTATCCAACTTTATAGCCATATTCAAAACGTTCCTTGAAAATTCAATAAGGAGAATTGAGGCCATGAAAAAAAGTATGTGGGCAATCGTGATTGTGGCGCTGCTGGGAATTATCGCCCTTGGCGCATCGACGACAACCGTGGCAAAACCGGCCGTTCAATACACCGTTCAAAACTCTCAGGGATGCTGTGCAGGTCAGGCAGGATCAGCGTCAGCAACCCAACCGAAAACGGTGAATAGTGAATGTCCGATGCAAGAAGCTATGAATTGTCCGGCAAAGAAATGTCCGGCCGGAAGTCAAATGACCGGTCACAGTTCATGCTGTTCAGGTGGCAGCCGCAAAACATCCATCTAGTCATTCGCCCCGTTGGTACGGCGTGCTCTTCAGGGAAAAAAGCTTTTCTCGAGGGTAATCCAGCGGGGCATTTTTATTTTCAAAACCCCGGGATTCCCGGGGTTTTTTTGTTTCTGTAGAATTAAGTTTTCGTATGCGATTTTATAAAATACCGCAATCGTTTCCGGCAGGAATCGGCATCACCGCTTTTCTAATCCTGTCAGCGTGTTCGCTAAGAGCGCCGCTTTATCCGAAACCGATTTTACTGGATGAGTCGTCCGTTTCAATCGAATATACGTATGGCAACGTTGAGATTCATGCACCGATCCGGATCGATGAGGGGAATCCGACCGCTTTCAAATTCAGAGTATTTTCCGGACGGGATACAAGTAAAGCTGTGATCAGCCGCATGATGATGCCGGGAGAGAAAATCGCGGTAAGCTTACCGCGGTCATTGTTCCTTCCGGACTCTTTGCAAAACAGAGTGGAGATTGATCCGCAAGGCGGTGATTTCATACCAATTATTCAAAAGTTTCATTACACCGGCCCGGTTATCACCCTTCCCGAATCGGTGGTAAAACTCAGGCCTGTCCTTGTCCGGGGATATATCTACCAACGACGGAATGGCATTGCCATTGCCGGAGCGGAAGTCAATGTGCGATTTTCAGATGGAAATCAAACAAGTGGTAAAACAGACGCGAACGGGAAATATGCATTTAACTTCCCATCTGCCGTACTGGAAGATTCACTAATGACCATTTCCGCAGAACTGACGAATTCATTCCCTGTTACGTCCAAAATAGTACATATGACCGATTCCAAATTGTATTCCACTGATTTCCAGGTTGGACCTACGGCAGAATTCTATGCGAAGGGAACGCCTTACATCGTCTTGGAAAATCTAACCCCATTCCGCAAAGGTCCGGAAAACGGCGCTGAAATTCTGTTTATGCTTCCAAAAGATGAAACTATTATGGTCACCGCTGTAGCCGGAGATCGGCTGAAAGCGGTCGTGGAACAAAAGGTTGGAGTTGGAGATCATCCGCAATACCAGGAAGGCTGGGTTTTGTCACAATTTGTAAAACCGGTGGGATTATGAAACGCGGACTTCTCTTTGTCTTCTTAATGACAGGTTTATTCGGTCAGGTTTCCGTCAATATCGAAACGGTTCCGCCCGGCGCTGAAATAACGATCGATGGAGCGAAGGCTGGAGAAACGCCTATTTCAAACTATTCGATGATGGCGGGACATCATGAATTTCTGGTCAACCTCAAGAATTTTTCCGATCTGAAGTACGAAACGAATCTCCTGCCCGCTAAAAGCGCCACGCTGCGTTTCAGGATGAAAAAACGGGTGCAGGTTAAGTTTGCAAGCAAAACCAAGGGTTTGACCTTCCGATTCGATCAAAAATATTCCTGGGCGGAAAAGAAAATTCGCTTCGATATGGAAACCGGGCGACATCAGTTGGACGTGTTCAGAGGCGACTCTCTTGTGGATCAAAAGACGGTTGTCATCACGCAACCCACGACCATTCAATACAGTTTAGAAAAACCAACTGATAACTAAGATGGTTTATATACGAATTCCGCAGACTGCGCGGGCTCAACAAGTCGATACATCTACCACTGGCCCGTACGGCAGGAATCAATTCGCTGCGGAGAGGAAAAACATATATTGGCTCTTTCCCGGTTGAGTCCCGTCGGAATTAAAGTGTAATTTCAACTTATGCAGGGGGAATTAATTGCAGAATTCATTAACTGATGTATTAAGAACTTACTGCTACAGAAATCAACAATTTCAATGAGGAAATAATGGCTTATTTAAAAACGCTTCAAAACATAACGGATGACTGGAAAGCCGCCGATGCAGAATTGATTTGCGTTGGTGTTTTTCAGGAAGGTGAACTGTCAGCCCTGGCGACAAAAATTGATCACGAAACGAACGGTGTCCTTACCGCGTTTGTCGAAAATGCAAAACCCAGCGGAAAGCCCGGCACTTCCAACCTTATCGTTGCAGACGGACATAATGTTGTTCTTCTGGGTCTGGGAAAGAAAGAAAAATTTAATTCAGGTGAAGCCCGAAATGCGGCTGCCAATGCGGCGAAAGACGCAATTTCCCGAAAATTTAATTCTGTGGCTATTGAATGTTTTACATCCGATTTAAACACCAGCCAAGCTGTGGCCGAAGGATTGGTTCTGGGGAGTTACCAGTATTTGTCCTACAAAGCGAAAGATGAAGACACCTTCGATCTAAAAAAGGGAATGGTGATCGGCGGTGACAATGAAGCGGTTTTGAAAGGAACAATCATCGGAAGCAGTGTTTGCTTCGCAAGGGATCTGGAAAATGCTCCTGGAAATACGGCCACACCAACCCGGCTTGCCGAAGCGGCCGATGAAATCGCAAAAGCCGGCGGCATGGAATTGACGGTATTTGATCGGAAAGAGATCATCGAGATGGGAATGGGCGGTCTGGCCGGCGTTGCTTCGGGTACCGATGAACCACCGAAATTCATTGTGGTGGAATATAATGGCGCCGGTGATGAAAAACCGGTTGTCTTGGTCGGGAAAGGGTTGACCTTTGACTCCGGCGGCATTTCAATCAAACCCGGCGCAGGAATGGACGAAATGAAGTTCGATATGTGCGGCTCCGGTGTTGTATTAGGCGTTCTGAAAGCTGTCTCAGTTTTAAAACCAAAATTGAACCTGGTTGGGATTGTACCTTCAACCGAAAATCTTTCCGGTGGAAATGCTTACAAACCGGGCGATATTCTGAAAGCTTATAACGGTAAAACCGTCGAAGTTTTGAACACGGATGCCGAAGGCCGGTTGATCCTGGCCGACGGGCTGAGTTATGCTTCCAAACACTACGATCCCAAATACATTCTTGATTTTGCCACCCTGACCGGGGCGGTGATCATCGCTCTGGGGCATATTACCACAGGAATTATGGGAACGGACAATGATTTAATCGAACAGGTCAAAGCGGCTTCCGAAGCGACCGGCGAAAAAGTCTGGGAACTTCCGTTGTGGGATGAATATTGTGACCAGATCAAATCGAAAATTGCTGATGTGAAAAACATTGGAGAAGGCCGGGAATCCGGTACCATCGCCGCAGGCGCGTTCCTGAAAGAGTTTGTGAAGGAAGGTATTTCCTGGGTGCATTTTGATATAGCCGGAACAGCCTGGGGGAAGGAATCACCGTTGGTTTACCAAAAAGGCGCAACAGGTGAAGTGATTCGTTTGGTGCTGAATTTAATCAAAGCCTGATATTGCATGTCTGATTATCCAAGCCGGGACGAAGCGCTAAAGCTGTTATTTGAATACACGCAAAGTGATTCGCTCCGGCGCCATGGATTGGCCGTAGAACAGGTGATGCGTTGCATGGCACGCAAATACGGCGAAGATGAGGACCGCTGGGGACTCACAGGATTGTTACACGATTTCGACTATGAGAAGTATCCTACGGCTGAAGAACATCCCTATAAAGGGAATGCAATCCTCAAAGACCTTGGCTATCCGGATGATATCTGCGAAGCGATCATGGGCCATGCAAATTACACCGGTATTCCACGAACCACACCAATGGCCAAGGCCCTTTACGCCTGTGATGAAATCACCGGTTTTATTTTTGCTGTGACCTACGTGCGCCCGTCAAAGTCGGTCCGGGATGTCAGGGTAAAGTCCGTGACCAAGAAACTGAAAGACAAGAGTTTTGCAGCCAAAGTCAATCGGGAAGAAGTGGAAGAAAGCATTCAGGAATTGGGTGTGGATCGCGCGGAACACATTCAATTTGTCATTGATGCATTAAAAGAAAAAGCGGGGGAATTGGGTCTGGACGGTCCGGGAGCTTAGTTGGCGTGAATACTGTTCTCCCAATTCTCTTATTCATCGTTGGATTTATCCTTGGCGGCGCTGCCGTCTGGTATTTAAAGAAATCAGAGCAACAAAACGACCAATCTGTCAAAGAAGCCATGCGCGATTTGTTTGGCAGTTTGTCCAGAGACGCCCTGGACCAGAATCAAAAATCATTCTTTGAATTGGCAAAAACCCAGTTTGAACAGCTTTCCAAAACTTCCGGCGACCAATTGGAAGAAAAGAAAAAGTTGATTGAAGCAAATCTGAAGGAAATGAAAAGCCAGTTGGAATCTTTGAATCGCCAGACCTCCGAATTGAAAGGGCAAATCGAACAATCCAAGTCCGGTATTACCCAATTGGAAAGCACAACCAACCAGTTACGTCAAATCCTCTCCAGTTCCCAGGCCCGCGGGCAATGGGGAGAGCGGATGGTGGAAGATATCCTTCGATTCATTGGTCTTAAAGAAGGCTTAAACTATAAAAAGCAGTCGGTCACAGAATCCGGGTCACGGCCGGATTATACATTTTATTTGCCGCATGAAAAATTCATCAATATGGACGTGAAATTCCCGCTGGACCATTATGAACGGTATCTGGCGGAAGAAAACGATGCACAACGCGCGTTGGAAAAGAAACAATTTCTGAATGATGTTCGGAAGCACATCAAAACCGTAGCCGGACGGGATTATA
Organism: uncultured bacterium; assembly: GCA_964549745.1. Classification (GTDB taxonomy): domain Bacteria; phylum Fidelibacterota; class Marinisomatia; order Marinisomatales; family J089; genus J089. The sequence goes on along the minus strand of CAZJWP010000075.1, from coordinate 910 downwards.
ACGCGACCGATCAGGGAAGTGTGGATTATGTTTTACTGTTTATCCCCAATGAGAGTATCTACTCTTTCCTGAACCAGGAAGACAAAGATTTAATTGATTATTCACTTGACCAAAAAATCCTATTATGCTCTCCTATAACACTTTACGCGATACTATCTCTTATTCGTCAGGCTGTATCTAATTTTTCCATGGAACAAAGAGCCGGGGAAATGCAAAAACAGGTTGGACTGTTCAAGGATCAATGGGACAAATTTGTGGACAAGATGGGACGTGTTGGAAATTCATTGGATGTGGCGCAAAAACATTTTGATGAACTGGTAAAAACCCGTGTACGGCAATTGGAACGTCCGATGGATAAAATATTGGAGATGGAAACGGAAAATCAGCCTGAAAAACTGGAGATGAAATGAGAAAAACTTTCTTTGTAATTCTTGCTTTTGTTTTCGGTCTATCCGCCTGTGTGGGGCCGGCCCAGCCAACGGACGGTCTGATTGACAATTACCCGGCTGTAGTCAATACAACTTCAAGTTTCAGTTATACACTCAATGGCAATTATTATGACTTTAATGATAGTTATACACTTAACCTGGATGCTAAAGTAAACGAATCACTTGTCATTACCCTTGTTACCGGGGAGATAACCTCCGTAAAGACGGATACATCGGAATTACGTTTGTATCGATCCGATAACGACTCGACCATCTATCATTCGTATTTAATGGATAAACAAGTTGTCAATCGTACGATCGTTATGGACAGTACGCTTTCGGCCCTGCCGGATCGCGCAGAATTAGTCGGGAAGAATTTTTCCGGCCGCATTGACTTTGTCATTGCTGTTGCGGCTACGCACTGATACAATTCAGTCCTATTTTATATCGTAAAATTTTGTTAAACCGGTTTTTACCGGTTT
>CAZJWP010000074.1:0-10949 GCA_964549745.1 uncultured bacterium | reverse complement strand
TGCATTTACTTCGTGCACTACGCCGGACAAGTTTACAATATCTTCATCCCGACGATTGGTACACAATCTTCCCTGATTTCAACACCGAACGGATCGGTACATCACCAGCGTTGTAGGGGATTTCCACCAACTCATCCAAATCCCAGACAATTACATCAGCATTGGCGCCCACTGTAATGTGCCCGGTTTCGTTTTCGATCCCAAGCGCTTTGGCTCCCATCCAGGTTGAAGCAATAAACGCTTCTTCCACCGGCATTTTCATATAAATACACGCCAAAGCGATGATCAGCGGCATGGACTGAATATGGCAGCTTCCGGGATTGAAATCCGTTGCCAAAGCAACATCAATTCCGGCGTCTGCTAATTGTAAATAAGGAGCATAAGTGGATGATCCCAGAAAAAATGTTGTTCCGGGTAATAAAGTTGCTATAACACCGGAATCTGCCATCGCTTTGATCCCATCCACACTGACAGCCATCAAATGATCGGCGGAGACAACGCCAAGCTCGCCCGCCAGACCGGCGGCGCCGGAATCGGCAAATTCGTCCGCATGAAGGCGAATACCAAGCCCCAATGATTTTGCTTTCTTAAGAATTTGCCGGGATTGCCCGACGGAAAAATACCCGTTCTCGCAAAACACATCACAATAACGGGCAATCCCCTGGCGGGCTACGGCAGGGAGCATTTTATTACAGATTAAATCAACATAAGCATCGGGATCATCTTTGTATTCAGAGGGAACAGCATGAGCTCCTAAAAAAGTTGGAATAATATCAATGGGGTGATTGGCGTTGACGGTTTTCAGAACCGCTAATGATTTCAACTCCGATTCTGTGGATAAACCGTACCCGCTCTTCCCTTCCACCGTCGTGGTTCCCAACCGAAGAAACCGGTCCATACGGCGAGATACAGCCTTTACCAGATCCGATTCATTGGTTTTGCGAACGCCGTCAATACTGGACTGAATTCCACCCCCGCTTTCAGAGATTTCCTGGTAGGTAGCGCCGGTCAACCGCATGAGAAATTCCACTTCCCGGCCAAACAAAAATACCGGATGTGTGTGTGAGTCCACAAAACCCGGCGTCACCAGCTTTCCATTACAGTCCAGGGTCGTATCCGCTTTGGGCAGATCATTGCCGATTTCTTCAATTTTCCCGTCGCGGATTGTGCATTCACAATCGTGCCAGGTTTGCAGGGATTTTCGTCCCGGATTGTAGGAGATTAATACTCCGATCCGGGTCAGTTTTAAATCAGGTGTCTTAGCCATTTATCAAAGGAATTTTCACACCCCAGTTTTTGGCATTTTCAATCGCATCTTCATAACCGGCATCCACATGCCGAATAATCCCTGTACCGGGATCATTTGTTAGAACCCGGTTCAGTCTTAAATCCATTTCCGGTGTGCCATCCGCCACGATGACTTGTCCGGCGTGAATCGCCAAACCCATTCCCACACCGCCGCCATGATGAATCGACACCCAAGTGGCGCCACTGGTGGTATTGACCAAAGCGTTGAGCAACGGCCAATCCGCAATGGCATCGGACCCGTCCTTCATGGCTTCCGTTTCACGATAGGGAGATGCGACCGAACCGCAGTCCAGATGATCGCGTCCGATGACGATGGGAGCGGACAATTCACCGCTGGCAACCATCTGATTCAGAACCTGACCGAATTTGGCACGTTGCCTGTATCCCAGCCAGCAAATCCGGGATGGTAATCCTTGGAACTGAACCTTTTCCTGCGCCAGCTTGATCCAGCGAGCCAACGCTTCATCTTCCGGAAACAATTCTAAAACTTTTTCATCTGTGCGGTAAATATCTTCCGGATCCCCTGAAAGAGCTACCCAGCGGAAAGGGCCTTTTCCTTCACAAAAAAGCGGTCGGACGTAAGCAGGAACAAAACCGGGGTAATCAAAGGCATTGTCCACACCGGCTTTTTTCGCCTGTCCACGGAGATTGTTACCATAGTCGAAAGCGATTGAGCCTTTAGCTTTCAAGTCCAGAATTCCACGAACATGTTCTGCCATGGCCCGGAAGCTTTCTTTCATATATTTATCCGGATTGGATTTCCGAAGTTCAAGGGCTGCTTCGTAGGACATTCCATTGGGGACGTAACCGTCCAGTTCGTCATGCGCTGAAGTCTGATCGGTAACCATATCCGGTACTACACCGCGTCTGGCCAGCTCAGGAACCACATCCGCTGCATTTCCGACCAATCCCACGGAAAGCGGTGTTTTTGATGCAACCGCATCCTCTACCGCGGTCAAAGCTTCATCCAGAGAATCTGTCATCCGGTCCAGGTATTGGGTCTCCAGTCTCCGCTGAATACGGTGACGGTCCACTTCAATGGCTAAAACAACACCCTTGTTCATTGTGACTGCCAGCGGTTGGGCGCCGCCCATGCCGCCTAATCCGGCAGTGAGGACAAATTTTCCGCTCAAATCACCATCAAAGTGAGTTTTCGCAGCTGCGGAAAAAGTTTCGTACGTTCCCTGTAAAATGCCCTGGGTGCCGATATAAATCCAGCTTCCGGCCGTCATTTGGCCGTACATGATTAAGCCCTGTTTCTCCAGATCATGAAACACATCCCAATTTGCCCACTCAGGAACCAAGTTTGAATTGGCGATCAAGACCCGTGGAGAATGGGTGTGTGTTCTTACAACGCCAACCGGTTTCCCCGATTGAACCAAAAGCGTTTCATCCGGTTGCAGTTTCTCAAGCGATCGCAAAATGGCATCGAAACTGGGCCAGTTTCGCGCAGCCTGTCCTTTTCCACCGTAGACTACCAATTCCTCCGGTTTTTCAGCCACCTCCGGATCCAGGTTATTCTGGATCATCCGGTACGGCGCCTCGATCTGCCAGTTGGCACAGTGCAATTCATTCCCCCGCGGGGCTTTGATCTCTCTGCTCATTGAATTCTCCTAAAACTTATTTTGTCTTTCAATAAATTGTTTTGAATTCAGGACAGCCTAAGTTTCTTAAAATCGTCCTTCATCCGTTGTAGATCCGCAATCCAATCTTCAATATCCTGTTCGTGCTCCAGTTCCTCATTCAGAATTGTAGTTGCCATTTGGAACGTTGCGTGATCCTTACCATTGGTAAAATCAGCGAGCTCATGGTACCGGTTAATAGCACATCGTTCTCCATTAAGATTTTGGCACAGGATTGTCTCAACGTACGGATCAATTGGCGCTTCGTATTTGCATTCACTGAGTTTCAACCAATTTGCCGGTGATAAAACCGGTGTTCCACCCAATTGACTAATCCGATCCACCACCATCACTGCGTGACCCAATTCCTGATCGGCATGGATCAATAGTTCCGGTTCAATTTCACTGCGCATCGGTCCTTCCATCACACGGGCACCAATCCAATATTGATAGTAGGCAAGCCATTCTTCGCTGAGAGCAGCATTTAGCATATCGATTAATTTTTGCTGATCAACACTAATGATTTCTATTCCTCTTTTGCCCATGAGATTGCTCCCCAATTTCGGTTAATTTACTTAAATCAAGTCAACAGACATCAATTCAAGGTCTTTCCGTTTATAAAATCCCCGGTGAATCCAAAAATCATATCCATTTTGATTATCGGGGATGAGAAAAATGTGACACTTTTGAATGCCAATAGCTTTCAGGTCCTGCAGACATCTTTTGACCATTTTTGAACCAATACCTTGTCCCTGGTAATCCGGATGAACAGCTAAATGATGAATGAAACCACGTCGGCCATCGTGTCCGGCAAGTACGGCAGCAATAATTTGTTCCTCTTTTTCCGCTACCAAACTTAAGCCTTTATTTTGGGCTAAATAAACCTCAATACCTTCCGGTTGGTCCGCTTCACTTAATCCGATACCTTCCATCCCGTCCCATAATTCAAATACACCGGGGTAATCACTCATTGTCATTTCACGAATTTTCATGCTATTTACCTCATATAAAACGAAACGGCTGAGACCCTAAATTAGTGCCTCAGCCGTTTTATCCAAATCCGGATAATTTTCGCTCTGGTTAGAATCGCCTGCTATTTCCTCTTGGAGCCCTTTCACGCTGCGGACGAGCTTCGTTTACACGAAGCGGGCGTCCTGAAAAGTCTTTATCATTCAATGCTTCAATAGCAGCCTTGCCTGCATCTTCTTCCGCCATTTCCACGAAACCAAATCCGCGGGACCTGCCGGTCATCCGATCTTTGATAATTTTGGCAGATGTAACTTCACCGTATTCACCAAAAAGATCCTGTAACTCTTCTTCAGACATGGAGAAAGAGATATTTCCTACATATATATTCACTAAGATTTCCTTTATCAATTAGCCACGAATTAACGCTAACACATTTATGATCTATGGCTAAGGATACATAAATGCAACTCCGAACATCCAGAGTATAGATTAAGTTAATGCAATTATTTTAAATTCAATACAGAAATATTTTTTTATAAGTAACAATTTACAAGGGACTTATTTGAGGCCTATATGATATTTGACTATCTAAAATTTTGGCGAATCCGGTTCTCAATATAATCGGTCGTTGGGACTCCGGTTAATTTTCCATCAATCTGATAAATCCGACATCCAAACAGTGCCGGTTCATCCTTTCTATCCATGTCATTCCCATCAATACAGATGGAGGGCGAACCCTGGAATCGTAATTGTTCTGCATGTTCCGGAGATTCTACTAATATCATTGCTATGTCAGCTTCGATGCCTAGTTGATTTAACGCTTTTTCCAGATTTATTCTTGTTTGTTGGTAAGTGGGACAACCTTCAAAATAGTATAATTCTATTTTCATTTTTTTGTGTCTATGCTCTTATCAGGTACTTGAGTGAAGTTTTATCGAGTCGAATTGGTTTTATGTTCAACTTTTCAAAAAGGTCCGTAGAATCAGCTTCATTCCCTTCCAATAACATTGTCAACTGATCACGCGTGATTGGAAACCAGGAAAAACGGTCAAATAAAATCAGGAAAGGCCAGAGTAACCAGACCGGTACCGGGAACAACCACTTCTTCTTTCCGGTCGATTCAGCGATCCTTTGAATAATCTGATTCCAGGTCAGGGATTCCGGTCCCCCAAGTGTTAGCGTTTTTCCGGAGAAACCATCACCAAATTCCGTGATTTCGACAATGACCTTGGCAACATCATCAATGTATACGGGAGACATACCAAATTGACCGGCTTTCCGGAAGTATATGCCTCGGAAAAACGCCGGAACCGGGATAGGCAACTTTACAAGCTGACGATATAAGCGTGATGCAAGGTCTTCTGTCCCTTTGGACGGGCCAAAAATAAACGACGGTCTGATGATCGTCCAATCCAGGGTAGAATTTCGAAGACTTTCCTCTCCAAGGATTTTGCTCCGTTGATAGGCTGTACCCTTTACCTTTACCCCGTTAGCACTGATCAAGATATATTGCTTCACATGAGCCTGGTCAGCTTTTTCAATTGTCGTTTTTACTGCCTGGTGATGCACAAAGTCGAAGGTGACTCCTTTTTGCGGAAATTCCCGAATCAGACCTGCGCAGTACACAAGTACGTCTGCTTTTTCTAAACAGGCATAAATTTGGTCCGGTTGCTGAAGGGTTCCCACAATAATGTCAATACCGGGATGGAGGGCTAATTTGCTTTCGCTTCCCGGCCGAACCAGCACTTTTACGGAGTGTCCTTTCTGAAGTAATTCATCCGTCAGTGTCTGACCGATGAATCCGGTTCCTCCGATAATCGCGATTTTCATTTTTTGTTAATTGGTTTGAGCAAACTTACGGAGTGTTGCACAAAAAGAGTACTAATTCCATCTATTCTTTTAATAATTACGCACTTTTCATCGTCATCCTGATCCAGAATTTATTCGGGAGAAGGATCTCAAGAGTTGTTATTTGAATAAACAAAAGTCAGAGATTATTCCCCGTCTTGGCAAAACGCCAAGCCGGGATCAGAATGACAGAATAGGTATTTATATTTCTAATATTGAGTGACAATCGGACCGCAGTGCCTGTCAAACGAAGGCCCTGCGCAGTTTGGCGGAGAGAGAGGGATTCGAACCCCCGGTCCGAAAAATCGGACACCGCATTTCGAGTGCGGCGCATTCAACCAGGCTCTGCCATCTCTCCAAATGTGTAAATATAGTACCCTAAAAAGCGCGGCAAACTTACGCTTTTCGCTTCGACTGAAAAAAGTCCTGAATCAATCCCAGCGCCCGGGCTTCCTCCACACCGCCACGAATAAACGTAGAAGCACCAAAACGCGGGTCATTCGGAAGCTGATATAAAGAACCACAACATCCCTTTTCCGGATCGTAACATCCAAACACTACACCGCTGAGCCGGCTGTTTACGATCGCTCCGGCACACATGGGACAAGGCTCTTTGGTTACGTAAAGGACACAATCATTAAGCCGCCAATCGCCTTTTGTATTCGCTGCGGCGGTGATGGCTAATATTTCTGCGTGTGCCGTCGGATCCTTTAGTCGCTCCCGCTGATTGTAGCCGCGACCAATAATGCGCTCTGATTCCCCCAACTGAACAACCACGGCTCCGACCGGAATTTCTCCCAGGGAAAAAGCTTTTTCCGCTAAACGGAATGCTTCATCCATCCATTTCTTGTCATTTATCGTGGGATTGGGAAACAAGTCAGGGCGTAGCTAAAATGTCGCGGAGCGTTTCAATTTCATCCGCAATCGAACGACGGCCTAAAACTGTCAACGTATCCGCTGTGAATGTTGCCGATGAATTCAGATCTGTAACAATAAACTGGACATGACTCAACGATGGACCAAAGTGTCCTATTGCAAATTCTGACATGGCCAATGCCAGATGAACATCCAGATAATTTAAGGTGGTGTCACGTGAGAAGGACCAGGTTGGCGGTGTCAAATTCGCAATTTCAGCGATTAATGAATCACCCCAGATTACCGCGCTACTGTCATCCCCCAAAGCATTGTTAGCAAAGCATAATCCGGCCCATATTTCTCTTTTTGTATCGGCAAGAATATTCGGATCCTGAGTAAATGGCAATCCTTTGGCAAAATAATTGATGCTGGAATCCAATTCCATCAATTTTCCGAATGTCCAGCCCAAACCATTGTATCCGTCCTTGTACGCAGAGTCAGTTTCCACAGCATTCATGAACCAGGTGTTACTTTCCGAATAATTACCCTGATCGTATAGTTCCCAACCATAATTGGTCATATCCACTTCGGTGGCGGAAATCTGTTTCCGGCATCCGACGACCAGAATTAACCCGGTTGAAACAAGTAATAGCAATAGGCGCTTCATCGCAACAACATCACTTTCCGAGTTTTGATGCGACCTGCATCGCTTTGCAAGCGAATGAAATAGATTCCCGATGATACGGACTTACCAAAATCATCACGACCATTCCATTGAATACGATATTCTCCTATTGATTGATGACCGGTATTCAATGTGCGGACATGCTGACCTAAAATATTGAAAACCTCAATGCGAATTTTCTGATTTGGACCATCGGTGAAACCCACATCGTATACGATAGTTGTGACGGGGTTGAATGGATTTGGATAACTATTGGATATGCGGGTCAAACCAGGAACGGTGATTGTTTTTACACCCAGTTTAAAATATCCGAATTTATCTGTCCAAGCTTCCACGGTACCGCTTTCGTACAGGGAGGGTAATTCTTTCCATCCAATACCGTTCATGCTGTAGTAAATGGCTAGATTTTCGTCCTGGGTTTCAAGTGAGACTACAATCGGTTTTTCCAACGAATTCCCGGAGTCTCCAATTTTATAGGGTGATTCAAATGCCAAAGATTGTCGAATCATCGATGAATCATAAATCGCAATCGATTGATCGAATGCAACTGTGCCCGGGTCACCTTCAATCCGCAATTTGCCATTGGCGCTTCCACCGGACCAGGACTCCATTACTTTTGCAAGTGTGAGACCCAAATTGCGACTAATCGATGTATCGCCAACTATACCCTGTGCATTCACCCGGAAGGTATAAGTACCGGCAGATTGAAAGCGGTAATGTCCTGTGTATGTATAAAAGCCAACCGTATCCAGATTGACCGGTTCATCCTGAACTCGTAAACTGAGTGATATAACCTTTTCAGCGGAATCGGTCACCACAACATCATAATAATTTGTGAATGCATTGTTTTGAACAATGGCAATCCCTATTGCGGGACGCGGAACACGAATAATATCCAGGGTGAAAGTGGCTGTATCGGAGGCCGATTGATTGTCAGTTACCACAACCTGAATCCGGGACGAATCGGACCAAAGTGATTGTGGAAGTAACTTAACCGAATCACCATATCCATAAGAGGTGTACGTGGCGGGTGTTAAAGTCATTTTCTCCGCATTCGTCATAGCTGAAATTGTAAATGTCAGACTTGTATCGTCCACATCCGTTACCCAGTTGGCAAAATCGAGATAAAGTGAATCGTTCTCATTGATCGATGTATCCGGAATAGCGGCAATGACCGGTGGATCATTAGCCGGGGTAATATCCAGAAAAACCGTGTCCATTGCCGTTGCACCTTTAGGATCGCTTACATAAAACAAGATCTTGTGGTTTAATCCATAATAATTGGTATCACTATCAAAAGTGACAAATGTGCTGCCGCCCAATGTATCTATTGTCACGGTCACTTTCTGCGCAAAAGGCATCGCCATACCATAGTTTCCCAAAGCTTTTGATGAAAGCTTTTTCAAATTGAGACTCCCGGAATATTGTCTTCGGAGATCGGCCACAAATCCGGGATTACTCCCCGGTCCCGGAATCACAATCCCAAGTGGATAGCCGTCAATGTTGGCTGTATCCAATATCACCGCCTGCCAGGACAGTTGCGTGGAATCGTTATCCACATCGGAGGCATAGGGTGTAAGATCCATTTTAACCGTATCGGTGTGGTCTTCAACAAAAGAAACTTCGTTGGCAGGGGGCGGAATGACAACTACCGGAGTATCATTCACTGAAACAACCATGACAACAATACTGGATGAATCCGTAAATCCCCATTCATCATCAACAAAATATTGAATTGTCCAGGCACCCGTGTCTTGTTGAGCCGGTGTGTCCCATGTAAATAATCCTGTTTGTTCATTTATCTCCCAGTTATCCCAGGGTAATCCTGCCAGATAAGCAGGAAGATAGAAATGCAACGTATCCCCAAGTATAGTTGCCGTATCCACATCTGTCGCATGGAGTTGAACTGTTAATGGTATATCTTCATCTACATATTGGGTATCCACAGGAACAATCACCGGGGCTGAATTCACACGTTTGATCGAATCGGAAGCCAGCGTATCGGAAATATTTCCGGCAAAATCATAAGCTTTTATATGAAAACGGTAATACTTATTGTGTTCCAGGGGAAGCAAATAACGACCCACTGTATCACCTACGCCTACCGAATCCCAATCCATGAATGTATTGATGGCGGCATCTCCAATTTTTTCGACGGCTACTTTATAAAATGCCGTTCCGGATGCTGTGGAGGGGGTCGGATCCGTAAAGGCACTCCATGTGACATTCAGGGAATCGGTTGATACAAGAGAATCCTGAGTAACAATATTTCCACCGGTAATTGTTCCAACAGCAGGTTTCTGAATATCATAGACCATGGATCGACTTGATGTCGCTCCGTTAGTGGAATTTCCAGCTCGGTCAGTAAGTATTGCTCGGAAATACAATGTATCGCCTTGCGCGATAACGATAGGCGAGCCCAAACTACCAAAAGCAGCATCCAGTTCTGTCATGGACCTTGATGCAATGATCGTACCGGACTGAGTGATACTGTCTGCAGTTCCAACAGTGACCCAGGTGTCAGGTCCCATCCGTGCCGGAATAGATGTTTGAATATCCACTTCTCCGCCCAGAAGCAAGGTCCCATCCGAGGACGTAATGGGTACATCGATAGCTAAATTACCCGTTTTTCCGTTAATCCAACCTGGAATCTGATTCAATCCTGTCGATGTAATTTCACCCGTATTAAATGCTGCCGGGCTATTACTATCCATGAAGAAAATGCTATCGTTTATTGCCGTGGAAATGGCGTTACCGGCCAGGTCCTGTGCTGTCGTACTCATCTTTAAATAGGATTCTGTGGTAATATCCGATCGAAGCGTTATATCAAATGTCCAGACCGAATCGCCGGTCGTACCTGAATTAACAATACCCGTCACCGTTGAATCCGGATACTGAACGGATAGGGTTGGCGCAGGACTGCTTTTTGTTACTTCACTAAAGGCAGCGGTAACACGAATATTATCGGCCCCCATTCCTTCGTCCGTCAAATTGGATTGAGAAAGATTTTCATAACTATAGGTGACTGATGGAGGTGAATTATCAACAAACAAAGTGTCCCTATTGGCCGTATCATCCAATTGTAGCGTATTTAAAGCCAGATCAGTGGCAGAAATAGTCACGCTTGCAATACCATCATTGGCTGTTCCGGTCGGCATTGCAGCATTATATGTCCAGATCGTTGAATCAGCTCCAATAGTCATGGCCTGATTTGTCAGATCCTGACCGGTTCCCTGAAAATCAACTGTGATTAATGGTACAGGTAAGATACGCTCATTGAATGTTGCTGTAATAGCCACAGTCATTCCAGCGCTGGCAAAATATCGATCGTATGTCAGTTCAGTCGTTGGTCCTGACGTATCATAGTGAATATTCCCCACCAGGGTTGAACCCGTATTGCCGGCTGAATCAACCCCGGTAAGATTCATGCGATAGACCGTGCCGTCGACCAGGTTTAGATCCGTCGTGTTGGTAATCTCCGCCGAATTCCGGGTCCCAGCTTCCAACTCGGTTCCGGTCAATGCTGCGGCAACCGTTGTTCCCGGTCCGGATAAGCGCGTAAATGTTAATGTGGCCTGGGTCAGAGTTTCAGAAAGTGTCCACCCGATTTCTTTATTATTTATATAGGCTCCCGTATCAGGTGAAATCGATGAGAACACGGG
>CAZJWP010000073.1:0-11128 GCA_964549745.1 uncultured bacterium | reverse complement strand
ATGAATTCAATAGTACAAAATGATATTTGTAATAGTTTTCTGTGTCATTTACATGAAAAGTTTTAAGGGCGAAGATACAAGGTTTAAGTGAAGATGGATGCTTCACATCTAATAGGGCTTATGACTTTACGGAAGTTTGAGACTTCCGTAAAGTTTGATAGTATTGGTAGATGAATGAACTACGTTCAGGGACATTTTTACCATATTTATAACCGCGGATGGAACCGTGGCCGGATCTTCTTCTATGAAGGGAATTATATCTATTTATTGGAGAAAATGAAGAATACATTTGAGCAATATGGAATTGATATCATCGCGTATTGTCTCATGCCAAATCATTATCATTTTTTAGTTCGACAAGATAGTAAAATAAGTATCTCAAAATGGTTGCAGAAGATATTCGTTGGATATACTCAGGCTGTCAACATTCAGCAAAATCGAACCGGGACCCTATTTCAAGGACGGCCTAAAAAGATTCCAATTACCAATGAAGCATATTTGACACATTTAATTTGGTATATCCATACGAATCCGGTTTTCGCCGGATTGGTTAATAATCCTGAAGACTGGACTTATTCAAACTATCTGGATTGCATTGGTAAAAGAGACGGAAAAATGTGTGATCTGGATTTTATTAGTGAACGATTTGGATCGCCCAAAGAATATATAGATTTTATAGAATCTTATGACCCTCGTGATACGAAAGAAAAAAATGGAGAATAATGAATAACCAACAAGGAATAAGGATGTTAGAAGTTGTTGCCGATATGAATAAGGCTATTAACATTTTCGTGATATGAATTCAATAGTACAAAATGATATTTGTAATAGTTTTCTGTGTCATTTACATGTATAAAGGAGTCGGATATGAAAAACTTCGATTTAGAGAAAAGACTTGTCGATTTTTCGGTACGAATTCTTGAGATTGCAAATACGATGTCACAATCAAGAGCAGGTCTACATTTGTCAGGACAATTAATTCGATCTGGTACTTCACCAGCGTTGAACTATGGGGAAGCTCAAGCTGCTGAATCCAGAAAGGACTTTATTCATAAGATAAAGATTATCTTAAAGGAATTGCGTGAGTCTTTTGTTTGTTTAAAAATAATTCACGAATCAAAATTATCTAAATCTGAAGAGAATTTATCCTGGGCATTAAATGAATGTGATGAACTCATAGCTATTTTTGTCAAGAGTTCAAAAACCGCTAAGGAAAATTTGAAGAAACGGAAATAAAAAATTGAACTTAAATCACCGCAGTAACATGGTGGAATTGATCAATGTTCAACTTCGGCATTGGACATTCGTCAATCTGTAATGGATATTCAAAAAAATGTCTGTTAAGCATGGAATTACCGTTAAAGACCTTGGTTTTGCCGATTACCAATCGGTCTGGGATTTACAAAAAGAACTGCAGCAAAAGGTTATTGCCGGAACCGAACAAGATACGCTGCTTCTGGTCGAACATGAACCGGTCTACACTTTGGGGAAGAACGCCGATCAAAATCACATCCTCCAAAATCACCCTTCGGATGTGAAGACTTTTGCCGTAGAACGGGGCGGTGATGTGACCTTCCACGGTCCGGGGCAACTGGTGGGCTATCCAATCTTTGATCTGCACCATTATCGCACCAGCGTCAGTTGGTATATGCGGACTTTGGAAGAAGCGATCATACAAACATTGGCCGTCTTTGGCATTGAAGCCGGACGCAAACAAGGATTGACCGGAGTTTGGGTGGACGATGAGAAGATTGCTGCACTCGGTGTTCGGCTTTCGCGATGGGTGACAATGCACGGTCTGGCGCTGAATGTGAACCCGGACCTGAGTTATTACGACGGGATCATTCCCTGTGGAATTTTGGAATATGGCGTAACATCCATGGAAAAGGTGCTGGGCAACGCACCTTCAATGGATTCAGTGAAAAAAGTATTGGTTGAAGCATTTGAACAATGTTTCAACCCGGTGAAAGTTGAGGAGTGAGCATGGCACGATTGCATGGATTTACGAAAAAGGATTTGGAATCGATTTACCGCACGATGGTAACCGCCCGGAATTTGGACGAGAAAATGCTGATCCTTTTAAAGCAGGGGAAAAGCTTTTTCCATATTGGAACTTCCGGACATGAAGCGGCACAATTAGCGGCGGCGAAGGTGCTTCGTCCCGGCGAAGACTGGGCCTATCCTTACTATCGCGATGCGGCATTTTGCCTGGGATTGGGCATGACACCCAAAGAGCAGTTGCTCAGTTTTCTGGCACGAAAAGATGACCCCAATTCCGGCGGACGCCAGATGCCTCAGCATTATGGGCATAAAAAACTTCGGATCGTGACCCAATCCAGTCCCACCGGCACCCAGTTTTTGCAAGCCGTGGGTTGTGCCATTGGTTGCCGGAAGGATGAAACCAAAGAAGTGGTTTATGTCTCCAGCGGCGAGGGCACAACCAGTCAGGGTGATTTTCATGAAGCGCTGAATTGGGCCAGTCGCGACAAGCTGCCCGTGATCTTTCATGTGGAAGATAATGACTACGCCATTTCCGTACACATTTCCGAGCAAACATCCGGTGCATCGGTTTATTCCATGGTGGCCGGTTACACCAATCTTGCCCGGTACGATGTGGACGGGACAGACTTCTTTGAAACGCATATGGCCTTTCAGGAAGCGGTAAATCGCGCACGGAAAGGAAAGGGCCCGGCATTGATCGTTTCGCATGTAGTTCGGTTGCTGCCCCATTCGTCTTCCGATGATCAGCGGAAATACCGGCCCAAAAAAGAATTGGAGGCGGACCGGTCGAAAGATCCCATCCATCGCTTTGAGCAATTGTGCATTAAAAATGAACAATTCACCCAAAAAGCTCTGGACAAGATCAAGGTTGAAATCAAAACTGCTGTAGATAATGCCGCGGACTGGGCCGATGAACAGGAGCATCCCGACCCTGAAACCGTGAACGATTTCCTGTTTTCGCCTAATCAGCCGGAAGGAAAAGCAGACTACACGCCGATTGCCGATAAAATTGTGATTGTGGATGCCATCAACCACGCCTTAAAGGAAGAGCTGGCACAGAATCCAAAAATGGTGATCTACGGTGAGGATGTGGCCGACCCAAAGGGCGGTGTATTTACCGCAACCAAAGGACTGTCCACCGAATTCGGGAAAGAGCGCGTCTTCAACTCGCCGTTAGCGGAATCTTCAATCATCGGTACCGCAACCGGCCTGGCCACCCGCGGTTACAAACCGGTGGTGGAAATCCAGTTTGGGGATTATATCTGGACGGCCATGATGCAAATCCGAAACGAGGTCGCCACGATTCGTTACCGGTCCAACAATGCGTTCAGCTGCCCCATGGTGATCCGCGTTCCGGTGGGCGGTTATATTCACGGCGCGCTTTGCCACAGCCAATCCATCGACGCGACCTTCTTTCACATTCCCGGATTGGCCATTGTTTATCCTTCCAATGCAGCGGACGCGAAAGGTTTGCTGAAAATGGCGTGCCGCATGGATGATCCGGTCATGTTCCTGGAACACAAAGGACTGTATCGCCAGGGTTATGCGGCCACACCGGAACCGGATGAGGATTACGTTCTGGCATTCGGGCGAGCCGATGTGGTGGCATCCGGCGACACGCTGACTGTTATCACCTGGGGCGCCATGGTACAGAAGACCAAAGAAGCGGTGAATGCCGCTGAAATCGAACCGGGACAAATTGAGATCATTGATTTGCGGACTTTGGTGCCGATGGATATGGACACGGTCAAAGCATCCGTCCAAAAAACCGGGAAAGTTCTGGTCGTTCACGAGGACAGTCTCACCGGCGGTATCGGCGCTGAAATCGGCGCCCGCATCGCTGACGAATGTTTTGAATACCTGGATGGTCCGGTGAAGCGTGTGGGTGCAAAAGATTTACCAATTCCGTTCAACTGGTATTTGGAATCGGAGGTGCTGCCGCAGACCGCCGATATCCAAAACGCCATCACCGATTTACTGGAGTATTGATCATGATCGTGGATATCGTTATGCCAAAAATGGGGGAATCGATCACCGAAGGCACAATTCTGGAATGGCGTAAAAAAACGGGTGATTCCGTGGCCAAGGATGAAATTCTTCTTGAGATTGGAACTGACAAAGTCGACTCGGAAATTCCATCACCGCAATCGGGTGTGATCACCGAAATTTTGTCTCAGGTCAACGACGTAGTGGAAGTGGGCATTCCCATTGCCCGGATGGAAACCGATGCGAATGCGGCAGTCACTACAGAAGCACGGAAAGAACCCACAAAGGCAGAAAAAAAGCCTACTGAGGCATTCAAACCACAGCAGCCGGTTCAGCCTAAAAAACAAGATTTACCCAAGTCCCAACCACTGAGAGAAAAGACCGGGAAACGGTTTTATACTCCGGTTGTGTTAAAAATCGCCGCCGAGAAAAACCTGGACATGAATGTACTGGAATCCATTCCGGGATCCGGTCGCGGCGGACGTGTAACCAAGCATGATATTTTGAGTTTCCTTGAATCAATGCCGGCAAAAAAAGCTGCTCCGGTTCCGTCCTCAGTTTCCGTTTACACACCTCCGACTGCAAGTTTGTCGTCACGGGTTGTGGAAATGGACCATATTCGAAAAAGGATCGCTGAACACATGCGAACCAGCGTAGACACCGCCGCTCACGTTTACGTAACGGCGGAAGTGGATATGACCGCTATTATGGAATACATCCAGAAAGAAGGTCCGGCATTCAAAGCGAAAGAAGGTTTTTCACTGACCGTAACGCCCTTTGTCCTGAAGGCGGTCATTTCAGCGTTGCAGGAATTTCCGGAAATGAACGCCAGTGTGGTTGGAGAAGAAATCCACTACCATCCCAACGTGAATCTTGGGATGGCCGTGGCTGTCGACAACGGCCTGATGGTGCCGGTCATTCCCAGAGCAGAAGAACTGAATTTCCTGGGATTGTGCCGCCGTGTGACTGACTTAGCGGTCAGGACCCGTAACAAACAGATCAGTCCCGATGAATTACAGGGATCCACTTTTTCCGTGACGAATTTTGGCGTGTTTAAGGTGCAAATGGGAACACCGATCATCAATCAACCGAATGTGGGAATTTTGGGTGTGGGTACGATCACAAAACGACCGGTGGTCATTGAAGCAAACGGCAATGACCTAATCGGAATTCGTTCCATGATGATTCTTTCACTGGGTTTTGATCATCGTCTGATTGACGGTGCAGGTGGAAGCCGATTTATAAACAAAGTTCACCAGGATCTGGAAGGGATAGATTTGGAAAAATTATTTTAAGTAAATTGTATGATCATTCATCGAAATTAATAATACGTGACAATCTTACACAGTTTTGCATGTTGAATAGAATGTAATTCAGCGGGAGGAAATCGTGAAGTATCGTTCATTAATTGTCGTTTTCTGTTTATTCGGAAATTTTGGAGTGCACCGGAGTGAATATTGTATTTCCGGGTGAGATCAGTTACGGTGGAATGGATCGCGTTGTTTTTATGAAGGCAATTCGAGTTAAAAACAGCCAGATTGTGGCCGCCGCCGGAATAAAGAATGAATAGATAATGTTGGGACGTATCCGATTAGCAGGAAACAACCTAAATTCCACATGAGTATAAGGCCCTTGCACAGGGAAATCACAATCGAAGGCTATTTCAGTCACACCTTATGAATATCTCCAATTTTCTGACGGGGAAAGGCCCCTTTCAAATCATAAACAATTCCACTTACAATGAGTGAACTGACCCCTATTCAGGCCGCCAAACCCAAAATCAGGTTTGAGCGCGGAGATGATTACCGCGATGTGAACCGGATCGTCCAGAATGGGAATCTGCATACGGTATGCGAAGAAGCGCGGTGTCCCAACATTTACGAGTGTTGGAACCGGCGGACAGCAACCATTATGATTTTGGGAGACACGTGCACCCGCTCCTGCGGATTTTGTTCAGTAAATACCGGCCGGCCGAGCTGGAATGATCCGCTGGAACCGGTCCGTACTGCCCAGGCTGTGAAGCAGTTAGGGCTTCGGCATGTGGTGATCACATCGGTGGACCGGGATGATCTGAAACCGGATTTCGGTGCCAAAATTTGGGCGGAAACGATTCAGCAAATTCACCGGACAGTTCCGGATTGTACAGTGGAAGTGCTGACCCCTGATTTTCAGGGAAATTCGGATTCGTTACGAACGGTGTTCGATGCGGAACCGGAGATTTTTAGTCACAATGTTGAATGTGTGGAACGAATCAGCCGGAAGGTTCGTGCCCAGGCCAACTGGCAACGCAGTCTGAATGTATTGAAAGCGTCAGTAAAATACGGGTTAAAAACCAAAACCGGTTTGATGGTGGGGCTTGGTGAAACGCCTGATGAGGTATTGGGGGTGATGCAAACAATCGCCGATCTTGGCGTACGGATTTTTACTATCGGCCAATATTTACAACCCACAAAAAATCATTTACCCGTGGCACGTTATGTGGAACGGGACGAATTTCAAAACTACAAAATCCGGGGACTTGAAATGGGCTTTAAGGTTGTGGAATCGGGACCATTGGTTCGGAGTTCATACCATGCGGATGAACAAGCCCGGCTTTCCGGAATTCATATTGAGGAGACCAAATGAGTAAAGACAAAGCGATAATCCTGGGGGCGGCAGTAGTCGTAGGAATTTTACTGGTGGCCCTGTCGTTTGAATGGGGTTCAGCCAATCAGGAACCGGCGCCGGTCATGAGTAATAAGGCAACGATGGGAACACCGGAACCACGCGGAAATACGGCAAATCCGAATATGACACCTCCTCCTCCGGTAAGAGGCAACGGACGCGGCAATATGGGGAATTTGAATATTACCATTCCCACTAGTTGGAAAGAAGAGGCACCTGCATCGTCCATGCGTTTGGCTCAATACAGCCTTCCGGCTTTAAGCGGTGATACGGAGAACGCCGAATTGGCGATATTCGATCGTATCGGTGGAAGCGTGGACCAAAATCTGGATCGCTGGTACGGGCAATTCAAACAGCCTGACGGAAGCGTTTCGGCATCGCATGCGCAAAAAGAAACGTTTACCGTTAGCGGAATGCCGGTGACGCTGGTGAGTGTAAAAGGAACCTATGCTGCTTCATCCATGGTGATGGGAATGGGGGGCACACCAATGGACAAACCGGGTTATGGTATGCTGGCAGCCATTGTCGTATCACCGGAGGGCCCCTATTATTTTAAAATGACCGGTCCCGCGAAAACAGTGGACGGACATCGGAATGAATTCCGAAATTTCATCAATTCCGTGAGCTTTGCGAATTAATTGAACTATCAAGTAACATGCCATATCAACAGAGAACCGGGGGACTGCGTGACAAGTTCACAGGTTTCGTTTCCTGGCACCATCTTTGAGCACCAAGCTGAAAAAATAAGGTAAACCATGAGCGACCCGAAAAAAGAAATTGAACGTGTTGAAGAAAAAATGTCCTTTCCAGTGATGCCCTTGCGGAATACGGTTCTATTTCCGCAACAGGTCATCCCCATCTATATCGGCCGTGAAAAATCCCTGAAACTGATCAAGGATATTGATACAAAATCCAAGCAAATCGTAGTGGTGGCCCAGGAAGACGGATCGATCGAAGATCCAACCACGAATGACTTGTATGAATATGGTACACTGGCGGTTGTCCTTAAAGTGTTCGATATGCCTGACAACAGTAAATCCGCTATTGTTCAGGGAGTACGCCGGGTTAAGATCCTGAAATACATTTCGGATGAACCCTATCACCGCGCTATCGTACGTCCGATCGAGACTGAAGATGCGGAAGATGATCTGGAACTGGATGCCTTGATGAACAATCTGCGTCAGACTTTTACAGAATTGGTCCAAGTCGCTCCGAACCTGACGGAAGAACATTCCGGGATGCTTTCCAACATTCAAAAACCGTCTCGTCTGGCTGATCGTGCTATTTCACTGGTCACGGTAAGCAATAAGGAAAAACAGTCCACCCTGGAAGAAATGGATGTGAAAAAACGGGTCGAAATGGCAATTTCGATTCTCACTCGTGAAATTCAGCGGATCAAGCTCGGCGAAGAGATCCAGACCGAAGTTCAGGATGAGATTGCCAAATCACAGCGTGAATATTATTTGCGGGAACAGATGAAAGCCATCAAGCGGGAATTGGGTGAAGACGAAGGCACGGTTGAGTTGAAGGAGCTTGAAGAAAAAGTAAAGAAAGCCAAACTTCCCGATGAAGCCAGGAATGTTGCTATGAAAGAACTGGATCGGCTTTCCAAAATACCGACCCAGTCCCCGGAATATTCCGTATCCCGCACCTATATAGAGTGGCTGGCTGACCTGCCCTGGTCTAAATCCACAAAGGACAGAATTGATGTCAAGGAAGCACACCGGATTTTGGACAATGATCACTACGGATTGGAAAAGGTAAAAGAGCGCGTTCTGGAATATCTGGCGGTTCGCGATTTAAAACAAAAACGTGATCCGGGCAAAGTGGTCCGCGGTCCGATCCTGTGTTTTGCCGGGCCTCCCGGAGTTGGGAAAACTTCACTGGGTAAATCAATTGCACGAGCCATGGGTCGTGAGTTTGTTCGGATATCTTTAGGCGGTGTCCGGGACGAAGCGGAAATTCGTGGTCACCGGCGGACGTACATCGGAGCCCTGCCGGGACGGATTATTCAGTCCATTAAAAAGGCCGGTACAAATAATCCGGTATTTATGTTAGATGAAATTGACAAACTGGGATCCGATTTTCGCGGTGATCCGTCTTCGGCCATGTTAGAGGTTTTGGATCCGGAGCAAAACTATTCCTTCAGCGATCATTACCTGGAAGTGGACTTCGATCTTAGCAATGTGATGTTTATTTCTACCGCGAATTATCGCGATGCGATTCCGCCGGCACTTCGGGATCGAATGGAAATCCTGGATTTCAGCGGCTATATCGAAGATGAAAAAATTCACATCGCCAAGCGTCATCTGGTCCCGAAACAAGTCGAAGAAAACGGACTCAAAAAATCTGATGTGACTATTCAGGAAGATGCACTGAAAGAATTGATCCGTTCTTATACAAGAGAAGCCGGTGTGCGTAATCTTGAACGTGAGATCGCCAATGTTCTCCGCAAGGTCGCACGGAATATTGTAGAAAGTAAAAGTAAAAAGGTTCGCGTCACGAAGAATAAAGTAAATGAATATTTGGGTGCACCGCGTTTCTATTCGGAAATTGCCGAAAGAACGGAGAAACCCGGTGTGGTTACCGGTTTGGCCTGGACGGCTGCCGGGGGTGACATTTTATTCATTGAAGCATCACGCATGCCGGGTAAAGGTCGACTGACTTTAACCGGGCAGTTAGGTGATGTGATGAAAGAATCGGCAACGGCTGCACTGTCCTATGTGCGATCGCATACGGATATTCTCGGAATTCCCGAAGATTTCAACGAAAAAACCGATATTCACGTCCATGTTCCCGCCGGTGCGATTCCCAAGGACGGACCTTCTGCCGGTGTAAGTATGTACACAGCTATGGTATCGCTGTTGACCGGACATCCGGTGAAAGACAATGTCGCCATGACCGGGGAAATCACTTTGCGCGGGAATGTACTTCCCATCGGCGGTGTGAAAGAAAAAGTCACGGCGGCACATCGGGCAGGAATCCGGACCATTATTTTACCGGATCACAATCGGAAAGATCTGGAAGAAATTCCGGAGCACATCAAGAAGGATCTGACTTTTCACTTTGCCAAGGAAATTATGGAGGTGATTGAAGTGGCTGTTCCTGAAGTAACCGCCAATATAAAGAAGAAAGCAGCGAAGAAGACGAAGACAGCGAAGTAAATTCGGCTCCGATTTTGGGCGATTAACTCAGTTGGTCAGAGTGTCTCGACGTTTATAAAGCCGGGATAGTCAGCGGTTTCACGATCTATCGGGATCATCGCCTACCAGGTCATAAAGATACGGTCCTATCACGAAATCCATGCCATAGTGTTAAAAAAAAAGATGTTACCCAAATAAATAAAGATAATAGTATATTCTTGTCTTGTTTATGGGGGTAAAAACAAGAAGTGCAGATTAATCGATACAGATAAGACGTTAAGACAAAACATAATCATTTAGAGAAGAAGAGGTAATAATGAAGATAAACCGAATTGTTTTAGCCCTATGTTCGGGTCTCCTGCTTGTCGCTACAAGCTGTGAAGACAACAAATCCACATCTCATTATATTGATGGCAAATGGGATACCGCAGATATTGTCGCAGGTGGACAATTATACGACAAATGGTGGAAAGTAAATGGCGGCACCGAACCCACAAGTGACTTTGATCCAATATGGAGTACCCAAAGTAACAATACTCGCACAGGTTCAACTACATGGCGCTGTAAAGAATGCCACGGTTGGGACTATATTGGGCTAAATGGTCGATACAGCTCAGGTAGTCATTACACTGGTTTTTCCGGTGTAAGTGATGCAGCCAGCATGGATCCTAAAGATGTTTTTGATGCCATTAAAGATGCAGGCGGGAATCATGATTTGTCCAATGTGTTAAGCGATGATGACGTTATGAATCTGGCAAAGTTTATTGTTGACGGAACATTTGATGTGTATCAATACCTTGACGAGACCACTTATGCCTCAAATGGTGATACAGTTAACGGTGCAACACTATATACAAGTAATTGTGCGGTTTGTCATGGGGCAGATGGAAACACCTTCGATTTTGAAAGTGAGGATGGTGTTCAGGGAATAGGTTGGCTATCAAACGATAATCCACAGGAAGTTTTTCACAAGATCCACTGGGGAAATCCCGGATCAAACCCGGTAATGCCTAGTATGGTTCATGAAGGATTAACAGACCAAGAAATGGCCGATATTCTTGCATATTGTCGGACATTAAATTAGTTGAGCGACAAAACAAAAAAAGGGCAGTTCTTCACTGCCCTTTTTTTATTCAATAATCTATAAATTAAAACACACCACCTTAGGTTCAGTCATTTCTTCCAGGGCAAAACGAATTCCTTCACGTCCCAATCCGCCCTTTTTCACGCCACCGAATTGCATGAGGTCAACCCGGTAATCGGTGGAATCGTTTACCAGGATCCCGCCCACATCCATACGTTTGATCGCTTCAAACGCGCAATATTGAGATTGG
>CAZJWP010000072.1:7508-11145 GCA_964549745.1 uncultured bacterium | reverse complement strand
AATTCCTTATGTAAATCTCTGGCAATGGCATTGCCCACCAGACCGGCGCCTAAAACCACCACTTTCTTTGTCATGAAACTTCCTTTTCCTTTGGTAAACTTTACGGAAGTTTGACCTGTCTACCAAAGCCCCAACTTACTGGAACACAGGTCGAGACTTCCATAAAGTGTGTGATATTATTTTATACAATTCAACTATATCACTGTTCTTTTGAATAACGTTTTCCAACTCCCCTTACATTCACCGTAATTTTTTGGTATGAAAAAATACCTCCCGGCACTGGCTGTCATTTTTGCAGCAATCCTTTGGAGTTTCGATGGATTTCTGAGACAGGAACTATTCACCCTTCCGGCGATTGTCATTGTCACATTTGAACATCTGATCGGCGCTATTTTACTGATACCGTTTCTCATTCGCGGTGCTTCCGAAATCCGTAACCTGAACCAGCGCGGCTGGGTTTCTATCTTCTGGATCAGCATTGCTGGCGGGCTCATGGGCACATTTTTCTACACCAAAGCACTCAGCTATGTGAATTACATCGATCTTTCGATTGTCGTACTGCTCCAGAAATTCCAGCCGTTATTCGCCATCGCCCTGGCGGCGGTGATCCTGAAAGAACCGATTACCAAACGCTATTTATTACTGGCTGTTTTGGCTCTTGTGGGTGGCTATTTTGTTACGTTCGGCTTACAGCCGATTACCAACGCTGACGATAAAACGTTGATTGCTGCTTTGTTGGCTCTGTTGGCCGCTTTCAGTTGGGGCAGTTCTACCGTGCTGGGAAAACATGCACTTAAACGTTTGTCTTTTCCGGTTGTCACCGCAATGCGATTAGCGGTAACGGCCATTATTGCAATTATTGTAATGACTTCACTCTACCCGTTGATGGATATAGCCACCATAACCGGTCGTCAATGGATGTTCCTGGTTTTGATTGTGTTCAGTACCGGAACGGTGGCGCTGTTTATCTACTATTACGGCCTAAACCATTTACCCGCTTCCCATACCACTTTATACGAACTGTTCTGGCCGCTTTCTGCTGTCGCTCTGGATTATTTTGTGCGGCACAGACCACTATCGGCCGGGCAGTTAATCGGGGGAATCATTCTTTTAACCGCTATAATTTTGTTGACCCGTGAACAACCCGCCATTGACTGATTATACACCTACTCAAATCCGGCAAAACCTGCTTTTCAATTGCACACATGAATTCAGTTGGGGATTTGGAGTTGCGTTCCATTCCACTTATGCACTGATACCCTTGTTTCTGGCGGAATTGGGCGCGCCCTCCGCTATTATCGCTTCTTTAGCTGGTGTGTTTTCGATTCTTATGGCTGTGCCGCAATTGGTTTCTGCGGGACTTTCGCGCAATGCACCCAACCGAAAATTGACCGTCATTGGATTTCATCTTTTGATCTGGCCATCCGCCTTCTTTATGGCATTTATCTTTACGGTCCTGGCGCCTACCGGTGAATCCGCCTGGATTGCCTACTATGCCTGCTTTGTGTTATACGGACTATCGATTGGGCTTGTGATTCCGGTCTGGTCAGGATTTATTCATGCGAGTACAAATCGCTCTTCACGCGGACGTTTTATCGGAGTATCGTTTGCGATGAACAGTCTGGGAGGTTTCCTGGGGGGCTTATTGGTCAAGAGAATATTTAACGGTACCATTCCCTTTCCTCTCAATTTTGGTGTCGGATTCTGGATTCTTTTTGGCGCCATTATCGTAGGTACATTGGTTTTCCTTGGTTTCCACGTGAATCCGGATAAACAGGTTCGACCCACTCGAACCTTAAAGGAAGTCTGGTCGGAAATCCGGCAAATCATCCGAACGCATACCCATTTCCGGAGATATATTCTGACCCGGATATTCATCACAGCCAATTTCCCGGCCATAAGTCTTTATGCTGTTTTTGCACAGGAACGTTTCCATTTCGCCATCAGCGAAGCAGGTGTGTTTACCATGATCCAGGTGTTTGCTTTCGGATTGGCAAGTTTCGGTGCCGGCGCTATCGGTGATCGCTGGGGACACAAATCAGCTCTTATCCTGGCAGTCGTATCTTATCTGGCTGCAGTTGTGGTTTCATTAAATGCCGTTTCAATGACCCGGGTTTATTTGATCTTTGTTTTTCTGGGAATCGGTCAGGGCGCCTTTCTTCCCGCATCCATGAACATGGCCTACGAATTCGCCGGAACGCGGGATATCCGGATTTATATCGCATTGGTTGAATCTTTTCTGGCGCCTTTCACTGTTATCGCCATTTTGCTGGCGGGGGTGTTTGTCAGCCGGGTCAGTTACGAAACTTTGTTTGCTGCAATCGGCGTTTCACTTTTTGTTGGTCTGTCTTTACTTGTTTTCTGGGTTAGTGACCCGCGAAAGACTGAGCACCAACCGGAATTGACATTACCCGTTTGACGGGCTAATTGGTGAAACAAATTTTATCCTTGCATTTAGAGAGGGTGACGGTGAAATTTCCCATGGAGAACACCAATGAAGTTTATCCAAATTCAACCCATTAAACTCCATTTTCGCCTGTTCGGACTTCTTTTGCTGGTCGTTTTGCTGGCCGGTTGCAAAGATAATCCTGCACGGCATTTACAGTTGGGAAACTGGTATTTACAAAAAGGATTGCTCAGCGAAGCCATTCTGGAATTCAAGGAAGTCATTCGACTTTATCCGGATAATACGCGGGAATTAAGTCGTGAGGAATTTGAATCGCTGGCGCAGGCGCATTACAATCTATCCCTGGTGTACACTAAAAAATCCTGGTGGGATGCGGCCTTAAAAGAAGCCCAAACCAGTTTCGATCTTCAACCCACTAAAAGTCACTACGAATTGATCCAGTTGATCAAAATGCGCTCCGGCCTTGATGATGAACCGGATAGCAATTCATAGTTTTATTCACCGTTGGTCCCGACAATATGTCGGGAGGTTAGTCCCGAACCCGTCGCGGCGGAATTGGCCCGAAGGGTGAATTATTCATGTCTAATGAATAATTCAGGCTAAAAAGTAACTCAAAGTAATTTTATTTACCTAACTTGCCTCTGTCTTTGTCATCCTGATCCCGAATTTATTCGGGAGAAGGATCTCAAGGGTGACTGTTTGGAAAAACAAAAGTCAGAGATTCTTCCCCGTCTTGGCTAAACACCAAGCCGGGATCAGAATGACAACTATCTATTTTCTTGTCAATAATTAAATAATTTTACCTCTACTCTTGAATTGACAATTTTAATATTAGCGACGATCCGTAAGGTTTTCATCAATGGCAAAGAGTTATTACGTCTATATAATGGCAAGTAAAACAAAGGTCCTTTATACAGGGATAACAAACGATATTTATGCCCGAGTTTGGCAGCACAAGAGAAAGATTAACAAAGGATTTACTGCAAGGTATAATGTAAACAGATTGGTTTATTTTGCTGAAACTGATGAAGTTGATAAAGCCATTGCATATGAAAAACAAATTAAAGGTTGGTTAAGAATTAAGAAAATACGGTTAATTGAAAAAGATAATCCCAATTGGAATGATCTTGCGGCTAAATGGTATGATTAGGAGAACCTAAACTGAATAATTCAGGTTAGAACAAGATTTAATAATTAGATACCAACCCCGC
Organism: uncultured bacterium; assembly: GCA_964549745.1. GTDB lineage: Bacteria > Fidelibacterota > Marinisomatia > Marinisomatales > J089 > J089. The sequence goes on along the minus strand of CAZJWP010000072.1, from coordinate 7,527 downwards.
TCTTTTGTGGGGTTTTTAT
>CAZJWP010000072.1:0-7408 GCA_964549745.1 uncultured bacterium | reverse complement strand
TTAGAACAAGATTTAATAATTAGATACCAACCCCGCTCTTTTGTGGGGTTTTTATTTTGTAGAGAGACGTAATGCTTTGCATCTCTACTCTTCCCTGGTATTCACTAATCTTAAAATACGGAAACTCAACGGCGCACCTAAACCAATCCACAAGCCCATCAATCCGTAGCGCAGCCAGGTGAAAACTTCCATTTCGGGGAATACTTTTTTCAAACCGATCTCCAATCCCAATGCAATGGCTACGCCTATGACAACTTTCAACAATTGCCGTACATTATTTGCTTTCACCGGGATTTTCAGATAGGCCGCTTCCAGGATCAATCCGGGACCCAGTCCGGCAATAAATCCACTCACTCGCAATACGGTGGGATCAGGCATCAAAACCGGAACAACAATTCCCACCCAAAACAAAACAAAGGCCGTCGGAACCGGCGGAAATTCCAGCGCTGCGGCCTCCATTCTCCGCTCCGCCCAAATCATGACGGCAAGAGTGATTCCTCCAAGCGCCCAGCCACCGGCAACATCCGTTGGGAAATGGACACCCAACACAATCCGCGATAGTCCGATCAGAAAAATGATCAAGCCGGCCCAAAACCGATGTCCGGTTTTCCAGCCTAAATAACCCCATAAAGCCATGGCCATCTGAGCATGTCCGCTGGGAAAACCGAATCCATCAGCTGAAACTTTCCATAACGATTCCGGAGGCCGGGGAAGCGCAAATCCGAATTTCATTAACGTATTGAAAACAAAAGTAACATAGAGGAGCAATAGCAACGGCAGTCCCCACTCCTTTTTCCAGCACCAGAATAAAATGGGTAACGCCAGTAAATAAAAGGATTCATTCCCCAGTTGGGTAAAACCCTTCATCACCGGGATCAACCCGGGAATTGGAAGTCCTTGAAACCAGGTAATCAAATTCATCTCAATTTTCCCCTCGTTTAAAAACGATCCAGGCCAGGTTTTCACGGAAATAACGCTTCTCAAATTCCATCGCCCACCCGGCCTCCGTTAAAACATTTTGCAATCCACCGCGTTTCATCCAGTCCTGGTAATTGACGAAATGTTCATCACCGGCCCGTTTTTCAATCTGGCGGATTCCCCAGCGGAAGAACCGGTTGGACCATCCCTTTGTGTGAATCGCCGCAAAATCAAGAACCACCAGTTTGCCGTTGGGCTTCAACACTCGGTGGATTTCTTTTAATTCTGATTTTATCGTCTCGCGATCTTTTTCGTGAAGCGCAAACTGTGACAAGGCCATTTCAAAAGAATGATTGGGAAAAGGGAGATCGGCCACGTCACCCTGGACACATTTTCCATCGGTCTGTTTGCGAGCCTTGTTCAGCATGGCGGTGGAACCGTCCACACCCCAGATTGGAAAATCCGGCGGAAAATAAGTCAGTTGTTTTCCGGTTCCGCAACACACATCCAGAACGGAGTTGGGATGCTGTTCAAGAATCCAGGTGCGCATGTCCCGGCGAATATGACCGACAATCGGTTCCAGGAAGAGATCATATATCTTCGCCAGGCGGTTATAGTGACCGATAAACGACGGTTTGTTGTGGTTGTGGATTTCCGACTGATCCAAGACTTTTATCCAAAATTCAGACCGAAAAGTAGGGGAGATTCGGTAATTATGTAATTATTTAATTGATGATGAGTGGGTTCTAACCTGACTCATTCATCAGCACAATCAAAATGATATTATGTCGCGCAACATATAGAGCTATGTCGTTATTGCTGATGTTTTCAAATCCCGAATATCGGGGAATTATTCACCGTTGGTCCCAACAATATGTATCAAATAAAACAGGATAAAGACATCCAAAAAGATTTTGGACATTATGTTTTGATGCTAATAGGTTCCGCGCACTTATGCGTTACCATCTTGTCGTATTAGCCAAGCAAGTCCCGGACACCCACAATATCACCGGTGAAGCCATGAAAGCCAATGGTACCGTGAACCGGGCCGCACTACCGGCGGTTTTTAACCCCGAAGACCTGAACGCTCTGGAACTGGCGCTTTCTCTGAAGGAACGTTACGACGCTGCCGTGACCGTCATGACCATGGGACCGCCCCGGGCAGCGGACATTTTGCGGGAAGCATTGTATCGCGGCGCGGATCGAACCGTCCTGATCACAGACCGCGCCTTTGCCGGCGCCGATACCCTGGCCACTTCTTACGTTCTTGCAAAAGCGTTGGAGAAACTTGGCGATGTGGATATGGTCCTGTGCGGACGCCAGGCCATCGATGGTGACACGGCCCAGATCGGCCCTCAAGTGGCCGAAAAATTGGGCGTGAATCAACTGACTTACGTGGAATCGGTGCAAAAGATGAAGGGGAAAGAAATCACGCTTACCCGCGCTTTGGGCCGGGTGGTGGAGACCGTAAAAACCAAACTTCCGCTTTTGGTCACCGTCACCGCTTCGGCGAATAAACCACGCACGTTTGGCGCCAAACGGATGATGAAGTATAAAAAAGCCAAGAGCTTTCTGGAGATTAAACACGATGTTGAAAGCGGCTCCGTCGCCGGGAGTTACGGTCCCGATCTCATGGAAGAGGAAATCACCCGCACTTTCGACGAATATCGTAAAAAGAATTTGCTGATTGAAACCTGGACGGCCGAAGATTTAAAGGCCGATCCCGAATCCATCGGCCTGGCCGGTTCACCCACCAAAGTAAAGAAAGTGATCAGTATCGTTCTGGCTGCCAGTGAAACCCGGGACGTTCCGCCCAACGAACAGGGCATCCGGGAATTGTTCGACGAATTGATTGAGGACCGCACCTTTGGCTGATATACATAACATTCTGGTTTACATCGAACTGGACCACGGTCGGGTAGCGGACGTAAGCCTGGAACTGGTGAGCAAAGCCCGTGAACTGGCCGATCAACTGGGTGTTTCCGTGGATGCCCTGGCTGTAGGTGACAAAAACCTCAAACGTTTTGCCCCGGAAATCCATTCCTTTGGCTGTGACACTCTAATTGCAGCTGAAGATTCGCGCCTGGAATTTTACGCTACCCTTCCCTTTACCAAAATTGTGGCCGATGTAATCAAGGAAACCAAACCGCAAATCGTTCTGTACGGCGCTTCTCCAATCGGGCGCGATCTGGCACCGCGGGTAGCCAGTACGCTAAAGACCGGCCTCACCGCTGACTGTACGGATCTGCAGATTGGCGATCACGAAGAGAAACGACTCAAAAAGACTTACAGCAACATTTTGTATCAAATCCGTCCGGCATTCGGCGGAAACATCATCGCCACGATCGTCTCTCCGGAACACCGCCCTCAGATGGCCACCGTCCGGGAAGGGGTGATCAAACTCAGCACCCCGGACAAAAAACGAAAAGGACTTATTCAGTCCTATACTGCGGAGCTGGATGACTCCTTATTTGTCAATGAAGTGATTGATCGCATCGTCGGTGATCGTAAGATCAATCTGAAAGCTGCGGACATCATCGTCGCCGGCGGCAGCGGCGTAGGCAGCAAAGAAAATTTTCAGCTCATCCGGAATCTGGCCGATACGCTGGGCGGCATGGTGGGCGCATCGCGGGCAGCGGTGGACAGCGGCTACATCAGCAAGGATCACCAGGTGGGGCAGACCGGAACCACCGTCCGGCCGAAGCTCTACATCGCCTGCGGAATTTCCGGCGCCATTCAGCACCGCGCAGGGATGGATAAATCCGGAAAAATCATCGCCATAAATACGGACCCAAATGCACCAATTTTTAAGATTGCACATTATGGCATTGTGGGTGATTTGAACGAGGTCATCCCCATGATGATTAAAGCCTATAAAACCAAGAATTGAGCCATGGCCAATTATTTTACCGACAATCCTGACATTCTGTTCAACCTGGACCGGGTAAATCTGCAGGAATTGTCCGACCTTATCGAAGGGGATTACAGCGCAGCTGAATCCAATGAATACGCACCGGAAAATGCGGAAGATGCGCGGGAGAATTATTTAAACGTTTGTGAACTGGCCGGTGAACTCTGCGCCGGGCCGATTGCCGATCGCGCCCGCCAGATTGATAAAGAAGGAAACACTGCAGCTAACGGTGTGGTGATCTATCATCCGCTGTTGGAAGAAAATCTCCGCGATTTCCAGCGGGCCGAATTAATGGGCATTTCCCTGCCGCGTAAACACGGCGGGCTGAACATGCCGCAGGTGATCAAGATTGCGGTTCTGGAAATGGTGTCCCGCGCCGACGCATCGCTGATGAATCTGGTGGGACTTCAGGATATTGGCGAAACCATCGAAGAATTCGGCAGTGACGCGCAAAAGGAAACTTACATTCCGCCACTGGCTTCCGGTCAAGCTACCGGCGCGATGATCCTCACCGAACCGGATTCCGGCTCCGATTTGCAGTCCGTTCAGTTGAAAGCCATTCCACCCGCCGAAGGCGATGATCAGGGCGTGTGGCATCTGCATGGCGTCAAACGTTTTATCACCAACGGAAACGGCAATACACTTTTGGTTTTAGCGCGTTCGGAAGAGGGTACGGTTGACGGTCGCGGCTTGTCCATGTTTGTCTGCTCCCGGGATGAAACCATTGTCATCCGGCGCATCGAAAACAAGCTGGGCATTCACGGCTCGCCCACCTGCGATATGGTTTTCAACAATACACCGGCCTATCTTGTGGGTCAGCGGAAACGCGGGCTCATCAAGTACGTTATGTCGCTCATGAACGGCGCCCGGATCGGTGTTTCGGCTCAGGCCGTCGGCATTGCCGAAGCAGCCTACCGCACGGCGCGCGAATATGCGGAGACGCGCATTCAGTTCGGTAAACCGATCGTGAAATTCCCGGCGGTCTATGAAATGCTCACGGATATGAAGCTGCGCATCGAAGCGGGACGTATGATGCTGTACGAAACCGGGAAAATAGTGGACCTGTATAAACAATTATCTTCCCGCGTGGACCGTGCACGCGCCAAAGGCGAAGAAGTGAATCCGGAGGACAAAGCTTCCGCCAAGTATTATGAACGTCTGGCTTCGGTCCTAACGCCATTTTCAAAATACTTCAATGCGGAAATGTGTAATGATGTAGCGTATAAAGGTATCCAGGTTATGGGCGGAAGCGGCTTCATGAAAGACTACAATATGGAACGCTATTACCGCGATGCCCGGATCACCAACATTTACGAAGGCACGTCCCAGCTTCAGGTTGTGGGGGCCATCGGCGGAATCTTAGCCGGTGTTTTGGATCGGATAATGAACGAGTTTCTGGAACGGGATTATCCTGCGAAATTCAATCCGTTGGTTCGTGCGGCAAAATCCATGGTTCCCATGTTGCAAAAAACGATCGAATACGTGAAAAACCGCAAGGATTCGGAATACACCGATTTTGTGGCACGGAAGATCGTAGATATGGCCATTGATGTGTTTGTATCCATTCTATTCCTGGATTGTGCACCGCTGGATGAACGGAAAGTCAGTCTGGCAACGATATGGATTCGCGATGCGAAACAACGGGTAACGGATAATCACTTATATATTATCGGTGATCGCTCGCAGGTGATTGATCTGCACGAAGAGATTATCGGCTAAATTTTAGAGCTTTTTTTTAAACAAATCCCGGCTAGCCTTTACCCGATTTTGTCGGACAGGGAAATCCAAGACTGAATTAAAATCGGTGGAGTCTGTATTCCTGTTCGGTTCTTAAGCCGAATACAAATTCACAAATCATGGCACAGAGAGGACTTGTTCTCCTTCTCAAATCGCTCCATGCTTTTTTCCGATCGTCCGGAATTGTTCCAGGCAGTAGTCCAGTTGCTCACGTGTATGGGTCGCCATGTAACTGGTTCGTAAAAGCGACCGGCCTTTCGGTACGGCCGGGGCCACTACCGGATTGGTATACACTCCGTTTTTCAGTAAATCTTTCCACATGAAAAAGGTCTTCATGTCTTTGCCGATGATCACCGGGATCACCGGAGTTTCACTGTTCCCCGTATTGTAACCCATGCTCCGCAGTTCGTGGTTCACATAAGCGGCATTGTCCATCACATTCCGGCGCCGTTCCGGTTCCCTGCGGATGATCTCCAGCGCTTTCCGCACCATTGCCACATTGGACGGCGGCAGTGCGGCCGTAAAGATCATGGTCCGGGTGTGGTGTTTCAGGTAATCAATCACCACCGATTCGCCTGCAATGAAACCGCCTACGCCCCCCAGTGATTTACTGAACGTGCCCATAACCAGGTCGACTTGGTCGGCGCACCCAAAATGCCCGCAAACACCTTCGCCATGCGGACCTAATACACCCAGGGCGTGGGCTTCGTCGATCATCGTTCTGGCTCCGAAAGTTTTGGCAGCTTCTATCCATTCCGGCAATTTGACCATGTCACCTTCCATGCTGAATACGCCATCCGATACCAGGAACCGGGCTTGCTGCGGATTTGCTTTTGACAGACACCGTCGCAGATCGTCCATGTCGTTGTGTTTATAACGAACAACCTGAGCACGTGAAAACCGGGAGCCGTCTACGATTGAGGCGTGGTTCAGTTCGTCGCTGACGATCAGATCGGTCATGTCAACCACCGTTGCAATGACACCCAGGTTAACCCCGTATCCGGTGGAAAAAACCAGCGCTTTTTCCTTCCCCACAAATTCGGCTAATTCAGCTTCAAGTTGATCGTGCAATAGAATATTGCCGTTCAAAAGCCGGCTGCCGGTGAGCCCGGAACCAAACTTCCGGAGAGCTTGTGTACCGGCTTCGATGATTTCCGGATGCTGGGTCAGTCCCAGATAATTGTTGGACCCGAGCATAATCTTGCGCTCGCCATTCATCGTCACTTCGGTTGCATCGGACTCCTCGATTCCGGGATAATATGGATAATATCCCAACGCACGGGCTGTGTTAGCGCGGGTGAAATTGTACATTTTAGTGAAAACATCCGGATAACGGCCCATAAACTGATGGTGTGCTGCCGAAATTTTCTGTTTGGCTATATCTTTGAACTCAACAAACATGATTTCCTCTCCTTTCGGTTGTATAATAGAAATTGCCGGAAATCCGGCAGGAGAGAAGTCTACAGTCGTAAAACGATAGAGTCCGGGGTGGCGAGGGTAAACGGCCGAAGTCGGCCGAAGATTGCCTGGCGATCCGGATCGGTGACTCCGGTCGTAGATCGGCCGGCTTTAACAATCCGGTCGGATATCTTGAGATCCATTAGAATTTGCTCAAGGAATCGGCAATAGTCCCGGTAGTGGACGTCGTAATGAAGCGGGTGCTCTTGGAAAAAATCCAGGTAAGTCTGTCGATTGAAGAAGAAGTGTTCGAAATGCCGGAATGCGTCCGCGTTGCCGGTTAAAATCCAAGGCATCATTCGATGGTGATGAGACTGCATTCTTAACCACCGCATGTAGGCAACAAATCGCTTATAATTAGGATGGAATGTTCCAGTCTTCATA
>CAZJWP010000071.1:0-11253 GCA_964549745.1 uncultured bacterium | reverse complement strand
TTTTCACGCAGGTTATTTTATCCGTTATGCCATATAAGAAATTGAAGCGGAACAAATAAAAAAGTATTGTATATATTATTGTGACGTATTAAAATCTTGTTCGATGACGTACAAGGAAATAATATGCGAACAAAGTTGACCTTAAGGATGGAAGATAAACTTATAACTATGGCAAAATCTGTCGCTAAAAAAAAAGGTAAATCACTTTCTAAAATGGTTGCTGACTACTTTAATGCACTAACAAATAAAGAGATTTCTGAAGATATTTCTGAATTACCGCCTAATGTAAAATCTTTGTATGGTGCTCTTTCAAATTCGGACATTGATGAATCCGATTATAAGAAATACCTTGAAGGTAAACATTTATGAGGATCCTATTTGACACGAATATAATATTAGATGTCTTACTTCTTCGTAAACCATATTATACTTCTGCTACTTTTTTATTGTCTGAAGTTGAGCAAGGTAATATTGAAGGATATCTCTGTCCAATTACTATAACAACTATTGGATATTTAGTTACCAAAGTTAAAGGTGCAAGCGAAGCAAAAAGATTAATTAAAAACCTGTTAAATATTTTCAAACTGACAGAATTACCTCAACAAGTTTTTGAAACTGCATGTAATCATAAAATCAGCGATTATGAAGATGCAGTACTACATGAATCTGCGCAATTAAGCAATATTGAAGGAATTGTAACCCGAAATTTAAAAGACTTTAAATATGCTTCTTTAAAAATATATGACCCTGAAGAACTAGCCGGAATTATTAAATCATAATTGAAGAAAAAGCTATAATCATTAACTGCACATAACGGCTTGAGATGTTCGACAAAATTAAGGTGATCGAAGTCTCTGAGGATTTTCTATTATCATTTTATTCTCGCTTTTTTACTCGACGTATTTGTGGCATGTCCGTTAGACAACATTATTTTTCAAACTAACAGAAAATTAGAAGTATTAAAATAATTGGCTCTTCCACTTACGCCAAGGCATACCTTCCGAAACAATGGGATAGTGCAGGAATGGCTTCCTGTGACCAGTGAAAATAGCATTTTGAAATATTAATTATGAAAAGTAATAGAATCCTTTGCAAAACCAATATATAAACCGGGCTAAATTTTAATAAAGGAGACACTACCAATGAGTCAATTTAAACAAATGAGTTTTTCAGATAGGGGATGACCGGGAATCGCAACTAAGAAGGACATTCTTGACTTCCTCCATAAGTGGACGCCAGAGAACTCTGCAACCGGTATCCACTGAAATGCTCCAAATTGCGTTTCAATCGTTTGAAATAATCCCAAAAAACTTTATTTTTTGTCATGGATAAGATCAGACTTCTTCAATCGGTGCCCCTGTTTAGTGATTTAAGTGATTCGTCGCTGGCAAAGATTTCGGATCAAATGATTACGCGATCCTATAAAAAAGGCCAGCTGATTTTAATGGAAGAATCCTTGGGGGAAACATTTTTTATACTTAAAAATGGTGGTGTGAAAGTCACTCGAATGAGTGATGATGGACGGGAAGTGATTTTGGCGATGCTGGGCGAAGGTGATTTTTTTGGTGAAATGTCCCTCTTGGACGGTGAAGGTCGCTCTGCCAATGTGGTGGCGATTGAAGACACCGAAGCTCTCACGATTAAACGGGGCGAGTTTCTTGGAATTTTGGAGCAATATCCAAAAATTGCCATCAATTTGCTGGAAGAATTAACACGGCGTTTACGACGAAGCGATCAGCAGATCGAAAGTTTGTCGCTAAGTGACGCTGAACAAAGAATTTCGATTGCATTGATCAGGTTAGCCGAAGAACTGGGAACGATCAAAGGCGGTGCAGTCACCGTAAAAAATCTTCCGTATCAGCAGGATATCGCCAATATGGCGGGAACCTCCCGGGAAACTGTGTCACGTATGTTTAAATTGTTGGAAGAAAAAGGATTTATCACCCGAGACGGAAAATGCCTGACGATCACCAGTTTTGCCAATTTCTGCAAGACATTTTCCTGATTCTCTGACTTATATACCATGAGCAATCCGGTCTTGGATCAAATTCGTTCCAACAACCATCGTGCTATCTCCCGTTTAATTACCCGGATCGAGGCCGGGCTGGACCCGCTGGAATCGGAGTTTTCCTCACTATTTGAATTTTCTCACCAGGCGTTGCGGATTGGTATCACAGGGCCTCCCGGCGCCGGAAAAAGCACCCTGATCGAAAGACTTATCCATCATTTTCTGGAAAAAGAAATCTCCGTAGGCGTTGTGGCTGTCGACCCCACCAGCCCATTTACCGGAGGCGCTTTTTTGGGGGATCGGGTCCGCATGAATCGCTACCAGGGCGACAATCGGATATTCATCCGAAGCATGGGTTCCAAAGGTGATTTGGGCGGACTGGCGAAAAAAGCACAGGATGTGGGTGATGTTCTGGCAGCCAGCGGAAAAGATGTGGTCCTCTTTGAAACTGTCGGTGTAGGGCAGGGGGAACATGACATTATCAAAGCCGTCGATTTTACAATTGTTGTGTTGGTCCCGGAATCCGGAGACGAAATCCAGCTTATGAAAGCGGGACTCATCGAACTGGCGGACGCATTTATCGTGAATAAGTCGGATCGGGAAGGCGGTGATCGGTTAGCCAAGAATTTGGAGAACATTCTGCATAATTATTCGAATAAACCGAATGGCATTCCAAAAGTGTACCGAACTGTGGCCAGTAAAGACGAAGGTGTTAAAGAAGCATTGGACGGAATTATAACATCAATTGAGGATGAAAAATCAGCCGGAGAATATGACCTTCGCCGGATACGAAGGCACCGGCAGCGTGTGTCCACATTGATTCGCGAACAATTGATTCGAACCTTTTGGTCGGACGACAGGGAAGATGCCTTAATTCAGGAGACCGATACGATCGATTCGGTGAAGCGATCGCCGTACGACATCGCCAGGCAACTTCTGGACACTTTCAATCATGGATGATCCGTATAAATCCATGTCTTTCCTGGATCACCTGGAAGAGTTACGCTGGCGCCTGATCAAAGCCCTGATCGCCGTGGTAATTGGGACAACAATCACCTTCTTTTTTGTCGACCAGATTATTGATATTTTAATCGCTCCCACACGCCATGTCAGCCGGGAAATGATTTTGCAGGTCCTGACAGTTCAGGGTATGTTTATGATTAAGTGGTATCTGGCCATTGTCGGCGGTATTATCCTGGCCATTCCTGTCCTGACTTACCAGATGTGGAAATTTATTGCACCCGGCCTCTATAAAAACGAAAAATCGGCAGCAAGTCCGGTGGTTGTATTTACCTTTATTTCATTCCTGATCGGAATTGTTTTCGCCTACAAAGTCATTATTCCCTTTTCTCTGAATTTCTTTACTTCGCTTGGTTACGGCGATATCCAGACCAATATTTCGATCAATTACTATTTCAGTTTCATTATCTGGTTGATGGTGGGCTCGGGAATTATTTTTGAGTTTCCGATCCTGGCGTTTATCCTGTCTAAAGTTGGTCTGATCACTGCACCGGGCATGCGCAAATACCGGCGTCATGCCGTGATTTCGATTATGATCCTTTCGGCGTTTATCACACCTCCTGATCCGGTAAGTATGATCGTGATGACCGTTCCGTTAATTGCTCTGTATGAAATCAGCATCTACGTGGTCAGGATCGGGTCCCGAAGCAAGCGGATTCCGGAAAAAGCCGAATGACTGCACCATTGAAGCTCGGCGATATCATTGCACCGGTTAAAGAAGATTTAAAGGGATTTGACCGGGAATTCGACAATGCATTACACAGCGATGTTACGCTGATCAACACGATCGGTAAATTCCTGATCAAAACCAAAGGGAAGCATGTCAGGCCGGTCATCACACTCCTGACATCGCATGTTTGCGGAGAACCCTCCGATAACACTTATCGCGCTGCGGCGATGATAGAGCTTTTGCACCTGGCAACGTTGATTCATGACGATGTGGTTGATGAAGCAAAAATGCGGCGCGGTTGGCCGTCTACCAATAGAATTTGGAAGAATAAATTGTCCGTGCTGATGGGCGATTATATCCTGAGTAAATCCCTGATCTACATGATCCAACTCCATAGTTTTGAGGCCCTTGAAGTTATTGCCGAAACAGCTGAACTCCTGAGCGCCGGTGAAATCCTTCAGATTGAAAAAAGCCTAAAACGGAAAATAACGGAATCGGTTTACTATAAAATGATCTCCCAGAAAACTGCTTCACTTGTGGCCACCAGCGCTGAATTGGGAGCGATCACAACTTCGGGAACCGCAGAAGACCGGAAAAATATGCGTATCTATGGATTAAACTTCGGAATCGCATTTCAAATCAAGGATGACCTGATGGATATATTGGGTTCTGAGGGAGATACGGGAAAAGATTTGGGTGCCGATGTCAAGCGCAACATGATGACTCTGCCGATTATTTATTCGTTGGATAAATCCACGATGCCGGACCGGCGTCGTATCCGCAGTCTGATGCGAAAAGCGGCACAATCAAAAAAAGCGCTGACCGAATTGAAAGAATTTATCGACTATAAAGGCGGGATCGAGCACGCCAAGAAGATGATCGGTGAATTTTCCGATAAGGCGGAGAGTGCTCTGGAAAATTACCCGGATTCGGTCTATCGGACTTCTCTGAAACAATTACTGGAATTCAATGCCCGGCGCACAAAATAGCGATCGGAACGTCCGGAAAATTCTGGTGATCCGATTTTCGTCGATCGGCGATATTGTCCAGAGTACTTCCGTTCTTGAACCGCTGAAATCTGCTTATCCCAACGCACATTTGGCTTTTATGACGCGGGAAGATTTTGCTCCGATTTTGGAATCCCAGCCCATGATTGATGAACTGATCTGTGTTCCCCGTGATCTTGGTGTGATGAAACTCCGAATGTTGGCCCATCAGCTGGTTACGATGTCTTATGATTTGGTGTTCGATTTACATAACAGTATGCGCTCACGGATCATATTGTCCTTTTTCCCGAAGGAGAGAATATTTCGTGTAAGAAAACCTCGTTTCAATCGCTGGATGCTGGTGCAATGGCATGTAAACCGGTTTACCGAAAATTGGTCTGTGCGCGATATGTTTTTCCAACCTCTGCGTGATGCGGAGATATCGATTCCTGAGGTTTCATTCCCAAAAATTGTAGTGACTCCGGAAGAAAAAGTCCTGGGTTTGCGCATGTTGCGGAGATCAAAGGGATTTCGGGAATACGTTGCGTGCTTACCCGGAGCCGCCTGGCCGCAGAAGTCATTTGGGTTGGAAGCTTATCTTCGGACCTTCGACTCATTGGGTAATTTCCCCATCGTATTGCTGGGGTCCAAAAAGGATACGATCTGTTTCCAATTAAAAGAGGCTTTTCCCGGTGCAATCAATCTGGCAGGCCAATTAACGCTGCGTGACTCTCTCCGGATTATAGCCGGTGCCCGCGTTGTTGTTGGAAGCGATACGGGAATGGTCCACGCCGCTGAAGCCATGGGCAAATCGGTGGTGATGATTTTGGGACCAACAACTCGTGAAATGGGCGCAGGATCAGCACAGATTGGGTCCACTGATATTGAAGTTGATCTTTGGTGTCGTCCCTGCTCCCAAAATGGAAAGCGTCCGTGTTACCGTAGAGAACAGTATTGTCTCACGTCCATCGACCCGGTGAGTGTTGCCAATTCCGTCAGGAGCGCCATCCTGTGAAGCTGTTCTGGATGCTCCTGTACAACCTGGTTTTCTTTCCGCTGATTTATGGTATGGCCTGGTTGATCCGGTTTGTCCATCCCAAGTTGCAGGAAGGATTTGAAGGGCGGAAGCATTCGCTTACTGACTTAAAAACCTGCTTTGAGAAAGTACCACCCAGAACAACGACCTATTGGTTCCACGCTGCCTCGTTTGGTGAATACGAACAGATTCGACCCATTTTAAAGGGGTTGAAAGAGATCGAGCCGAATTGTATAGCTGTTGTGAGTTTTTTCTCACCTTCAGGCTACAAGCATGTCAATGACGATAAAATCGACTGTAAAATTTATTTACCTTTTGATTTTCCTTTATCCATGCGCAAAGCCCTGAAAATCGTGAAACCTAAAAAAGTAATTTTGGCTTCATACGATACATGGCCGAACTTCATTTGGACAGCCCATCACCGTAAAATTCACACCAATATTTTTGCTGCCCGTTTTGCAGCGAATACGCGAAAGCTTCTGCCCGGATTCCGCAGTTTTTATCGCAGTGTTTATAAATGTTTTGACACAATTTATACCATCACAAACGAAGATTATTTAACCGTCCAGAAATTACTGCCCGAGCATAATCAACCGTTGGTGAGGGTCCTGGGAAATCCACGATACGACCAGGTGAAGGACAAAGCGGACCAGTTTACGGAACATCGTACCATTTCTGTGCTATTGCGGAAAAAGCGGATTATCGCCGGGAGTGTGAATCATTCGGACCAGTCTATCATCGCAGCGCCGCTCATCCGGTTATTACAGGAAGATAAATCACTGTCCTTATATTGGGTGCCTCACGATCCATCGGATAAAGCGGTGGAAGATTCGATGGCGTTATTTGGCGATGCGGGGTTGTCGGTTCAGGTAATGCGATCGAAGAGAAACCTGGATTTGAACAATGGGCACCAAGTTGGAGTCATCGGAACAGTGGGTGTTCTTTACCGACTATATTGGATGGGACAAATCGCCTATATCGGAGGGGGCTTCTCCACCGGCGTCCACAATGTGATGGAACCGGCCATTGCCCGTTTGCCGGTACTTTTTGGACCTAAATATTCTCACTTCCCGGAAGCAATCGATCTGGCAGAATCCGGTGGTGGATTCCCGTTCCGTACGGCAGAGGAATTTGACGGCCACTTGCGTAAACTATTGTTCGATAAGAATGCCTTTTTAAATGCCAGTTTTTCAGCCACCGATGTCATTCACCGAAACCTGGGGTCGTCCACGCGAATTGTCCGGAGTATTCTCCGTGACTAAGGTGGTTAAATTCGGTCTTCAATTTCCTCATTTCGACGAACAAAAAAAGGTCCACCAATTTGCAACCGGATTGCATGTAATTTACGGTGAGGCGGGAGTGGGTAAATCATCTTTGGCTCGCTTGTTATCAGGAATGGAGATTACCGGGCCGCTTCATTTTGAATTCAGTGATTATCGCCTATCAGAGCAGGTTTTTTTTATTCCACAAAATCCGGAGAATCAATTCGTTACATCGTCCGTCCGGGAAGAATTGGCTTTTTCCCTGGAGTGTCTCCCCGGTAATCAATCGGAATTGCAGCAGCGATTTGACCGTCTGAACTCACTGCTCCCGAAATCAATTGATCGGAATCTGCATCCCGATGACCTGAGTGGCGGCGAGCAGGAAATGCTTAATTTGGTTCTGGCCATGACCGAACCACGAAATCTGTTGATTGTCGATGACGGATTTTCATTTTTAAACGATGACATTAAAGCAAAATGGGTTAAACAGATTGAGGATTATGCGGAGAAAGCCGATTGTGTCGTCTTGTGGTTTACATCGGAGTGGAGTGACCTGAATTTTGGGAATAGTCATTGGGAAATGTCTTTATCCGGGATGCGTGAAATAGATGAAATCTTTGAACGGCTCTATCCGGACATCAAACCTGAACCCGGTTCGCTATCCCTGAAATTTAGCGATCTGAACTTTGGTTATGGGAAGAATGAATCCCTGTTTTCCAATTTCAATTATTCCGGAGAATCTATTTCGCATCTGGGCATAACAGGACCGAATGGATCGGGAAAAACAACTCTGGCGCTCATGATCATGGATATCCTGAAGCCGGTTTCCGGTTCGATTAAGCTGGGTCTGGATTCATATTGCAAACCGTGCTATCTGGATCAATTTCCCGAACGCATGCTTGGTGTGGGAACCGTCGATAGTTGGGTCCGGGAACTCATGGAAGCCAATTTGCTTTCAGCCGCAAACATGGATCTCATTAAAAACGTATTAACGCAGCTGCAAATTTCATGGGATCAGGCGAAGGATAAAAGCGCACTGGATTTATCCTGGTCCACCTTGCGAATGATGATGATAGTGATTTTGTCCTATGCAGACTTTAATCCCGTCATATTGGATGAACCAACCTTTGGATTGGGGTGGCATCAACGCGTAAATTTGCAGCGATTCCTTCTACGGAAAATGAGGTCGAAGCATACCATCATTATTTCTCATGATAAACCCTTTATCGAAGCAACCTGTGATCAAATATTAACCCTGAATGTTCCCGAATATCGCATCAGCGAACATTTAAAAGAAAATGTCCAAACCAGAAAAAATTAAAATTACCGATCCAACCCGCGTATTGACGCTGGCGAATATGATCAGTCTGCTCCGGGCTGTCATGGCGGTTCCAATCGTGTACGCGCTTTCCAAGAATATGGATTGGAAAATCGTGTTAGCCCTGGTAGTGATTGCCGTCGCCAGCGATGCTTTGGATGGATATTTCGCCAGGAAGGCGCAGGAAGTCACGCAAATTGGTAAATGGCTGGATCCATTAGCTGATTTTATTGTGGTAATTACGGTGGTCTTTCATATGGTTTTGAACGGATTATTCCCGGTTTGGTTTTTCATATTTTATCTTTTCCGGATGATGACGATTGCTTTATTTGCCGTCTATTTGATGAATCACACTTCCTTTGTCATCTCCGCAAATCGAGTCGGGAAATGGTTTATTGGTTTTACCGCACTTTCGGTGGCCGGTTTTATTTTTCCCGTCGTCGGGACTACCATTCAAATATTGCTCCTGACCATCGCCACTATCCTTGGGTTAATCAGTTGGATATTTTATATCCGTGAACTGGTTCAGGTTTATCATAATCTCGCCTAAATTCACGGCTCAAAAAACATCACAATGCAACTGACTTCCAAACTGAAGGCCGCCTTGGCGTCCACCCGAAATTCACTAAGTAACCTATTTTCGCTTACTCGTGAGCCACGACTCAAGCCCGAACAACTGGATGATCTTGAAGAACAATTGCTCCTGGCTGATCTGGGGATTGATGTGGTATCGCAACTCATTGACACGATTGAAAGCAGCAGAGGCCAACGAACCTGGGAGAATGTGAAATCGCTTTTAAGTCAGATACTTCAAAAAGGGGAGTTTGAGACTCAATCGATTTCCATGCCAATGGTGTTGTTTGTTACAGGTGTTAATGGAACCGGAAAGACAACCACCGTCGCTAAATTGGCGAATTGGTACCGGGACAAAGGGAAATCCGTGTTGTTGATCGCAGCCGATACATACCGCGCGGCCGCGATTCATCAACTGGAAATCTGGGCCAATCGTCTCAATGTTCGTTTAATCTCAAACGAAAAAACCCAGGATCCTTCGTCGGTTGTTTTTGATGGACTTGCTTCGGCGAAGAACAGCCAAATTGATGTGGTTATCGTGGACACAGCCGGGCGGTTGCATACATCCAAAAATTTAATGTCAGAGTTGGAGAAACTCTATCGCGTTGTGGAAAGCCATTTCCCGGAATATCATGCAAAAACTGTTTTAACTCTGGATGCTAATCTGGGACAAAATTCGCTTTCGCAAACGCGGCAATTCAAGGAATATATAAAGTTAGACGGTGTTGTCTTAACCAAGATGGATGGAACTGCCAAAGGCGGTGTAATCTTTCCGGTCATTGAGAATTACGGACTGCCGGTGTGGTTTTTGGGAACGGGGGAACACTTAACTGACCTGGAACCATTCAGCGCCGATACCTTTCTACAAAGCCTTTTGAATGGGGATGAATCGCCGGATGAATGATCACAATATTCATCTGATCAGTTTGGGCTGTGCTAAAAATTTGGTGGATTCGGAAATTTTGGTAGGGGGCTTAAAACAAGTGAACTTCACGCTGACGGACAATCCGGAGGAAGCCCGGACCGTTATTATTAACACGTGCGGATTCCTGGATCAGGCCCGGGAAGAATCCGTAGATGAAATTTTGTCCGCTTGCGAACTGAAAAAGAAGGGTGAAATCGAACAACTGGTCGTGATGGGCTGTTTATCGGAGCGCTACCCGAATCAGTTGAAGGAAGAACTTCCGGAAGTGGATATGTTTTTCGGAACGAACGATCACCACAAGATTCTGTCCTTTTTAACCGGGAAGGAATTCGCCAAAGACGACCCCATGTTCCTGCGCTCTTTGCTCACGCCTTCACATTATGCCTATGTGAAGATCGCCGAAGGATGCGACAACGGCTGTTCATTCTGTAGTATTCCCCAAATGCGCGGATTGCAGGTCAGCCGTCCGATTCCAAGCATAATCCGGGAAGTGGAGATGCTCAGGGAGAAAGGTGTGATGGAATTCCTGATCATTGCCCAGGATACCACTTCCTATGGTTGGGATTTGACTCCGAAGAGTTCTCTTGGTGATCTGTTAGATGAATTAGACAAGACTCTGGATCAGAATAGCTGGCTCCGACTTCATTATGCTCATCCTGCCCATCTTTCGCACAAGACGATTGAGGCCATGAGCCGAAACAAAGCATTGGTTCCTTATTTGGATATGCCGGTACAACACGCTTCTGATTCAATATTATCTTCGATGAAACGCGGGTTGAACCGGGAAGGGATCGAAAGGCGGATCCAACTTCTTCGGGAAGCTATTCCCGGTATCAAATTGCGGACCACGTTGATTGTTGGGTACCCCAACGAATCCGACGATGATTTTAAACAACTATACGATTTTGTCAGGGAAACGCGATTTGATCGGCTGGGTGTTTTTACTTATTCGGAGGAAGAAGGGACGTCGGCCGTGGAGCTGGAAGACAATGTCCCTACCGAAGTAAAGAATGAGCGTAAAGCGCTGATCCTGGATATTCAGAACGAAATTTCGTTGGAGAAGAATCAGGAACTTATTGGGAAGGTTTTGCCCGTGATCGTGGATCAATCCGGTGATTCTGTTTCAGTGGGCCGTACGCAGTGGGATTCTCCGGATGTGGACAATATTGTCAAGATATTTGGGGCGTTTGAACCCGGATCCCTATTGAATGTAAAAATAACAGATGGGGATGCGTATGAATTGGTTGGGCAACCGGAAGCGTGATGAGTGCTTATTTATGAAATGTACGGTGGCCGGTTGGCAATATTAAAGTGTTATAGATTAAGAGTGATGGAGTGGTAAGAGTTGGCAATTGGCAGTTTGCAGTTGGCAATACATCAGATGTCGACTGCTGCTGAACAGAAACACGTAGAGAGATTCATGAATCGACCGCTGTTTCCGGAAAAGATGCAATC
>CAZJWP010000070.1:0-11577 GCA_964549745.1 uncultured bacterium | reverse complement strand
ACGGGAAAATCCCGTGGTACCTTGTAAATTATCCCGATCGCGGGATGATTAAAAAATGATTCAACCACGGCCATAGACCGTGGTTTTCTCTATATCGGGATAAACATCCAAAACCATTTTTAAAATCTCATGTATTAACGATTTTTCTTATATGTTAATTAATCCATTTACCAATCGCATCCAACACCCTGTCCACTTCCGACTCCAGATTATAAAAATGAGCCGAGAAGCGTAAAAGATCGTTTCGAACCGATATCACCATCGACCGCTCTAAAAGATAATCGTACAATGCCTGGTTTTGACTCTTATCCGGGAGCGTGGCGGTGATGATCCCGGATTTATTTTCTTCTCGGTCACGGTTTGAAATGACCGTCATTCCAAGTTCAGTCAGTCCGCGAACGATCCGATCTGATAAACTCAAGACCCTGCTCTGTATAAAGTCAGGACCGGCGTTCAAAAGCAAATCCAGCGAACCTGAGAACCAGTGGATTCCCATACTGTTCTTGGTGGCAAACTCATAGCGGCCGGCTTCTGCGCGCAATGGTTGCTCATAGTTATGGAAGTCAAAAAAAGCCTCACGGCTTTGCCATCCCAAATGCGGAGGATGAATACGTTTCTGTAGTTCTTTTGTAATGTAAATGAATCCGTGTCCCTGCGGTCCAAACAGCCATTTCGCAGTTCCGGTGGACATAAAATCGAAACCCAATTCTTCCACATTCATTTTGAGATGTCCCAAACCCTGCATCGCATCCACAGCGACAAGAATTCCCCGGGCGTGACACCAGCTAACCAATTCAGCGATATTGTTCCGGTAGCCGTTAAAATATTGCACCCAGCTCACGGTAACCAGTTTTGTCTCCGGTGTAATGATTGCTTCCAAATCCCCGGGCCGAACCCGGCCTTCCGGGGTGTCCAAAAAATCGAGCTCTACTCCATAGTTTTGTAATTCCCACCATGGATAAACATTGGATGGAAATTCGCGGCGATGAAGAACGATGCGGTCACCGGGATTCCATTGAAGTCCTCTGGCGAGGAGGATCATCCCGTCGGTTGTATTGGATACGTATGCAATGCGGTCAGACGGCGCATTGATCAGAAGCCCTATCTTCTTTCGATTCGATTCTGCAAACTCCCAGGTTTCCTGATAATTATTAATCTGTTCACCTTGAGCCTGGTTCAGATAGATATCCATCGCTTTTCGCGACAAATTGTTCATGGGCGAAACGGCAGCGTGATCGAAATAAATCCCCTCCATTTTCAAATGGGGGAATAAACTACGGAAATAGTCGAGGTTTTGATCAGAATTCATGGAGTGATGATACCTTGATATCCAGGTCATAGCCCGGGTATTCTTCTTTGACGGACGCTTCAATTTCCTGGGAGCAAACAACAATCTCAGATTGCGTCAAACCATGGGATACGGTTATCCCAAACAGGATCACATGGTTGTGTTTGTGCTCCACAATTCGAATATCATGAAAACTCCGGATCCGTTCATCGCTTCCCCAACGATCATTCAGAAAATTCTGCACTTTCTGTATTCGGGGGTTGGTGGGCACAATCGGATCGACGTGGACCGTGGGCGCCACGCCTAAAATATCCTTAAGCCGCATTTCCACCCGCTCGGCAATATCATGAGCACGCATGGGTTTTTCATCCGCATCGATTTCAATATGCAGTGAGGCAAACCGGTCCGAACCATAAGAATGGATAGAAATATCATGGACTCCCAAAACACCTTCGATCGCCTGGGCCGCTTTCCGGATGGTTTCAATTTCCACGTGAGACGGCGGCTTGCCGATCAGATCATCCACCGCATCGCGAGAGATTTCAAATCCGGTGTATATAATGAAAAAGGCCACACCAATTCCGGCCCAACCATCCAAACGGTAATAGCCGTAGCGTCCGGCCACCATGGCGATTACCACAATGAAGGATGAAATGGCATCCGTCCGGTGATGCCAGGCATCGGCCTGCAAAGTGCCGGAAGCTATTTTTGCGGATAGAAACTGAGCGTACCGTGCTGTCATTTCTTTAACCACAATGGTCAGTGCAACTGCGATGATCATCCACCAGTTCGGTTCAACCGGAACGGGGTTCATGATCCGCCCTATAGATGATCGGATGAATTCGATTCCCGTGACGATGAGCAGGATCGCAATGATAAGCGTAGCAATGTATTCGGTCCGACCGTGCCCATACGGATGTTCTTTATCCGCTGGTTTTTCCGAGGCTTTAAAACCCCAAATCACCACTGCGGAGGAAACCACATCGGAGAGAGTATGGATCGCATCCGCGATAATGGCGATGGATTGAGCCAGGAGTCCAATCACAAATTTCAGGATAAACAGGATGCTATTGACAAAAACCGAAAGCCAACCCTGGAATACGCCAATCCGCATCCGATACTGACGATCGGCCGGATTGATATCGCTCATAAATTTGTCTGTAATTCGCTCAAATACCATAAATCCTCACTATGAGTTCAAATTATCTCCAAAGTCCTTCCACAATTGCGATGATCAAAAGGCCCACCAGCCAGTAACCGGCATTGATAAAGTAATATGTCCACGACCGTCCTTCAAAGGCGGCTTCGGAAATCAGGTAGGTAGCGATGAATCCCAGCCAGGCCCATTCGGAGTCTCCCTCCCTTGTTGGTTAAACCCCCGGGTTAATCAAAAGCTTTCAAGCCGGTAATTTTCTCTCCCAGAATCAAACCGTGCATTTCGTGGGTGCCTTCGTAAGTCACGACTGTTTCCATGTTGGCCATGTGCCGCATGATGGGGAAATCGTCCACAATGCCATTGGCTCCCAGAATCTCCCGGGAGGTTCTGGCTACATTCCGGGCCATGAGCACATTGTTCCGCTTCGCCATGGATACATGCGTGAAATCCATATTCCCTTCGTCCTTTAACCAAGCCAGGTGCAGAGTCAAAAGTTGGGCTTTTGTAATTTCAGTCAACATATCTGCAAATTTGGTTTGGGTCAGTTGGTAGCCGGCGATCGGCCGCGAAAATTGTCTGCGCTCCAAGGCATAGCTCAAAGCTGTTTCATAACAGTCAATCGCTGCACCCACAACGCCCCAGGCGATGCCGTAGCGTGCCTGCGTCAGGCAGGATAGCGGTCCCGCAAGTCCGGAGGCAGCGGGTAACTGATTGGATTCGGGAATCCGAACGGAGTCCAGCACCAATTCGGAGGTAACGGAGGCCCGAAGACTCATCTTTCCGGTAATTTCGGGAGCAGAGAATCCTTTACGGTCCGTTTCAACCAGGAAACCTTTGATGAAACCTTCGTCATCTTTTGCCCAGACGACAGCGATATCGGCAATGGCACCGTTGGTGATCCACATCTTGTTTCCGTTTAGCACCCACTCATTTCCGTCTTTATGAGCGCGGGTGACCATGCCGCCGGGATTGCTTCCAAATCCAGGTTCGGTGAGTCCAAAACAACCCACCACTTCACCTTTTCCCAATCGCGGAAGCCAGGTTTTTTTCTGCTCCTCCGACCCGTAACGCCAAATGGGATACATGACCAGTCCGCCCTGAACACTGGCGAAGGAGCGGAGTCCCGAATCGCCGCGTTCCAGTTCCTCCATGATCAGTCCATAAGCAACAGAATTCACCCCGGCGCCGCCATACTCTTCAGGCAAAGACGATCCCAAAAAACCCAGTTCTCCCATTTTGGGGATCAGTTCGGTTGGGAAAAAACTGTCCCGCCAAGCGTCTTTGATCCGGGGTAAAAACTCCCGGACTACAAATTCACGGACCGAATCGCGAATCAGTATTTCTTCATCCGTAAGTTTTCGGCCGCGTAAGTAAAAATCAGTTTGTGCCATGGTCAACCCCCTGTACCAATTGTTCCATAAAATCACGAGCCGTGTAATCTTCGCAATGGAAGATCAGCTCTTTTAACCCCACCAACTCAATCTGAGTGAAGCGTTCACCAGCCAGGGAATTGAACTTGGTTTCCAGATCATCCGGAGTCATGGGTTCGCGTGGATCACCTTTGGGATATTCCAGGTAAACGGAATGTTCCTTCCCCTCAGTGGTGCGAATCGTGACCCGGGACGGTTGCTTTTCCGGGAACAGAGCTTCGAATTCGGTACTGGCTTCACCTTTAATTTTGTGGATCACTGTTTTTAATTGTGGATCGTTAATCTTTTCTTCAGCGAAGGATTGCTTGGTAATTTTCCGGTCCAGAATCGCACGGGCGACACAGTAGGGCAAGCTGTGATCCGCTGTCTCACGGGACTTTGGTTCATACTTGTGGGAATCAAATAAAATGTCGCAGGCGCGTGCGATCGTCGTCACCCGGACTTCTTCGATATCCTCAGGTTTGATGTCGTTTTCCATCACGACTTGCAACGTAGCAGATATATGAGTGTGGGTCAATGCCTCCGTCGGGAACGCTTTCATGGAGCAATTCATGATCCGCCAGGATTTTCCCAAACTGTCGGTCAGGATTTCGGGCTCCCAATCGGGACCGAAAACATCCATGAATCCTTCTTTTCCTTCAAAAACCGCTTCGGTACCGGTAAAACCTTCTTTCGCCATTAATGCAGCAAAAACACCGGATTGGACAGCCATGGGATCCACTGTATTTTTCATCATGGTGAGCACTCCGGCGGTGGGACAGCCAATGGTATGATTATGACTTCCATTGATGCCGATAGCATTCACCAGTTGATCCTCATTCAATCCCAGAAGGACTCCCGCAACCAGCGGCGAAACAAATTGCGTCAGTGTGGCATGATGCCATTTTCGTTCGCGAACACCGGGCTTGGCAAATTCACACAACCGCTGTTCAAATTCGTAGGCGAGAACAATTGCTTTTAAAACATCGCCCATGGAGGCATCCTGGCGCTCCCCCATCGCCAACGCGGCGGGAATAAGATCGCTGGGATGACTGGGGTCTTCTTTCCAGTAAATATCATTGAAGTCCAGAGCCCGTACCATCAAGGAATTGATCAACACTACATTTACCGCCGGAAGCTGATCACCGAAACCAAAGACAGTCGCTTCCTCTCTACCACCCATCCCCCGATATATATTGAGCAAAGCATTCACGTCGGGTGTAGACATACTTCCAAAGACGCATCCAATCGAATCGTACAGGAAACGCTTAGCCGTGTCCAAAACTTCACCCGGTATTTGATCGGTAGTGAGATGAACCGCAAAGTGTGCCCATTGACGTGATATTGTCGTTTCCATAGGTATCTTTTTACTCCATAAGTCTTGGTCGACCGGTTACTTATAATTTTGAGGCAATCGCTTCCGCAACTTCCAGATTTGTATTTTTCATTCCCATATCGTAGGTACCAACCTCTCCTTCAGCGATCACATCGGCCACGGCCTTTTCCAGTTTTTGTGCTTTATCCGTTTCGCCCAGCCAATCCAGCATCATTTTCGCGGTGAGGATCATGGCAATGGGATTGACCTTATGTTGTCCCAAGTATTTTGGTGCGGAACCGTGGGTTGGTTCGAACACCGCAAAGGCATCGCCAATATTAGCGGAACAGGCGAAACCCAATCCGCCGACCAGTTGTGCCGATAAATCAGAGAGAATGTCTCCGAACATATTTTCCGCTACAATCACATCATAGTTGTCAGGATTTTTCACCAGCCACATACACATGGCATCGATATTGGCTTCTTTAAATTCAATGTCGGGATAACGTTGCGCCACTTCGCGGCCGATCCGCCTGATCAGTCCGCCGGTTTCCCGAAGTACGTTCGGTTTATCAACAAGTGTGACTGATTTACGATTGTATTTCTTCGCATAATTAAATGCCTGTGTCAAAATGTTTTCGCAGCCTTGCCGCGTCATGATCCGTGTGGACATGGCAATGTTATCCGGACCGGCCTTTTCAAATTTTTTCATTTTTGGATTGTGTTTTGCTATCACGTCAAACACTTCCTGCGGCAAGGGATGAAATTCCACGCCGCCATACATTCCTTCTGTATTCTCACGGAAGATAACCAAATCGATTCCATCCTTATAATTCAGAGGATTTCCCGGATAGGCTTTGCAGGGACGCAGATTGGTGTGAAGGTTAAAAAGCTGACGCAATTTTACAATCGGTGAGAAGTAAACCAATCCCTTGTCCTGTAAACCCGGATCCAATTCCTTTGCGGCTTCTTCCTTTGGTTTCGACGTTATAGCACCGAACAATGCGCAATCGCTGTTATTCAACAGATCAACCGTACGTTGTGGGAGAGCTTCACCTTCCGATTTCCAGAATTCCCAGCCAATATCGCCGGGGATATATTCCGCATCAAGTTCCAAACGATCCAGAACCATCCGGGCGCAATCCATTACTTCCCCCCCAACTCCGTCACCGGGGAGCCAGGCAATTCGGTACTTAGCCATGTGTTTGTCTTTTCCTTTTTTTAAAGTCTGTTCTTCACCCAATTTTCAAGGCCGCCTTCAACAATCAGTTCCTGGGCGGCCGGTCCCAGCGAGGGGAGCATGTATTCTTTTCCTTCGGCAACAAGGGTGGCCGATTTAAAATCGATTTTAACGGCAATTCCGGTCCGGATCGTCAATTTCGACGCCCCGAACTTTGCTTTCAGATTCTCCACCAATTGGGGCGCTTCCAACACTAAAAATCCGTTGTTGATGGCGTTCCGTTTATAGGTTTGGCTGAATGAACCGGCCAGGACCAGTTGAATTCCCTTCGCCTTGAATGCGGTGGCTGCCTGCTCACGGGAACTGCCGGTTCCAAAATTTGTACCGGAAACCAGAATATCGCCTTTTTTTGCAATTTTCACAAATTCCGGGTCGTAATTCTCCATCACCACACCGGCTTGCTGGTCTAAAGTGAAATCGTCCAGATAAGTATATTTTCCGGGGAAAATTCCATCTGTATTCAGATTATCAGCGGGACAAAAAACCAATTCGCCGCACATGGTTTCCGGAAAGTTGGGTAAAACACGTGTGGTTGATTTTGGTTTTGCGGTTTTGTTCAAGATGCGAATGGATGCTTTCAACTCACCTTTCATCACCTTCTCCGGTCCGGTAATGCGCCCGGCCAGGGCCGATGCCGCTACCACCGCCGGTGATGCCAGGTAACTTTCCGCATTGGGCGAACCCATGCGCCCCTGATAATTCCGGTTGGTAGCTGAAATACCTACTTCTCCATCTTTCAAAAGGCCGGTTCCCAAACCTATGCAAGGTCCGCATCCGGGAGGTAATGGAATAGCGCCGGCTGCGACCAATTTCTGCCAATCACCGCGTTGTTCGCTTATTTTCTGGACTTCGCTTGATGCAGCTGCGATGTAAAACTCCACACCATCGGCTACTTTTTTCCCATCAACAACTTCGGCTGCCTGCGAAAGATCGGGCACCCGGCTGTTGACGCAAGAAACAAGGTAAGCTTTCTGAATTTTAACCGGTGTTCTTTCAAAATCACTTACGGGAGTCATTCGTTTCAGATTGCGCGGCCCGCTGACGGAAGGAACAACCGTAGACAGATCCAAAACTATTTCCTGAACATAATTGGCATTTTCATCCGCGACAACAGGATGTTTTTCCACCGCATCGATTGAACCAGGATTGATCCGCGGATGATCGTTCGAGGAGCGATCTCTCAGCCATTGTAAAGTAACATCATCTACAGGGAAAAGACCGACCAGCGCGCCCCATTCGGTGGTCATATTCGCGATTGTCAGTCTTTCTTCTATGGTCAGATTATGAACACCATCACCGGTGAATTCCAGAGCATGGTTTAATACCTCGTCGTGATTAAAATGACCTGCCAGAGTAATGATAACATCTTTGCCGGTCACACCCGGTGAAAGCCAGCCTGTGAGCCGGACTAATGTCACTTTGGGAATTTGCCACCAGGTTTGACCTGTGGCCCAAACTGCAGCGGCATCGGTGCGTACCACCGGCGTTCCCAAACAACCGATCCCGCCATACATGTTGGAGTGACTGTCTGATGCCACCGCCATTTGATTGGGAAAAGCATAACCTTCTTCAATCATAATCTGATGGCCGATCCCGCGTCCAGCCGGATAAAAATCCACACCCATCTCTTTTGCGAATGATTTAATCCCTTCATATTTTTTCAAGTTTTCCGGTGATTTGTCCTGAACATTGTGGTCCAGTGCAAACATGGGTTGGCGGGGATTTGCCATTTTACCGGCGCCGATGGCTCTGAATTTTTTCATCACAGCACCGGTATTGTCGTGGGTCAGAATATGTTCAGGCCGGATAGCCACAAAATCGCCGCAATAGACGAATTGGTTTTCTTCGAGTCCCACACAATAGCGTTGAACTATTTTTTCAATTCGATTTTGTGGCGGATGGGGTTGATATGTTGGATTCATCCTGGACTCTTTATTTGCATCCGATTGAAGGATGAGCTGTGGTTTGCTTTTGTAGCGTTCAAACCGTTTTCTTCAGGATTTGAACGGCTCAAAACTTACAAAATCAGCATGATGGACGATAATGGATTCCACGCTGCGATGCCCCAAATCACCCTCTTTGGAATGCGTGGCAATAATATGCTGAACTTCTGCCGGAAGATCGAACCGCGCGGCTAATCCAACGCCGCTGAATGGATGCCGTACAAGTTTGCCCGCATCGCTGGTAATCAGTTTCCCGTCTTCCAAATCGTACTCTAACAGCTTCCCAACGTCAATGAGAATTGCTCCCGCGATAAGGATATCCATATCTATTTTTATCTCTGAACCAAAATTTTTCTGCATACGTTTGGCCATGTCCACCGCCAACTGAACACAGGTCCGCTTGTGGTTCATAAAGGAAACAGAACAATCCTTGATCAACAGCGAGAAGGGTATGGTTTCCAGGTCTTCCGGAGTGAGGACGCTGTTTTCGATTGCGAATACCCAGGTATTGGCTACCTTGTCACGAAGTACGGGATCATTAATCCAAGAAATCTCCGGCCAAAGCCGATGGATAGCCTCTTTTGTCATCTTTGTATCACTTTGCTAGGAATTTAAGATTGAAGATTTAAGATTGAAGATTAGTACAGGAGAATCAGTATTCCAACTAATTGTGTCAATTTTATTGTTTAATCATTTGTTGTTCAAAGTCTAGCACAAGGGATAAAAAATCGATTTCAATTCATTGGCTTCGTTTAATATATCCGATGTATTGGAGTTTGATATCAAATCTTCGGTAACAGCAAATTCGATTCAAAATTGTGATTCGTCAATTTCCTCCAACACTATGCTAAGTTTTGCCTTAAACGCTGGTCTTTCCAAATAATGCAGATCTATAATTAGCCGCAACGGAAGTTGAACATCGAATGAGTTGTTTGGCAACATGTGAACCCAACGAATTCTTTGGTAGTGACAAAGCCAGTTTCACACTTCGGTGTGCGAAGTTGTTGGTTCGATCGATTAAATCCCTGGTACTTGTCACAGAACCTTCAATCTTAAATCTTAAATATCGTGTCCAACACGGTCCCATCTACCCACTTCACAATCCCAATGACTTCATCCGTAAGTTTTGGCTTGGCCGGCGGTCCGCCAATCAGCTGATCCACTTCCGCTTTTATTTTTTCGATGGACCGAATCGGTAGTCCACTACCATTGGTTGCATCTATCAGATCTTTCCGCAATGGATTGATGGCAATCCCCCGTTCCGTAACAATGACATCGATGAGTTCACCCGGTCCGGTAAGGGTCGTGACACGATCTACAATTACCGGAATTCGGTCCCTGAATGAAGGAATCGGTAAAATCGTGCATTTGCTGAACAGGCAATTCTGCCAACCTCCGATTCCGTGCAACATTCGTCCGTCAGAGTGAGTGACCACGTTCGCATTGAAATTCAAATCCACTTCTGTGGCTCCCAGAACTACCGCATCCACCATACCGGCAAAATTCCCTTTGCCGTGCCAGTTGTAACTGGTAAACGGAGACGTATTCACATGACCGGGATTTTCCCGCATGGATCGAACGCCTTCCAGATCAAAGGTTTGCCCGTCCAGGATATAATCGGTCAAACCTTCTTCCAGCATTTCCACCAGATATTTGGTAGAACCACCGCGTATAAAGCGTGCTTTGATTCCTTCCGCTTTCATCATGTCCCGGAGGAAAATTGCAAACGCTAAAGCCGTCCCGCCGGCACCCGCCTGGAAGCTGAAACCGTCTTTCATGATTCCGGCTGCACGGACAAATTTTGCAGTCAGTTCGGCGATATACAGCCGGTCTGGTGAGCGGGTTAATTGTGTGGTACCGCTGACGATCTTTTCCGGATCACCGATCCGATCCATCACCACAACACTATCCACATTTTGCCCCTGGATTTGCCACGGGATACAGGGAAACGGCACCAGATTGTCGGTCACTACGATCACCTGGTCGGCGTACATGGAATCGGCCAGTCCGAAGCCCAGTAATCCACAGGCCGAGGGACCACGATCACCGGTGGCGTTGCCAAATGGGTCGGCCGTCGGCGCCGCTAAAATAGCGATGTCAATATGGACTTCCCCATCCTGGATTGCCTGCCAGCGGCCGCCATGACTGCGTAAAACCGCTTTACCGCGCATCCCGCCTTTGGAGGCGAAATCCCCCAGCGGTCCATTCAGCGAACCTTCCACCCAATCCACAACACCGTTTTTAATGTGCTCAATGACCGGGGCATGACAGGGAAAAGCAGCAGACGGGAACCAGCGTAATCCTTTGATTCCCATTTCAGCGGCAATATCAAATACCTGGTTCATGATCAGGTCGCCATTACGGAAATGATGATGCGAAGAAATTGTCATCCCGTCTTTGAGCCCGGCTTTGATCAGGGCTTCTTTGAGCGACGAAAGAATTTTGTTCCCATCCATGGGATAATCGGCAGCAGAACGAATCGGCGGTGCGGCTTTATTACCGGAAGGACGAAAGGTTGCGATACCTTGAAAGGGTGTTTGGGGGACGCCGTTCACTTCGGTTGGAACCAACCGGCCAGCAGCGTTTCTTATCAATTTCTTCATAATTTTTATTTATCCACAGTGAACGTGCACAATAGGGATTGAATTTCCATTAAGTACTATTATTCAAAATTGTTAACAATTCGTTTTATACCATCAATCAGTTTATTCACATTGAAATTGATCAGAAGACCAAGATTCAATTCCGAAAGTTTTAGATAAGTTAAAATTTGAGCAATGTGAATATCATTTAACGCATCAACAGCCTTGAGCTCAATTACAACTCGATTTTCAACTAATAAATCAATCCGAAAACCTAAATCACATTTTTCACCTTTATATACTACTGGAAGACCAAATTGCTTTTTTACAGCGAATCCTTTTGAAACCAATTCTTTATATAAACACATTTCATAAACTGATTCTAGTAACCCTGGTCCCAGGTTCTTATGAACTTCGATTGCAGCCCCAATAATGTGTTTGGATATCTCGTTGTCAGTCATGTCTTTCGATATAACTTAACCGCAAAGCTCGCAGAGAACCGCAGAGTTTTTCTTTCTTATCTTTGCGTCCTTGGCGGTTTAATTTCTTCTCAAAAACTGTGTCCTCTGTGTTTTATCAATTTCTTTCAGCATTTTTCAATGTTTGTAAAGCACGCTTCACCACCGGAGGATCAATCATCTTAT
>CAZJWP010000069.1:3313-11892 GCA_964549745.1 uncultured bacterium | reverse complement strand
ATTCCGGAGGTCGGAACAACCTGGGATGGATTCTGGCCCTCGGAAGATCGTATTCTTCCCCTCTGTCAGGATCAACTTTTAGCCAATGAGGTTTTTGCGCATGTTGCCGGACCTGCTCTGCGCGTGAAACCGTTTGATGCAAGATTCTCAGTTTTAGCGTCCGATTCGCTTGTACACGTTCAAATCCAAAACTGGGGATTACAACCTTCCGGTACGGTTCACATATCCTATTCAGCGCTGAATTCTGTTTTGGATATGGATCCCGGAATGCAAACTCTTTTATCAGTGGATGCCCGGTCCCTGGACACATTGTCCATTCCCATCCAATTAGCTGCGGGAACCCTTGCCGGTATGGAAACAGGTCTGATCTTCCGAATTGACGGTCCGGGGTTATTCACGACAAGCGACACATTGAGATGGATCATCGGGACTCCGGAGATACTGGTAAGTGACGATTTCGAATCGGGAACCGGTTTATGGAATTTGGGGAATGGAAGTTGGGGAGTAACTGACGATGCATTCGACGGACAATTCGGGTTTACCGATAGTCCCACCGGGAATTATTCATCTCATGCCCAAAACATTGTTCAATTGACAGACCCGGTAGATTTAACAGGTCTGACTCACCCTACAATTCAATTTGTTGCGCATTGGGATATAGAGGCCAGGTATGATTTTGTTCAGGTTCAAGCTTTAGTTCCCAATCATCCGATAGTGAATTTGAGAGGTACCCTGACAACGTTGGGTTCGGGCTTAGGTACCCAACCATCCAATCAACCGGGTTATGATGGTCACCAGTCCGCTTGGGTATGGGATGTCCTGGATCTCAGTCCCGTGGCAAATCAATCCAACGTAACAATTCAATTTGTACTTTCATCGGACGGATATCAACAAGCGAATGGATTTGTATTGGATGATTTTTCGGTCCGGGGTTTTCCGTTTTACATTACCGGAGATATAAACCCGGATCAGGACATAAATATCCTGGACCTGTTAACGCTGTCCGATTGGAGCGGATATTCGTCTGTACTGTCACCGCTTCAACTGTTTTTGGCAGATATAAACCAGGATTCAGTAGTGGATGACCAGGATTTCACCTTACTTTTGCAACAGATTATGGAATGATACTACCTATGAAAAAAATGCTAATT
This sequence comes from uncultured bacterium, assembly GCA_964549745.1. Classification (GTDB taxonomy): domain Bacteria; phylum Fidelibacterota; class Marinisomatia; order Marinisomatales; family J089; genus J089. Next base: position 10,741 of record CAZJWP010000069.1, on the reverse strand, counting down.
CCACTTCTAATATTCAGCTTCTTGGCAGGAGCTGCTTCAAATTCTGTCGAGAACAGATCAACACCAAAAACGGCGTTAAAACACGTTTGGATCTTTTTTACGGATAAGCCGATAGCGTCATCGCCGATGGCGAATCTGAGCGCCCGTACATTGGAACGACGGGATCGCTTGGGGATTTCTTCACATACCTGGCTGGATCGTTGGCCTTCAAACGACTATATTGATGCGATCAAAGCGCTGGGTTTAACGATTCGGCATCGGAGTCGTTGGTTGAATGCGGTCTCCGTAGAAGGGACTGAAACCCAATTAGACCAAGCCGGATTGTTTTCTTTTGTTAAGAACGAAAAACCGGTTCTTACAAGTCACTTACCGCTGCCCGAAACGATGCCTGTTCTCCAGTTATTCCAACCTTCCGGCAGACGAATTCTGGATTATGGTTACGCCACGGAGCAGATTGAACAGATCAAGATAGATCAATTGCACGATTTAGGATTTGATGGTTCCGGTGTACGAATCCTTGTATTAGATACGGGTTTCAACCTGACCCATCCTGCATTCGCAAACTTGAACGTAATTTCCCAATGGGACGTGATCAATAACGATTCCGTGTGCGCCAATGAAACCGATCATGAAAATGCGATTGGCCAGCACAATCACGGGACCGAAGTACTTTCGACGATGGCTGGTTACAGTCCCGGTGAATTGATCGGGCCGGCCTTTGGATCTGAATTTTTGCTGGCAAAGACTGAAATTGTCGATAATGAAATCCAACAGGAAGAAGACAATTATGTTGCCGCTCTGGAATGGGGAGAGGCGCGGGGAGCCGATCTGGCCAGTTCATCGCTGGGATATCTGGACTGGTATACCTACTGTGATATGGATGGTAATACGGCCGTTACGACCGTTGCCGTTGATCATGCTGTTTCGCTGGGAATGATCTGTGTGACGGCCATGGGAAATGAAGGATCCCATTCCCCACCTGCCAATCCCTGTATCGATCCACTCACATATTATATGATCGCTCCGGCTGATGCCGATTCAGTCATTTCAGTGGGAGCAGTGGACAATAAAGGTAATGCAGCCTATTTTACATCACACGGTCCGACTTATGACGGCCGGATTAAACCGGAAGTGTGTGCTCGCGGACTCTATGTAGCCGCTGTGAACCCCAATGATTCCGGTTATGTCTATTCAAGCGGGACATCGCTTTCCACGCCCTTGATTGGAGGCGCCACAGCTGTATTATTTCAGGCGCACCCGGATTGGACACCGATGGAAATCCGCAGTGCATTGATTCATACGGCTTCACAGACTCATGAACCTGACAGCACGGTAGGATATGGGATTGCTAATTACCTTTTAGCTTACAATTACACAGCTTCAATTGAAAATCCCGGGATTCAAAACACGCAACCCGAATCGTTTGCCATTCTATCTTCCTTCCCCAATCCCTTTAATGGCGGATGTGTCATCAAACTGGATCTGCAAAAACCGGTGACAGGTTCACTCTCAATTGTGGATTTGAAGGGGCGGGTGGTGAAGTCAATTCAAACAGGTTCATTCGATGCAGGACAACAGACGTTTCCATTGAAAGCCGGATGGGGACCTTCGGGGGTTTATTTCATAGTTATGCAATCCAAAAACAAAATTCAGGCACATAAATTAATATTGCTAAAATGAAAGAGCGAAAAAGCTTGCGTGAGTGGTTAAAATCCACCAAATTATTTCTTGCCTGGACACCCAGAAAACCATGCGATTGTCCTTACACTATTTAACCCTATTAACCTTTCTGTCAGGGGCCTTGACTCTGGCCGACCCGGTTCCTCTAATTCAGGAAACAAACCTGAATTTGGAGGTCACTTCAGGGGAAAGTTCATTACTGCTATCCTGGACCATCCCTGATTCAATCCACCCTACAGAAATACGGGTTTTGCGCTCTGAATCACCGGAAGGGAATTTTAATCCGGTGGTGGTTTTACAGGGGAAACAAACCCGCTTTGAGGATCGTGATGTTCATCCTGAAAACCGTTATTTTTATCGTATTGAATTCGAGAATGGAGACGGTTCCGTTATAGTGAATAACAGCAAAGCTCCTCCTTTTGGACGTTGTGTCCCGGTGAATTTGGATAGTCGGCCCGATTCTGCCGCTGCCTCTAATTTTGAGTCTCTGTTCCACTGGACATTCCGATCAACATTCCGGATAAAGCATCCTGATATTTCAACAGAGACAGAAAAAGCAATTGAGACACTAATTTTTAATGAAAAACCGATTGATCATCCATGGTTGACTCTGGTGTCTCCCGATAACCTGAATGCTGTCCACACCGCTTTTCAAAGTTGGAGCAGCGATTCCGGACTTCATGATGTGTCTGTATATTTGGAAAAACTGGCACCGGTTGTTAGAAACCACTTACGCATGCTTCCGGATGAATGGGAAAAACAGGTTTCCGGAGATGTGCAAAAAGGGCAAAGTCGCATCGATAATCTGAATGCAGAATGGAACGATGATATTCAATTACTAAACACCCTTCCCGGTGTGGTTCCGGTTCGCATTCAAGCGATCCCTGATTCCGCTTTTATCCTGGATTTGAAAGTGCTTTATCCCGATGTCATCAGATCAGAACGACTTTGGATCGAAGTCAATGGTGACACGACTTTTCCGGAAGTGAGTGACTCGGCACGGCAGGGCATTTTACTTCGCTGGATTATTGCGCCGGATGCCAAAACCGGCAAGGTGTACGCAGGAAAGGAAACGACTTATCCATTGGTTTTTGATGCTTCCAAACCCATCACCAACATTTACCTTTCGGGGGACGTGGATTTTGTGGATCGGGATATTCCGAATGGCATTTGGACGGCACCGGACCCTCAACCGGTATATATCAATGAATGGACCTGGAACCCAACCACAGGCCAATTATCAATAGAACTCTGGAATCCTGAACTGATTAAAAGTGAATGGGCCGTTCGGATCGATGACAAATCAGTATGGCAGTTGGATTATGCCTTCGTCAGTGAGAATAGTTATTTGGATTCAGCCGTAGCTGTGCCGGAAGCTGACGGAAACCCACATTGGCTGAGTATAGGAAGTCTGGTTGATGACCAATGGATTCAAAGGAACGCGATTCCTCTGGATTTGGCAAGCGCAACCGGACAATCCCGAAATGATGATGGCGGGTACTGGATAGACGGTTCCTCATCGCTGGGACGAACCAATAAAGTGGAAGTCCGGGCCGCTGAATCTGCGAATATTCCGGAGGTATTTGCCCTGTACCAGAATTACCCCAATCCCTTCAACAACAGCACGACAATTTCGTTTGATCTCCTTCGTTCTGCGAAAATCAGTTTGTATGTTTTGGATGCTCGCGGACGGGTTGTGGATAAATTTGCGGAAAACGAGCCAATGGACCACGGGAAGTACACATATTCGTGGAGCGGTAACAATCGCGCCAGCGGTATTTATTTTTTCACTGTGTCGGCACAAATTGCCGATTACCAGCCTGTGGTCTACAGCCGAAAGATGATTTACCTGAAGTAGTCCGGGGAAAAACTATCCGGAATTAACTGGAAAGGAAAATATTGTGAATCAATTTGATGATGAACTCCAACGGATGGAAGAATTGGAACGGGAAGAAGAACAGATTTTTCAGGATGCAATAACCCTGGACGATCCTATATCGTCATTGGAGGTCTCACACCCGGTCATGGTTCCGGTAGGGACATCCATCAGGACCGTTGTGGATAAAATGCATGAGAAATCCGCTGGTTGTGTATTGGTAGTAAAGAAAGACAAGCTGGTAGGAATCCTGACAGAGCGGGATATTTTACTGAAGATTACCGGGAACGGTTATGATTTCGAAAAAATCAAAGTCGAAGCCTATATGACTCATGACCCGGAATCACTTCACATGACCGATCCGGTTGCCTATGCTTTGAATAAGATGTATGTTGGCGGTTTCCGAAATGTACCGATCGTGGATGAAGCGAAACGCCCGGTGGGTCTCGTTGGAATTAAAGATGTAATCCGTATGATTGCTAACTATTTTGCTCAGGAAATATTGAACCTGCCGCCTTCACCGAAAAAGCAAATTGTCACCCGTCCCGAAGGCGGTTGATCCGAACGAATAACACACACTTTTTTCTATAATTCATGAGAAATCTTGCAGCGTTTTTAAAGAGTCGATCTCTGTATTCAGGGTTATCGTTGACGCTGATATTAATTCTAACTGCCTGCGCCAGCCATCCGACACCGCAACTTACGCACATGAAAAAGGGTGACACGCAATATGGCTGGTCTCTGGAGCTTGAAAACGTTTTACCTTATGCCTGGTATCGCTGGGCAGCCAGCGATAATACAAACCTGGGATTTCGTGTGGGCCTGCCGGTTTATGGATCCGGAATTGATATTTCGCATGTACTTTATTCCAAAGAGAAAAAATGGGATGCACTGGATTTAGCCTGGAGTTTGAACCCGAATAAAAATATCGATTTGACCTATTATAAATTTTACAGTCGGGAGGTCAAAGGAAATCTTACAACGTATTGGTGGGCGTTACGCGGGATGTACATCCCGAAGGGAATCAGCGGGGGTACCAGCACCCGGATTGGTTTTCTTTTTGGAACATACATGGGAAAGCGTGTTGGGTTTGAGCTGGGTTACTTCCATGATTTCAGTTCCATGCCTTTGTTACAAGTATTCAATCCCAGTTGGAAATGGGATTCCCCGGATAACGTGGCACGGTATGGAGACACGCCGCACATCGATCCGGCTTCCGGAATGCCTTCCGAATATTCCCGACTGACGGGGATTTCCATTCAGGTCTTTTTCAGGCTTCAAAAAAAATCGAATTCGGACGGCTGATCGTTCGGATTCGGTAATCTCTTTTTATACCATCCCATGCCTGACAGTCTGATCACACCCGAAGCTTTGCTATCCGAAGTCGGATCATCCGAACAAGCATTGGCGGCTTTTCTAAAAGGGATTATTGGTCGCGCGGCAACAAAACAATCACAAATGGTTGTTTCACATCCAATAGTTTTAGCCAATGCTGTTAAAAACCTGGTCAGCGATCAACGTGACAATCCGCCATTGCGGCTACTAAAATGGACATTGGATACAATCAATGCTTTCCCGGAAGCGCCGGCCGAAGAACCGGATTTGGCTTTGATTCGGGAAGAAGAAATGCCCGGTACTCTGTTCATTTCTGATCTGGAAGACGCGATCTATTCCGGAGACAGAGACAGGGTGATTAGAACGGCCGGTCAGTGGTTTAGGGCTTCGGCTTCTCCGGAAAGTTTACTGGATGTGTTTATCCAGGTTCTGGCAGGCGCCGGACCCGGTTGGCCTGAATTCCTGTATGCCGCGCATCGGTGCGCAGCTTTTTGTCAATCCGGAGAAACATTATGGAATATCCTTCTGGCAATCATTCGGCAGATTCCTGAGTCCGGTTTGGATTCGGTGGGATATTCGGGAGATTCAATCAATCCGATAGATCTTTCGGTACCCGTGTTCATGTCCAATGACACAGCAAAAGTGGATTCATTGGCAGCGATCTGGCGATTGTGGGAGTTGGAGAGTCCCAGGCAATCCTTTATAAGGAGTGCCCTATCAAAGTCGATTCAAACCCTGTCGGTGGAATCCAATGGCCCGGCAGGGAATAGTAACAAGGCTACTTTTGCTACGGACCAACTTCCGGATTTCGCAGGATGGATTACAAATCGGATTTCCCGGGAAGATGCCGATACAGATTCTCTGATATCAACCGTCCGATTGGCGGAATCGCTTCGGTTTTTGATCCGTCATGTAAATCAGGATAAATTGCCGCTTATGGAAACACTTTTGAAAGGAATAAAGGAAGGATCATGAAAATCGGGAATTATACACTTCACAGTATTGTTACCAGTGAATTTGGTCTGGACGGCGGCGCCATGTTTGGGATTATTCCCAAAATTCTGTGGGAGAGGAAAGCGCCTTCCGATGCCCAAAATCGTATCCGGATGGTCACACGATCGCTCTTATTGAGCGGGAATGGAAAACACATTCTGGTGGACACGGGTAATGGTGATAAATGGCAGGAGAAATTCCGGTCGATTTATAATATCGATACCACTACAGTGAACCTGTCAAAATCTCTGGCAAAAGTTGGATTGACTGAAAACGACATTACGGATGTGATTTGTACGCACTTGCATTTTGATCATGCCGGCGGCAACACAAAATTAGATGGCGATAAAGTCGTTCCAACATTTCCAAACGCAACCTACTGGATTTCTCAGGGAAACTGGGATTTGGCCAATTCACCGTCACAGAAAGATCAGGGCAGTTTCATGGAAGCGGATTGGAAGGCGATCGCCGAGAATTCCATGGTAAACCTGGTTTCCGGTGATGAACCTTTTTTACCGGATATTGACATTCGTATGTCCCACGGTCACACGACCGCCCAGATCCATCCGATTATTCGCGATTCCTCACATACATTGATGTATACCGGTGACCTGATCCCCATGTCCGCTCACATTCCATTGCCCTGGGTGATGGCGTACGATATTCAACCCGTTCTTACTGTACAGGAAAAGGAGCGGCTGCTTCCGACGGTTGTGGATGAAAACTGGATTCTGTTTTTTGAGCACGATCCAATGGTGGAAGCGTGTACCGTCCAATTCAACGGGAAACACTTTGAATTAAAGGAAACTTTGCAACTAGATCGTGTGGACGACTAAGTAGTCGCATTTATATATAGAAGAATTGGAATCGCTGGATATGGTGTATGAATTTGACAAAACAAAGATTCCGGGAGTTAGCTTATGAAATCAGACAACCGGAAGCGGGCACAAAAGATTGTTCAAAGATTAAGGGAAGCTTACCCGAATTCAAAATGTTCGCTCAATTATTCAACCACACACGAACTTCTGGTGGCGACCATTCTTTCGGCCCAATGCACGGATGAACGGGTGAATAAAACCACGCCTGAATTGTTTAAGAAATACGAGTCACCCCAGGATTTTGCGTACTCGGATATCAACAAGTTAGCGGACGATATTCACTCTTGTGGCTATCACAATCAGAAAGCAAAAAGTATCCAGGGTGCAAGTCTGAAAATTGTTGAGGAATTTGGTGGACAGGTTCCGGACACTTTGGATGATTTGATATCCCTCCCAGGTGTGGGACGTAAGACCGCCAACTGTGTTTTAGGCGAGTGCTATAACCAACCGTCGATGGTAATTGATACCCATATGGTACGTATCATGAATTTGTTAGGATTGGCCACATCACGCGATCCGAAGAAGATCGAACTGGAACTCATGGAGTTGTTTGAACCGGAAGATTGGGTAAGTCTTACCCATCGTGTGATTGATCATGGCCGGGCTGTTTGCATCGCCAGACGACCACAATGCGGTATTTGTGTGCTCAGTGATTTGTGTCCGGGA
>CAZJWP010000069.1:0-3213 GCA_964549745.1 uncultured bacterium | reverse complement strand
TTCACTTTTTCATTTACCCGAATCTCTCCGTCCCCTAAATTTCCTTTTCTCTAAAACTTGTAGGATGCAACCAATGGGAAACCCTCAACTGACAAAAGTCTTTCACTTTTGTGCCGCGCACCAGTACGGCCATTCCGACTGGAGTGATGAAAAAAATCGGGATGTTTTCGGTCCCGATGCAAAAGTCCATGGACACAATTACACTCTTGAGATCACGGTTACCGGTGAAGTCGATCCTGATACGGGTTACCTGATTGATCTGGAAAAGTTGAAATCGGTAGTAAGGGAAAAGGTGATTTCTGTCCTGGATCATTCACAGATGGAAAAAGAGATTTCCTATTTTAAAGGGAAACAACCTTCTTCCGAAAACCTGGTGCAGTTCATCTGGCAGGAAATTGAAACTGATCTTAAACCGGTAAAATTGGTCCGTGTGCGCTTGAAAGAGACACCGACTATTTACACGGATTACTTTGGGTAACGGATGGACCGTTCGCATCGTGTATACTTAATCCTGGCGGCAATCTTCATTTCGGCGCTGGTTGCCTCCAATCTCATTTTCCAAAAGTTTTTTACATGGACACCATTCGGACTTTACACATTCGAAATCTCTGTAGGGATTTTGCCTTATCCGATTACGTTTCTGGTTACCGATCTGATCTCAGAAATGTACGGCCGGCAAAAAGCAGATCAGGTTGTAGTGGCTGGTCTAGTCGCTTCCATATTCATTATGGGAGTCGTTCTGCTGGCTGACTTTGCTACTCCAACGGATTGGTCTCCGGTTTCGGGAAATACTTTTCACCAGGTGTTCGGACTTTTTGGTCCGGCAATTTTTGCTTCAATGGTGGCTTATCTTTTTGCCCAGTTTGTGGATATCCGGTTATTCCATTTCTGGAAACGATTGACAAAAGGCAAACATCTCTGGCTCCGAAACAACGGTTCCACAATCCTTTCCCAATTTGTCGACACGTCGACTGTTCTACTATTACTATGCCTGACAAATGTTATCGAATGGAGCCGCTTCCCGGGTTTACTGGAAAATGGATTCGTATTCAAAGTCATTATTGCGCTTTGCGACACGCCGTTTTTTTATGCGGGTGTCTGGCTTTTCAAAAAACATATTCACGAAGACCCGGACGAGGTTGTCTGGGGTTATCAATCATTTAAGGAAGAAGCATTATGAATGAACCTGATCGAAATGAACTGGAAAAAGTGACTCAAATTTTATTGCGGGAAATTGGAGAAGACCCAAATCGGGAAGGTCTAGTGAAAACACCTGAAAGGGTTGCGAAGGCCTGGGAATTTTTCTCCCGGGGTTACCGCACGAATTTAGACACGCTGCTCAACGGGGCCGTGTTCGAAGAGGAATGCAACGAAATGGTCATTGTCCGCGATGTGGAATTCTTCAGCATGTGCGAACACCACATGCTTCCGTTTTTCGGAAAAGCCCATGTGGGCTATATCCCCAATGGTAAGATCGTTGGTTTGTCAAAAATTCCACGGATCATTGACATGTTTGCACGCCGGTTGCAAGTCCAGGAACGCTTGACACATCAGATTGCCACCACTTTGGAAGAAATTCTTGAACCCGCAGGTGTAGCGGTAGTCATGGAAGGCCGGCATATGTGCATGCAAATGCGCGGAGTCGAAAAGCAAAACAGCTATGCAACCACTTCGTCCATGTTGGGTGAATTTCATGACAGTTTTGAAACCCGAAACGAATTTCTGAATATTATCGGTCTCCGAAATATTTGATATGGCGATTACGAAAAAACAAGCTGAGATAGCAATCCTGGGCGGCGGACCCGGTGGTTATGTTGCCGCCATTCGTGCGGCGCAATTGGGAATGAAAACTGTCCTGATCGAAGCGGATCGTTTGGGCGGCATTTGCCTGAACTGGGGTTGTATTCCTACAAAGGCATTGCTGGAGAGCGCCCACACCCTTCACCGGATGCGTAACAGCAGGCGTTTGGGAATAACCGCTGAATCCATTGAAGTTGACTTCAATCGGGTGGTCAAACACAGCAGGGACGCGGCGACGCGCCTTTCCAAAGGTGTGGAATTCCTGATGAAAAAGAACAAGGTGGATGTAGTCCCGGGTTTTGGTACCCTAACCGATGCCCACACCATTCGAGTCAAGGGGAAGGATTTCACGACGGATATGACCGCCAAAAAGATTATTCTGGCTACCGGAGCGAGACCGCGATCAATCCCCGGAGTTAACCCGGACGGAGAGCGGATCTGGACGGCAAAAGATGCAATGACTCCAAAAAACTTACCTAAGTCTTTAGTCATAATCGGCGCCGGTGCCATTGGCGTGGAATTCGCTGACTTCTATCATGAAATGGGAACGGAAGTCACGCTGGTGGAAATGCTGGATCGGATCCTTCCGGTGGAAGATGAGGATGTGTCCAAGGCGTTAAAAAATTCACTGACAAAACGCGGGATCAAAATTCGCACAGGAACATCGGTTACCGGAATTGAACAGCTAAAAACCAAGTTGAAAATTACGATCCGGTCCGGCGATCAATCAGACACATTGTCTGCGGAAAGGGTGTTGGTTGCCGTCGGTGTTACCGGTAATGTGGAAGAAATTGGGTTGAATAACGCCGGTGTTTCCATGGAAAAAGGTTTTATTCCTGTGAATGAATTTTGCCAGACCAGCGTTCCCCATATATACGCCATCGGCGATGTGTCCGGTCCACCGTGGCTGGCACACGTAGCCTCGGCCCAGGGACATGTGGCCGTTGAACACGCGGCCGGGAAAGAAGCTCATCCGGTTCATTCAAATTTAATTCCCGGTTGTACCTATTGTCGGCCGCAAGTGGCTTCCATGGGATTGACGGAAATTGCTGCCCGGGAGAAACACCAAAATGTAAAAGTAGGGCGTTTTGATTTCCGTGCCAACGGGAAAGCCATGGCCACCGGCGAAACGGAAGGATTTGTGAAACTGGTGTTTGACGGAACTTACGGTGAACTGGTTGGCGCTCATATTCTGGGTGAAAATGCCACCGAACTGATTGCAGAACTCAATTTGGCGGGGGCTTTGGAAAGTACCTGGGATGAGCTGGCCACGACAATCCATGCTCATCCAACTCTTTCGGAGGCTGTCATGGAAGCGGCGCTGGATGCGCAGGGAATGGCGGTGCACCATTGAGAACAATGAATAACCAACAAGGAATAAGGATGTTAGAAGTTGTTGCCGATATGAATAAG
>CAZJWP010000068.1:8359-12107 GCA_964549745.1 uncultured bacterium | reverse complement strand
AAAACAACTTCTCCCTCAATCCTTCTTCCCAGTTGTTCTTAGCTTTTTCCACTGAAACCTGAACAACCTCGTTTATACTGATCTTGCCACCCGAAGTGGTCTCACCAATTGGTACGGCTTCAACAGAATAAGCGCTGAAAACAGTTTTTACCTGATCAACTTTCTCCGGCGATACTTCCAGCACAAAGCCGCCGGTTTCCGTGAACAGCAGTTTGTCGGTTCGTAAGTCACCGGGAATCGTGACGTTGCATCCTATCAATTTCGGGAAACACATTTCCGCCAGCGTTACGGCAACGCCGCCATCGCTGATATCGTGGCAGGATAAAACCAACCGGGCGTTAATGGCTTCGTTCAGTGCCCGGACTTGCCGATTCAATTCATCCATATCCGGCTTTGGAATTTTCGTACCCGGATTATTGATCAGGTCAAAATAGGCGCTTCCTCCGCATTCGTCTTTCCGTTCTCCCACCATCAGCAACACCGAACCGGACTTTTTAAATCCCTGGGAAATGCTTTGCTCCGCATTGTCAATCACGCCCAGACAACTGATAATGGGCGACGCGGGAATGGCTTTCCCTTTCGATTCGTTGTAAAAACTCACATTCCCGGCAATGATCGGCAGGGGCGCATCGTTCTGATCCCAAAGTTTGTAGGCTTTACAGGCTTCGGCCACGCCCCTTGCGCCGGCCACAAATTCGCCCATCTGTTCCGGTTTTTCCGGATTCCCAAAGCACAGACAATCGGAGATGGCCACAGGCCGTGCGCCTACGGCTGCTACGTTCCGTATTGCTTCCGCCACCGAATTGACGGCACAACCATAGGGGTCGATTTTTCCATAGCGTGGATTATGATCGGTGGAAAGGGCAATGCCCACGCCACGAATTTCTTCGGGAAAATCCGAACTGTTGAAGGGCGTCATTACACCTGCATCGGCATCGCCGGTTTCAATCAGCGACCGCCCCTGAACCTGTTTGTCGTAGGTTTCGAAAACGGGACACCGAGAGGCGATGTTTTCATGGGAAAGCAGGTTCAATAAAATCTCATTGTAGTCGTCCGGTTCAGGAAATTCCGGTTCAACGATCTCCGGCTTCGGTTCTACAAAAGGTCGTTCATATAAAAAACCGCGGGTCACTTCGGAGGCTGGAGCGTGAACAATTTCATCGCTGCCGGATAGAACCTTATATTGCGTGTCTTTGCTGATCTTGCCGATGACGCTGGCCCTGGCGCCGCCGGATACGCCGGGTAAATCAAAAATTCGATTATAGTGGTCCAGAATTTTGGGCGTCAGGTCCGGTGGTGACACCCACATAAAGCGCTCCTGGGTTTCGGAGCACAGCACCACCGACGGATGTAAATTATCCATTCCAATATGAACTTTTTCTAATTGGACCTCTGCTCCATAACCGGCTGTATCCGCCAGTTCAACACTGGCGCAAGCCACGCCGCCGGCGCCCAGATCCTTGAATCCAACCTTATCGGTCAGACCCTTTTCGTTGAGGTAATCGAACAGGGCGTAAGTAGCTTTCAAAAGATGCCGTTCCAAAAACGCATTTGGTTCCTGCACGGCGCCCTTGTTCTGCTCCTTTTTTTCTTCCTCCAGTTCCAGCGATGCAAAGCTGGCGCCGCCGAATCCGCTGTTGTCGGTTGGTTTGCCCACCAGAATTAGGTCATGGCCGTCTGAATTTTTTGGCGCATACGAATGGACGATCCTGTCTTCCCGGACGATACCAAGGGTGACAACCGTAACCAGACAATTGTCGTTGTAACCGGAGTCGTAATACAGATCGCCGCCAATATTGGGAATGCCCAGTGGATTTCCATAACCGGCAATTCCTTCCACTACGCCTTCATGAATCCATTTTGTTTTATTGGATTTTATATCACCAAATCGAAGGGAATCGGACACGGCAATGACTTCGGCGCCCATGCAGAGCACATCCCGAACATTGCCGCCCACGCCGGTAGCCGCACCTTCGTAAGGAACGATCTGGGAAGGATGGTTGTGCGATTCGTGAGACATGACCACGCACCAGCGATGGCCGTTTTTGTCGGCGGCAACTGCCACAACACCGGCATCTTCCTTGGCGCCTAAAACCACGTGCGGGCCGTCCGTGACAAATTGTTTCAGGTGAATCCGGCTGCTTTTGTAACTGCAGTGCTCCGACCCTTCAATGGAGAATAATACCAGTTCCGTGAGCGTGGGTGGGCGCTTGAGCATGTCGTTTTGGACTTTCCGCGCTTCGTCCGGTGTAAGGGGAATGCGGTACTCCGCCAGGATCCGGGATATTTCTTCGTCGCTAAGTGGAGAAAAATCGAAATCGGGATCGTTGGATTTTGTCATGACTATTTTGGGTGAATTTCTAGAAAATTCCGGGTCATATCAGCGAAGAATGGTCTCATGCCGCTGAGGTCCGACGGAAGCCATTTTAACCGGAATGCCCAGATCGTCTTCGATAAATGTAATATAGCGTTTTAGAGCGTCCGGCAGAGACTCATAGGGCTGATCGGCAACATCTGCGGGGAGTTTTTCCCATCCCGGGAGCCTTTCATACACTGGTTCAGCCAAACGATAGGCCGTCAGACTGGCTGGCATTTCCCGGATTACTTTGCCGTCCGCTTTGTAAGCCACACAAACCGAAAGTTCGTTGTAGCCGGTGAGGATATCCAGTTTGGTCAGCGCCAGTTCCGTGAGTCCGTTCACCCGTACCGCCTGGCGGAGTTGGACCAGATCCAGCCAGCCCACCCGTCGCGGACGTCCGGTCGTGGTGCCGAATTCCTGACCTTTATCACGGAGAATTGTAGCTTCGTCTTCCGGGAGTTCCGTAGGAAAAGGGCTGATTCCAACGCGGGTCACGTAAGCTTTCGCCACGCCGATGACGCGATCGATTCGATTGAAAGTAACGCCGGTTCCGGCGGCAATATGTCCGGCCGCCGTGTTGCTGCTGGTTGTGTGGGGATAAATTCCATGGTCCACGTCCAGGCTAATGCCTTGGGCACCTTCAAATAAAAACGACTTTCCATTCTTACGGCCGTCGTCCAGGATCAGAGAAACATCACAGATATAGGGTTTCAATTTTTGACCGTAATCCTGGTAGTCATGGAAGATGTCTTTCATAGAAATTTCAAGCGTTCCGCCCAGTGATTTTTCAATCAGATTGCGATTGAAGCTATAGGCTTTTTCCAGCTTTTCGCTGAAAATATCCGGTTCCAGTAAATCAATCATTCGGATGCCGTGGCGGTACATTTTATCGGCGTAGACCGGGGCAATCCCCCGGCGTGTGCTTCCGGCAGAGAGCTGACCCTGGTGACCGGACAAGGCGCCATCCAGCGCAATATGATATGGCATAATGACGTGGGCACGATCACTGATGGCCAGATTCGGCGAAATGCCGCGCTCTTTTAAATAGCTGATTTCCTCCAGTAAAACCTTCGGATCCACCACCACACCGTTACCGATGACAGAAAGGGGTCTCCCGTACAAAACACCGGAGGGAATGAGATGTAATTTGAATTCGCGGTCGTTAACGATGACGGTATGACCGGCATTGTTGCCGCCGTGGAAGCGAACCACAAAATCGGATTCGCCGGCATAAAAATCAGTGACCTTCCCTTTTCCTTCGTCGCCCCATTGGGCGCCGATGATCACCGTAACAGAAGATGTTTGTGGGGTCATTCGCGTACTGCTGGTTGTGTGTTTGGTTGTGGTTTTAGGTTGAATATAGGATTATGTATTGGGAAAAGATTACGC
>CAZJWP010000068.1:3367-8259 GCA_964549745.1 uncultured bacterium | reverse complement strand
GATTTTAATCGGGAGAAGGATCTAAAGCGAAAGTCAACTAATTAATATAAGTTTGAGATTCTTCACCCGACATGTCTAAATGCCATGCCGGATTCAGAATGACAACTTTTTTTGTTTAATTGTCCATTAAACAAGAAAGATGCCATCTCTTCCGAGAGATGGCATCTTTAAAGCGTCATATATAATTTATCCCTTTGCGCGATAGACGTAATCGGCAAGCATCTTCATATAATTGGAGCGGACAAAAGCTTCCGGATCCAGTACGGTTTCCAGACACATACTGCTCTTCATTTGGCTGATGCTTTCATACTCATGTTCTTCCATCCACGCCACCAAATCTTCCTTGATTTTTATCAGGTGTTCGGGCCCGAATTTCAGCAGGGCGGAGGTCATCATGGCCACATCGGCGCCGGCCATAATTACTTTGAGCACATCTTCGGCGGTGTGGACGCCGCTGGACGCTGCAAAGCTCAGCTTCTTGCACTGACTGGATAAGACGGCAATCCATCTTAGCGGCATACGAATTTCAGCGGAAGTACTCAGATTCAAGTTTGGCACCACGTCCAGTTCTTCCAAATCAATGTCGGGTTGATAAAAGCGATTGAACAATACCAATCCATCGGCGCCCTCCTGTTCCAATCGGCCCGCAAAGGCCGGTAGAGCGCTGAAAAACGGTCCCAGCTTCAATGCCACGGGAATGGATATCTTTTCCTTGATCGCTTTAAGGATTTCCACGTAAAGATTTTCCACTTCTTCGCTGGTTTGCTTCGGATTGGTGGGAATGTGGTAAATATTCAGCTCCAACGCATCGGCACCGTTTTGCTCCAACAGAGAAGCTTTCTCCACCCATCCGCCGGTCGTGACGCCATTCAGACTGGCTACCACCGGAACCGCTACGGTTTTCTTGATGGCGGTGAGTTGTTCCAGGTACATTTCACAGCCTTGCTTAAATTCCGGATGTTCTGGAAAATAGCTGGTGGATTCGGCATAGCTTTCCGCGCCGTGGCTCAGGTGATGCTCCAGTTCCGCGTCTTCGTGGAGAATTTCTTCTTCGAAAAGTGAATGCATCACGATCATGGGAATCCCCGCATCTTCCAGGCGGCGGACCATGTCAATATCACGAGTCATCGGTGAGGCGGAGGGCACGACCGGCCATTCCAGATCAAATCCAAGGTAACGTGTATTCAGTTTCATTTAAACCCCCTGCTTTTCGGTTTTGGCCGGGGTCATATCGGCCAGATAATGATAGTATTCATACTGTTGATCCACAAAATCCTGTGCCCGTTCAGCCAGTTCTTTGGCTCGATCCGGCATACTCTTGGTGAGCATCTTAAAGCGATTTTCATTGTACAGGTAATCGGTCACCGGAATTTTGGGCGCCTTTGAATCCAGCTTAAATGGATTTTTTCCCATCTCTTTTAATCCCGGATTGTACCGATACAGCGGCCATTGTCCGCTTTTTACGGCCAGATCTTGCTGCTGAAGTCCCAGCGCCATGTTGATCCCATGAGCAATACATTGACTGTACGCAATGATGATAGACGGTCCGTCATGGGCTTCAGCTTCCATAAAGGCGCGTACAGTCTGAGCATCGTTGGCGCCCATAGCCACTTTGGCCACATACACATTTCCGTAGGACATAGCGATGAGTCCCAAGTCTTTCTTGCCCAGCGGTTTCCCTGAGAAAGCGAATTTTGCCACCGCGCCAATGGGCGTTGATTTTGAGGCCTGCCCTCCGGTGTTGGAATACACTTCCGTATCCAGAACCAGTACGTTCACATTACGGCCGGATGCCAGAACGTGATCCAGTCCGCCAAAACCGATGTCATAAGCCCAGCCGTCGCCGCCCATGATCCAGACACTTTTCTTGACCAGGCTGTCGGAGATGGATCGCAGTTGCTTCGCTAGCGGAGATGACATTTTGTCCAGCTTGGCGTCCAGTTTTTCCACGCGCTTCCGCTGTTCAAATATACCCGGTTCTTCCGATTGATCGGCGCTCAAAATCGCATCGGCCAGATCGGCGCCAATATCCTTTTTCAACTGAGTCACCAGTTCACGGGCAAATTCCTGCTGCTTGTTAATTGTGAGCCTGAAACCCAAACCAAATTCGGCGTTGTCTTCAAAAAGGGAATTGGACCAGGATGGACCGCGTCCCTCTTCATTCTTGGTCCAGGGTGTTGTAGGCAGGTTTCCACCGTAAATCGATGAACATCCGGTGGCGTTCGCCACAACCATTCGGTCTCCGAAAAGCTGGGTCGCCAGTTTTACATACGGTGTTTCACCGCAGCCGGAGCAGGCGCCGGAAAATTCAAAGAGCGGTTGCAGAAGTTGGGATCCTCGAGGCGTTTCCTGCTTAAGGCGATCGCGGCCGGTTTCCGGAAGCGTCAGGAAGAAGTCCCAGTTGATCCGTTCCTTTTCCCGGAGTGGAAGCTGCGGCATCATGTTGATGGCTTTGTGGCTGGTGTTAGATTTATCCCGGACCGGACAAATATCCACGCAAAGGGTGCAACCGGTACAATCTTCTGCCGCCACCTGCAGCGAATACTTTTCGGTTTCCGTATATTCCTTGCCGCGGGCTTTCACGGCCTTAAAAGTTTCCGGAGCATTTTCCAAATAAGATTCTTCATATACTTTCGGCCGGATCACAGCGTGAGGGCAAACCAGCGCACACTTGTTACACTGGATACATATGTCTTCATCCCAAACCGGAATTTCATCCGCAATATTGCGTTTTTCATATTGGGTTGTTCCAACCGGGAAAGTTCCGTCTACCGGGAAAGCGCTGACGGGAATATCGTCGCCTTTCCCGGCGATGAGCCGGGAGGTCACATTTCGCACAAATTCCGGGGCGCTGTCAGGAATCAGTGAGCCGGTCATTTCAATTCCGGTGAGAATATCCGGCGTTTCCACTTTGTGCATGTGCGCCAGAGCTTCGTCCACGGCGCGGAAATTTTTCTTCACCACTTCTTCACCTTTAAGGCCGTAGGTCTTTTGGATCGCATCTTTAATCTTTTGAATGGCCTCGTCACGCGGCAGAATACCGGAAATGGCAAAGAAACAGGTTTGCATGACGGTATTGATCCGCACACCCATTCCCGTGTTTTTCGCCACATCCAGCGCATTGATATTGTAGAACGTCAGTTTTTTGTCCAGAATATGTTTTTGCACATTGCGCGGCAGATGGTCCCAAACGTCCTCCGCTTCATAGGGACTGTTCAAAAGGAAAGTACCGCCCGGAACGGCGAAATTCAGTACATCAATGGTCTTGAGGAATTCGAAATTGTGGCAGGCCACAAAATTGGCGTTCCGAATCAGGTAGGTGGAGTGAATCGGTTCTTTCCCAAAACGCAGATGCGAAATAGTCATGCTCCCGGATTTTTTGGAGTCGTACTCAAAATAACCCTGAGCATTGTTGTCCGTTTCGCTGCCAATAATTTTGATGGAGTTCTTGTTGGCGCCCACGGTTCCATCGGCCCCCAGGCCGAAGAACATACCGCGGAACACTTTTTCATTAGTGGTGCTGAAATTCGGATCGTATTCAAGACTGGAGTTTGTCACATCATCCTGAATCCCAATCGTGAAATGGTTTTTCGGCAGATCGGATTTCAGCTCATTAAAAATGCCTTTGACCATCGCAGGGGTGAACTCTTTGGAAGACAGGCCGTACCGCCCGCCAACTACAATCGGTTGTACTTTGAACGGACTGATTCCGTTCTGCCGGCTCTCGGCCAAAGCCGACACCACATCTTCGTACAACGGCTCACCAACGGCGCCCGGTTCCTTGGTCCGATCCAAAACGGCAATCTTTTTGACGGTATCCGGGAGGGCTTTCAATAAATGATCTACAGAAAAGGGGCGATACAAACGTACCTTTATAACACCAACTTTTTCACCGGAGGCTGTGAGCGCTTCGACCGTTTCGTGGGCGGTTTCGGCGCCGGAGCCCATGAGCACAACCACCCGATCCGCATCCGGGGCGCCGACATAATCGAACAGGTGATATTGACGACCCGCCTGTTTGGCAAACGCATCCATCGTTTCCTGAACGATTTCCGGCGTGGCCAGGTAGAAGGGGTTCACAGTTTCACGGGACTGGAAGAAAGCATCCGGGTTTTGTGCGGTTCCCCGAATAACCGGCCGGTTGGGGTTAAGTCCGCGGTTGCGATGGGCCATGAGCAGATCGTTGTCCAGCATGGCTTTCATGTCATCGGTGGTCAGTTGCTCCACCTTCATCACTTCATGCGAAGTGCGGAACCCGTCAAAAAAGTGAACGAAGGGTATCCGGCTTTTCAGCGTGGCGGTCTGAGCGATCAGAGCGAAGTCCATCACTTCCTGAACGCTGTTTGACGCCAGTTGGGCAAAGCCTGTGGAACGGGTTGCCATCACATCGGAGTGATCTCCGAAAATTGAAAGCGCATGTGTGGCGATCGTCCGTGCCGAAACATGAAAAACGGTGGCGGTTAGTTCTCCGGCAATTTTGTACATGTTAGGGATCATGAGTAATAATCCCTGGGAGGAAGTAAACGTTGTGGTCAGGGCGCCGGTTTGCAGGGCACCGTGAACAGCGCCGGAGGCACCGCCTTCACTTTGCATTTCAACAACAGTAGGGGTGGTTCCCCAAATGTTTTTCTTTCCCACGGCTGACCAGGCATCAGAATGCTCGCCCATGGGCGAAGACGGGGTGATAGGATATATCGCAATAACTTCATTGGTCTGGTGTGCGACATAAGCGGCGGCTTCATTTCCGTCAATTGTAACCATTTTCCTTTGCATAAGAATGTCCTTTGTTTGGATAGAGCTGCGCGAAATGCGCGTATAAGATTCAAAAAGAAGACGTGAAATTACGGACTTTCATTCAACACCACGAAAGAATAAAGCGAAAACATGGAACA
>CAZJWP010000068.1:0-3267 GCA_964549745.1 uncultured bacterium | reverse complement strand
GAATAATGAACTTGTCATTCTGATCACAGCTTTCTCAACAAGCAAGGTGATTAACTTTTACTCGAGAGTCTTCTCCTGATTAAAATCGGCCTACCCCCACAAAGTCGGGCTAGACTTCAATATACTGCCAGTCACCCTTGGACACTTTCCAAACCATAATAGCAGCGAACAGAACGAGGTAGAGCGCCAAAGTTGCGCCAACTCCGATAAATCCCCAGTTCAAAGTAATTCCTGTAAAATATGCCGCGGGAAGCAGTAAACCATAACTTAGGGAAATGTCTACCACTGCCGGAAAAGCCGTATTGCCGGCGCCGGTCAGGGCAAACCAGAGGGTCATTCCGATTGCGTCTACGAATTCAACGCCGCCCAAGATTCGCAGGCCAATAATCCCACGACTTATTACTTGCGGGTCCACGGAAAAAATCGGGACTATAAATTGAGGGAAGATCATAAACAGGAGCCCAACGGTTCCCATGATCCACACCGCCCAGCGGACGCCTTCCAGCATTCCCACGGCAGCTTCACCTTTCTTCTTTTCGCCTAAAGCCTTTCCCACAACTGTGGAACAAGCTTGCCCCACGCCAATCGCCGGCATGAATGAGACCGACATGATGGAAAATACGACCTGAATGGCCGCCAGGTCGCTGACGCCAATCATTCCAACAATCTTAAAATAGAAAGCAAATGCAATATTCACCATCGTTTCATGAATTCCCTGGGGCCAAGCCAGCAACAATTGGCGTTTCATGGTTGCCCAATGGAGCCGGGCCCGGAAAATGTGAAACTGCCTCCGAATGGACGGACCGAAAAGCGCCAGAATATAATGCCCTAACTGCCAGATCGATGCGATTAGCGTTCCCAGTGCCGCGCCTTTAACTCCCAAACCTTCTTGCGGAGCCCACCACCACAAATTTCCAAAGACATGAAATATTGAATCGCTACTGCCAAAAAATGCAGCCACAGGCTGGAAGCCGTAGATCAAGCCTATATTCAGATACACATTGATCAAATTGGAAGCAACTGTAGCGTACATTTGAATTTTGGTCCGTTCAATTCCGGTGTAAAATCCCTGGAAAACAAAGCTCAACGTAGTTGTAAAAATGGTCGCAGAAATGATCGTGGTGTAGTCGATACATAGCTGGGTTGTTTCCGGATCATCGACGAAAAAGGGAATAAACCGACGGGCAAAAAAATAGCCGGCCAACGCAACCGGCAAAGAATAAATCGCACCCAGAAAAAGTCCGTTACGAAGGGCCGATCCTACCTCCGGATAGCGCTTTTCTCCCCACCGCCTGGCGGCGACAGTTTGGGTGGCAGTCTGAAAGCTGCCGGACAGTCCCCGGGCAGCCCAGACAATCATGTTGCTGAGTCCCGTAGCCGCCAGGGCCGCGGCACCCAACCGTCCCACCATCGCCACATCCACCAAACCCATGAAGGTGCGGCTCAGGTTGCTGGTGATGACCGGCACGGCCAGATGAATCACTCGTTTTGAGATTGCCCAATCCACCGGAACCAGATATGTTCTGATTTTTCTAAAGTCCATTCGATTCTATGGATTGAATTTTAATTTTATGATCCGTAAGCATTTTTGTGGTCTTGCCGCAAACCGGCGCGCTGGTTTTTAGCATGACTTTCGTTCCGGGAAGAGTTTTCCGAATCGTTTTTGCGTTTGCTACAATTTTTTCACCGTCACGGACGATAATCCGGCTTTTTCGGTCGATCACTATCGAAATGCAATCCGGACTTTCACGATACAGATTTAGTCGTTTCGGCAACCCAAATTCAGTCGGGTCTATTTGTTTTTTGTTCGCGGATTCCTTCATTTTGTCGTTGTGTTGTGTCGATCTGGCGTAATTATCGTCTATGTTGTCGTCGATTTCATCCCGGCATGATCCTTGTGAAATAGCGGGAAATTACTTTGAAAGGGCATCCAATGAAACAAGCCAAAAGGAAGAAAGCGACTTTACCGAAATTTCATGATCCGGTGGCACGATACCTGGCAGAACATCACCGAAAGAACCTGGATGGAACGGTAGCGTCCAATGTTTATATCTCACCCAACCCGGTCACCGCTCAGGATTTTGCGCTAATGCAAAAGATCAGTCGGGAAGTAACCGGATTTGGATTGTCCTGATGAAAAATATCCTTGAGAAAATTAGAAAGTTTTTACTTGGTCCGCGTTTGGAAAAAATCCCCATTCCTGTTAATAAAAAGTAAATCTAATACTGCTCTATAGGTTAATTCGGCCTAATTTTTTCTATGTTATCCTTAGCGCTTTCTACGGAAGTCAGGACCGCTTTAAGTAACAAACACCCGGTTCTTGCTTTGGAATCCACTATTCTTGCCCATGGAATGCCATGGCCGGAAAACCTGGAATTCGCAAAAAGAGCTGAAACAACTGCGCGTGAATCTGGTGCTGTTCCGGCAACTATCGCTGTTTTGGATGGTAAAGCACATGTTGGGCTGTCTTCAGAGCAACTTGAGCGACTTTGTAAAGGTGAACAAATCCAAAAAGCCGGATTACGCGATCTGCCGGTTGTTTTAAGCCGTGGTCAATCGGCAGCGACCACCGTTTCCGCTACATTGCACCTTGCCAATCTTGCCGGGGTCGATGTTTTTGCCACCGGAGGTATCGGCGGCGTACACAGAGGATTGTCGGAAACTTTGGATATTTCACAGGATTTGTGGGCTTTGGCAAGGACACCGGGAATTGTTGTATCGGCCGGAGCGAAGGCCATCCTTGATTTAGGAAAAACACTTGAATTGCTGGAAACATTAGCTGTTCCGGTTTTGGGTTACCAGACCGATGAATTCCCGGCATTCTATTCCCGGGCCTCCGGACTTAAAGTTGCAAACAGGGTAGACACGCCTGCTGATATTGCAGCGATCTACAGCCAACAAAAAGCGTTGAATCACCGTCAAGCGATTTTAATTGCTAATCCGGTTCCTGTTGAAAATGAAATTCCTGAATCTGAAATACGTCCTGTTATAGAAGCTGCTGTTAGTTTGGCCAAAAACCGGAAAATCTCCGGAAAGGAGCTTACACCATTTTTATTGGGTGAAATTGTGCGGGTAACAAAAGGGCGATCCTTAAAAACGAATATTGCTTTGGCTTTAAATAATATAAAATTGGGGACAAAAATCGCGGTGGCTATTAAAGATCAAAAATGGAGCCCCACGGGAAAATCCCGTGGTACCTTGTAAATAACGCTCATAGGGGCGACATCCCGATCGCGGGATGATTAAAAATGATTCAACCACGGCCAT
>CAZJWP010000067.1:1742-12130 GCA_964549745.1 uncultured bacterium | reverse complement strand
GCAAGGGAGTTGAAACCTACTGGGATTATTTCAGTAACCAAACCAAGAATGTCCCGGCAACGGATTATTTCGGGAATGCCCGTCCTCAACCGGACAGTTCTCTGCCGGATTTGGGTCCCATCGAAAATGAACGTGGTGTCC
Organism: uncultured bacterium; assembly: GCA_964549745.1. Lineage (GTDB taxonomy): Bacteria > Fidelibacterota > Marinisomatia > Marinisomatales > J089 > J089. The sequence continues at coordinate 11,989 of CAZJWP010000067.1, read as the reverse complement.
AACGATATTTTGCCTATGCCGTGACAACAAATGGGAATGACATCACCGGGGACGGGATCAATACACCGTTTAAGACCATTCAACGCGGTCTCAATGAAGCCGCTGATTTTGATACTGTTATTGTCGGACCAGGAACATTTACCGGTTCGGGGAATGGTTCGCTGGATTTCGGTGGATCGAAAATTGTACTTCGGTCGGAAAATGGAGCGGATTCAACAATAATCGATTGCGGAAACAATCAGACCGGAATCGAATTCAGCACCGGTGAGGATTCATTGTCAATTGTGGATGGATTCACCATTAAAAATGGTACCACTCCCGATGGAGGCGGTGCCATACGCGTGATTGATGCTTCACCCAGATTACGAAATCTGATTTTGGTCAATAATAGTTCTGCAGGAGCAGGCTCTGCCATTCGGATTGAATCCGGACATCCGGTATTTACAAATGTGGTGATATACGGTAATTCGGGATTTGGCGGTGCAATATACAGCACATCAGCAGATCCTGTATTTAATCACTGTACGATCGTTGACAATGTAAACTCGGATAATACCGGCGCCTTTACAGTGGATGGGGGAAGTCTAAAACTGCACAATTCAATCGTATGGAACAATACGGTGAGCAGCCAGGAAATCGAAAGTTTGGCCTCACCGACACTAACCGTCTCCTATTGTTTGATTACCGGAGATTATCCCGGTACAGCGATCTTTAACGGAAGACCGGCACTGGCAGATCCGGTGAATGGCGATTTCTCCTTGTTGGATTTTTCACCGGCAATTGGCCGGGCCGATACCGCCAATTTCGATACGGCCGATTTATTCGGAGATGCCCGCAGTCTGTCTGATACTACTGCACCTGATTTGGGTGCTGTTGAATCGGAATTGGCAACTCCGGACACGAGTGGATACAGCCCGGTGATATATTGGGTGGATGTCAATGGAAACGATCATAATTCCGGTTTGAGTCCTGACCATGCATTTGCAAGTATTCAACTTGCTGTGAACTATGCCCTTTGGACCGATACCGTAAAATTGAATCCCGGAACTTATACTCAGGATTTCAATACCAGCCGCAAAAATGTAAACCTGGTTGGTTCCAGTGAATTACCCAATACCCATATTCAAGGAACAGCCTTCCTGGAAGGCGGGATGCCTGTATTACGTAATCTGGTTTTTGACCAGACAGGTACGGTTTTTAATACCTGGGATTGCAACGCTCAGCTGTCGTTTCTTGAAATATCAAATAACACTGGAGCGGCTGCTATTTTGGTAGCGGACAATAGTACTTTACAATTGGATCATATCACAATTGCCGACAATGCTAATCCGCTCTATAGCGCGGCCGACTCGACCACAATCACAATGAAAAACTCCGTTATTTACAATACAAATGGCGGAACCGATCAGGATGGAACGACGGTTTATCAGATTTCCTATTCGCTGACCAGTGCACCGGGAATCGGGAATGTGGATGTGGATCCGGATTTTCGCGGAACGGACGACTACCGGTTATTTGCCAGTTCGTTGTTAATCAATGCCGGATCACCGGATGATACCGATGCGGATGGCACTCGCGCGGATATGGGCGCTTATCCTTATTTGAATAGCCATACCGGACCGGATTGGTATGTGAGTGAATTAGGGAATGATATCACTGCCACAGGATCAGAATTTGATCCGTTTGCGTCGGTTCAGGCTGGATTGAATTTTGCCGGATTGAATGACACCGTTTGGGTGGCAGCCGGGAATTATCATGGAAACTCCATTACGCGTGGACGCGATGTGGCGATTATCGGTGACGATTGGGAAACCACAACTTTGGCGGGAGACAGTTCCGGCAATGTGCTCACTGTAAATGACAGTCTCACCTCTGAAACCCTGGTTCGTGATTTAACGATTACCGGGTCAGGCTCGAGCTATGCCGGACTTAATCTAAATCAGGCCCATCCAAGTATCGAATTTTGCCGGTTTGTTGAGAATGGAACCGGTGTTTCCCTGAATCAGAGTGATGCATCATTTGAATATTGTCTGGTGGATCAAAATGGACAAAACGGTGTTCTATCTTCCGACGGACAACCGACCTTTATCAACTGTACCATATCCCGAAATAACGGGGATGGTATTTTTGAAAACGGAGGCGGCTCAAGCACAGTTACCGGACGAAATCTAATCGTTTGGAATAATTGGGGTGGTCTTAACGGATCGGTGAACCTGACCTACAGTGACTTCCCCAACGCTTCGGGAACCGGCAATATCGATGCCGAACCTTTGTTCGCGGATACGACGAATGATGATTACAGTCTGGAATTACTCAGCCCCTGTATAGATACCGGTGATCCCGCCGATTCCTTCGATGCCGACAGCACCGTCCGCGATATGGGCGCTTTCCCGAACATTCGTTCTTTTGTGGGTGGAAATACCAACGACAATATTACAGTATCGTCGGACACGGTCATTATTGTAACCGAAGACTTAACGGTATCTTCTGACGATACCCTGTCAATTGAACCGGGCGGTACAATATACCTTGGAGATGGAGTGACACTATTCATTAACGGTGCTCTGGATGTTTCCGGAAACCAAGAGGGAACGGTACAGTTTTCCACACTTTATCCCGGGGATCATTTTGGCGGAATCCGTTTGACCGGCGGCTCCGCACGGACCATCCCGGTTTATCGCTATATGACCATTTCCAACGTTATGACGGACAGCATCCCGCTGGTGATCAATGGGTCGGCGGTTTTGGAGCATGTAACCATCGCCGGCAACGATCAGAATGTCGCTTCCATTCAGATTAATAACGGAAGTGCGGACTTGAATTATTGTATTCTGGAATCCGGCGCTGAAGGTACGGTGACCAATAACGGCAGTTACCTCAACTCCACTGACCAATTCGTGGATTTGAGCGGCGGTGATTTTAACCTGGTGCCGAATGCAGCCGGGATTGATGTCGGTTCTGCCGAAGCGGACACATATACCGATCCCGATTTTACGTACACCGATGCCGGCGCTTATTACCATGATCAACGCAACTATCCCGTTTCCTCAATCACAGTGCTTTATCCTGCAAACGGAACGACCGTACAGGTCAGTCCGGACTCATCATCGGTTTCCGGCCTTACGGCGGAAGTGCAGTTATTCAATCAGTATGGACGCGCCAAGACGAATGGACATGTCTACTGGAATGCTGAGAACAACTTTGGTTCTTTCCCGCAGGACAGCACGACTTCGACCGATTTAGATGGACGCACTTCCAATACATATATCACATCCGTAACCGCGGGTGATATGAATACGTTTAGAGTCAGTGCTGACGGAACCAACTCCGAAGTCAGCGGCAATTTTGAAGTTGTTCCCGGTGATCCCGATTCGGTTTGGGTTAACAATCAGACGGATACAACGCTGACTCAGTTGGATTCAATCAGTTTAACGGCATAGGTTTACGATCAATTCAACAATTCGGTCCAGGATGGCGAAACCGTAAACTGGTCTGTCGTTCCGGTCACCGGTGATGGTTCCGGGTTTGTGCTTGCCGCTTCAAGTACGAGCACATCCAACGGAATGAGTAACGTCATGTTGGAGACCGATCCTTCCACTTCTTTACAGGTCGGAGATCAGGTTAGAATTCAGGCAGAATCCAATGGAGCCGCGCATCAAAGCGGATTGATCACCATCGTTCCGGCGGATATTTTCAGTCTGACGATGCCCCCCGAATTAACAGACAATGAAATCGATATTTCCGCGGACATTGCGACACAAGCATTAACAGCAACCCTGGTGGATACCTTTGATAATCCACTGGAAGGGGTCACCGTAAATTGGGCCGTGATTGAAGGAAATGGCACCGGTGAAAGTTTAAGTGCGGCCACAAGTGTAACCGATGCTTCCGGAAATACAGGAGTTACCTTTACGACCGGAACTACCGCCGGAATAACATATCGGATTCGGACCTGGGTAACGCAATCGTCATTGGTTGCGGCGCTGCGCAATGATTCGGCAACGCCGGAAAACCGTGACATGTCCAATACGAAACGCACAACCGGAAATGTGAAAGGAATAACCAACAATAACGGAAGTACAAAATCCGGCAAGGGTGCGAACATTAAGTCAACTGCAACCGGTGTAAAACTATCCGTCCATGCTAAAAACCTGCAATCAGCAGATTTTGGGTCTCCTTCGCCTTCTACCAATTCGGTTGAGGCCATTTTCGGATTATCGGATACCACGGCAACTATTCTTGTGCTTCCCGGCGTTACCAACGCGGTGACACTTCCCACTGATTCTGTAGATGTGGTTCAAAACCAGGCTTTGGATGTATCGCTACATGCGGTGGATCAATTTGGCAATAATGTGGCCGACGAAACCCCTGTGACCTGGGAAATCCTGCCCAGCAGCACAAATGTGACCGCGACAGGATCTGACACGGTGACCACCGATGGCAATGCCACTATTCATTTGAGCGTTGCCAATGATGCAGTGTGGGAGTTTGACTTCCATGTTCAGGCTACAGTGGAAAGTGTGACTCAGCAATCCGGAACCTACAATGTGGATGACCAAATTGCGCCCGAAGCGCCGCTGAGTATGTCCGTTTCTCCAACAGTATGGACCTCAACCAACAGCTTCGATCTCTCCTGGACAAATCCACCGGAGCATTCCGGAGTGGCCGGCGCTCATTACCAGGTAGATACCGAAAGTGAAGTCTATATTGCCGGTGATGGTATTTCGTCATTAAGCGGCATCGCCATTCCGCAAAACGGGACTTCAACTATTTCTGTCTGGCTGGAAGACAATGCCGGAAATACCGAAAGCGGGAATGCATCTTCGGTAACCGTGAAGTGGGACGATGTGGCTCCAAATAGCTTTACCCTGACTGCGCCGCTTGCCGGTTGGTACAATAATGCCACCCCTACTTTGGGATGGAATGCAACGACGGATGCAACATCCGGATTACGGAATTATCGTCTTGAAATCGACAGTTCTCCGGTTGAATTGGATCCAGGCGTAACCAGTTATGATATTCCGTCAGCCCTGAGTGAGGGCAGCCATAACTGGACGGTGTTTGCTGTGGATAGCTCCGGGAATGAAACACAAGCTTCCAATCCACAAACGATTCAGATCGATGTAACCGCTCCGACTATTTCACACAATCCGGTACAGGAGGGATCAGCGAATTCACCTGTGACCATTAATGCGACGTTTGATGACAATGGACAATCCGGAATCGACCGGGCAGAATTGTACTATCGCAAAGGCGGGGCGGCAACCTGGCAACCGGCCATTGATATGAAGACGTTGTCAACCTACCAAATCGCCAGTAGTTACGTGACATCGGTGGGTGTTGAGTATTATCTGGAAACAGAAGACGTAGCCGGGAATATTACACGCAAACCGGAAACAGGCTTTTATTCCATTTCCATTACAATCACCGGGAACGGACTTGCCAGTTCCGATCGGTGGCCAACCGGAATCACCAACGGGACAAATGTTGCCAGTTATCAATTAATATCTTTCCCCATGGAAGCTGCGAATAATTCACCCACGGATATTTTGGTAGATGATTTGGGAAGTTATGATAACACGAAATGGCGGTTCTTTACCTATGAATCCGGAAACTGGCTTGAATTTGCGGACATTGCATCCATCGATCCCGGAAAGAGTTATTTCCTGATCGTTAAGGATCCCGGTTTATCCGTCAACACGGGCCAGGTCAGCTCGGTGACGACAGATGAAAGTTTTGTGATTAATTTGGCTGCCGGAGACTGGACGTTCATCGGGAACCCGTATGATTTCGATATCTCGCTGGATATGGTCACCCTTCAGGACACGATTCCATTGACAGGTGATCCCAACCTGTATACCTGGGACGGCGATTGGGTTTCCCCCGGCCAGTTGAAACCGTGGTACGGCTATATTTATAAATCGGCGAACGGCGGGCAACTGAAGATCAGTCCGAGGAATGTAACCGGCAGGGTTTTGCCAAAAGCGGTAGATCTGGCGCCTCAGTTGGAAGACAATGAATGGCTTGTGAATATTGTAGCCACAAACGGTCGGTTGAAAGATCGACACAACCAGGTCGGTGTGTTAAACAGCGCATTGGACGGTTATGACAATCTGGATGCTTTCGAACCGCCGGTAGTCCCCGGAAATGTAGCCTTGCGAATCGACGATCGCGATTGGGCGGATGTTGGCGATGTATACCGCCGTGATATTCGTTCACCAAGTGAAAACGGTCAGTACTGGGATTTGGAAGTCGTTTCCGGCGATCCGAATTCTGTGGTGAATGTAACCTTTGACGGATTGAAAGACATTCCACCGGAGTTTGAAACTTATGCTGTCGATTTGACATTGGGTACCGCTCAGAACCTGAGTTGGAAACCGCGAATCGAATTTGCGTCATCCTCCACAGGTTTGGTCCATAGAATCCGGTTCATTGCCGGAACCCAGGCTTTTGCGGAAGCCAATAGCGGCGGTGTTTCCCTGGTACCGGATGCGTATTCTGTGAGCCAGAATTTCCCCAATCCGTTCAATCCTCAAACGACTATTCACGTTGCCCTGGAAGATGCAGCCCGGATTCGCCTGGTCGTTTACAATATCCTTGGAGAACAGGTCGCCGTACTGGCGGAGAATGATTTCCGACCCGCTGGCTATTACAGCTTCATTTGGCGTGGTTTGAATACAAATGGTGTCCGTGTGGCCAGTGGCGTTTATATCTATTCCACGGAGGTGACAGCACAGGATGGAACCACGTTATTGCGGTCGATGAAGAAGATGATACTGATCAAATAGGGAGTCGGAAATGAAGCGTACCCTGGTCATTGGGATTATAGGATTAGCCGCTGTTATAGGGGTTGTATTTAGCGCTCCGGATGCTCATGAATTTGGGAAAATTTCACTGCCATTGGGCAAAGTGCAGGTCAAAACCGAATCCGGAACGGAATGGGAGCGGGCTATGCCGAATCGCAAAGTGTACGAAGGCGATGTGATTCGTACGCTGGAGAAATCGCGTTGTGAGATAACGCTGTCCACCGGCGGTAAAGTGCGAATCGGTGCGGACTCTGAACTGGAGCTGAATTCCGCCGATGTCAAACCCATGGAAAAAAACTATCAGGCAAAACTGACTAAAGGGAACGCCTGGGTTTCAGCCAAAGCTGCTTTTGGTGAGAAGAAAAATGTATCGATCCGGACACCCACAGCCGTCGCGGCCATCCGCGGAACCGTTTACCGGACCAAAGCCGATGAAGACGAAAGTTCCGTTATGGTTTATGATGGCAAGGTGGCGGTGAACCAATCGGCCAATGTGGATGAAAAAACCGGCGAGGCTAAATCGGACAAACCAGGTGAGGGCGGTAAACCCAAGTTTAAATTGGGACCGGTACAGGAAGTTCAGGCGCCAACGGAAGTGGCCGGACCGTACGAAGTATCACTGGAAGATTGGATTACCCTGGTAAAGGGCATGCAGATCAACGTCCGGAAGGACGGCAAATACAGCATGTTTCAGTTTGATCAGGCTGCTGATTCCAGCCTGGACTTTGTAAAGTGGAATCAGGAACTGGACGCCGAAACAAAGTGACGGTTATTGCTTCGAATTATTTGGAATATTTCATTTGAGTGACCTGACCAAACGGCTCATTACCGGCGCCGTCATCGGTCTGGTTTTGGGATTATTAATTGCCCTGGGGACACGCATCCCGGGGTTTTTTCTAACCCGGCTTCTGGATGAATACGAGTTTCGATCTTACGATTCACGTATGAAAGCCAAAGCTGCCGGGAGTGAAGAAGCCTCCATCGATTCGGTGGTTATCATTGATATCGAACAAAACTCCATTTCCGATCTGGGGAATTTCAAAGACTGGCCTCACGCCTATCACGGACAGCTTGTCGATGTGGTCAGTTCAGGTGATCCGAAAGTGATCCTTTTTGATATGATCTTTGATCCGGAAGACCGGTTTAACTACGATCTTGTCAATGCCCTGACACAGGAAAATCCGCCCACAGATACATCGCTTTCTTCCGTGACGGACCAATTCCTGATTGCAAATGACCCGGAACGTTTTTACCAATCCACGGCCGCAAGCGGGAAGGTCATTCACGCACTGGTGTTCGAGACCAGCGATTCATCCAATTTCCTGTATTCCATGGATTCGGAACCGGATGGATATGATTACAATGACCACATCCTGAACATCCCGAAGGAACAGGCAGAGCATCTTCCCCGGGCGGAACGTTTGGGAAACACCAATATCACCTTGCTCAGCGCTGCGCATCGTACCGGAAGCGCCAATTTCCCGCAGGATGAAGATGGCATAACCCGGCGGGCGCCCACGGCTATTTACTTCGATGGTCCCGGACATGCGTATCCAAGTCTGAGCCTGGCGGCGGCCATGGATATTCTGGGAATTCCACCCAATGGATTCGATTACGATTTTGACGCGGGTATCCTTCGGTTATCCGATACCACAGGCACCGTTGTTCGGGAAATACCTATCGATGATGAGGGCCGCCTCTTTGTGAACTATTTTGGGTACTATAAGACGTTCTACTATTTGCCCTACAGTTACTGCTTTAACCCGGACATGTTGCCACCGGAATACTGGAAAGATCGCGTGGCGATTGTAGGCTCATCGTTACCGGGATTAATGGATTTGCGAAATACACCGGTTCAGGAAACATTTGCCGGAGTGGAAATCCACGCCAATGTGGTTTACAGCCTGATGAAAAACAAGTTTGTCCGGTTGTCCGGTAGCAGCCAGAATTTCCTGGCCATTGTTCTTATCAGCTTGGGGCTTGGCATTCTCACCAGTTTTCCCAAACGAACCATCCTGTCCATTCCCATCCCGATTGCAGTGGCCATCGGCTGGATTATTTTTGCCTATAGCCAGTTTTTATCACATTTGTTGATGTGGGAGATCATCCGACCGATTTTGTCCATCGGCACCACGTTTCTGGGTGTGTTCCTGTACAATTTCCTGATTGTGGAAAAGGATAAGCGATTTTTACACAGCACGTTCAGTACATACATTGCACCTGAATTGATCGATCAGATGTATTCGGAAAAACAGGAACCAAAACTGGGCGGTGATTCCGGGATCAAAACGGCGTATTTCACTGACATACAAAGCTTCTCCAGTTTTTCAGAGTTGCTTACGGCTTCGCAATTGGTGGAATTGTTGAATGGGTACCTGACGGTCATGACCGATGAATTACTGAAAGAAGGCGGCACATTGGACAAGTACGAAGGGGACGCCATCATTGCCTTTTTCGGCGCACCATTGCCCATGGAAGATCATGCAATCCGTGCCTGTCGAACCGCTTTGGGCATGCAGCGGGAACTGGCCAGTCTGCGGCAGAAGTGGGAAAAGGAAGGCGACAAATGGCCGGACCTGGTTTCCAACATGCGCATGCGGATTGGCATCAATTCCGGGGATATTGTAACCGGCAATATGGGAAGCAGGACCCGCATGAATTATACCATGATGGGTGATGTTGTCAACACGGCCGCGCGTTTGGAAGCATCCGCGAAACAGTACGGGATTTATATTCAGGTGACCAAACAAACTCTGAATCTGGCCGGCTGGGACAAATTTGAATATCGTGAAATCGATAAAGTCCGGGTTGTGGGAAAATCGGAAGCAGTGGAGAGTTACGAATTGATGGGGGAAAAAGGCGAACTGGATTCCAAACAAATGGAGATGATTAAAATTTATCATGAAGGAATGGAGCTATACAGAAAGCAGGATTGGGATGCAGCCAAAGCGAAATTCGCTCAGTCGGAGGCATTGGAACTTGTCTTCCCGAAACGCCCGTCCACACCCAGCCGAGTGTATATGGAACGGTGTGATCATTTCAAAGCCAATCCGCCAGGTGATGATTGGGATGGAGTTTGGGTGTTGACCTCCAAATAATGGTTCAAGGTTTAAGGGAAGACCTGGTAGTGTCATTATATAGGTAACACTTCTGTGTTTCTCATGAAATCTCACGCTCTGAAACGCGAAGACCGCAGAGCGCCGCAAAATAATCAATGCCAAAGGACACAAACCTTTGCTCGCATCACTTATCACGCATTACTCATTAAATAATTACGATTTAAATAATTATGCTTTCTGTATATTTCCGGCTCATCTTTTCAAATTATGGGTCAAGTAGCGCAACCAAAACCAGCCATTGAAATCACCGGGCTGACCAAATCGTACGGCGATACGATTGCTCTTCGCGGTGTGGACCTCACTATCCGTGAAGGACAGTTCT
>CAZJWP010000067.1:0-1642 GCA_964549745.1 uncultured bacterium | reverse complement strand
GGCGATACGATTGCTCTTCGCGGTGTGGACCTCACTATCCGTGAAGGACAGTTCTACGGACTATTGGGTCCCAACGGCGCCGGGAAATCCACCACCATCAACATCCTGACCGGACTTGTACGCCGGGAAGGCGGCGAATCGAAGGTATTCGGTCGTGATACGGAATCGGATTTTAGATTTACGCGCTCTCAGATTGGCATTGCAGCACAGGAACTCTCTGTCGATTGGTTTTTCCCCTTGGAAAAGTTGTTAGGATTCCAGGCCGGGTATTACGGGCTCACAAAAAAACAGGCCCAACCGCGTATTGAATTGATGCTGAAAAAGATGGGTTTGTGGGAAAAGCGCCGTGATCGTCTGCGGAATCTTTCCGGTGGAATGAAACGCCGGTTTCAACTGGCCAAGGCGTTGGTTCATGATCCCAAGATCATCATTTTGGATGAGCCGACAGCCGGGGTGGATGTGGAATTACGTCGGGAGTTGTGGACTTACCTGCGGGAATTGCACGAAGAAGGGAAAACGATTCTGCTGACGACGCATTACATCGAAGAAGCGGAATTGCTCTGTGAAGAGGTGTCTATCATCGATAAGGGTTTGGTCATCAAACGGGGGCAACCCAAAGCGTTGATCCGGGAGTTGGGTACCGCCGGAATGACCGTTCACCTGAACGGCTGGGATGATCAATTGGACGAATTGCTTAAAGAATACACGTTCACCCGGGAAGAAAACCGGCTCCACTTTTCGATCCAACATCCCGATGAAGTGATGCCCAAAATTATTTCGATCCTGGCACGTCACGGATGCACCATTCACAGCGTGGAAACCAACCAGTCTTCCCTGGAAGATGTTTTCTTAAATCTCACTGGAAAAGGAATCAACGACTGATGCTGGTTAATGGAATTGGTCTTTGGACGTTGGTTCGCCGCGAGGTGGGACGGTTTTTCTCTGTTTACCGACAGACGGTCTTACCCGGATTGATTTCAACCACCTTGTACATCCTTGTGTTCGGCTTCACACTGGAACGACGCATCTCCGAAATCAATGGCGTTCCGTACACCTTATTTATATTACCGGGATTGATCATGATGAACACGCTCACCAACGCCACAGCCAATTCGTCGTCCTCGATCATGCAAATGAAATTAATGCAGCAACTGCCGGACTTGATTCAGGCTCCGCTGTCCGGGCTGGATTTATCCCTGGCGTTTATCATTGGCGGCGCAGTCCGGGGACTGGTCAACGGTGTGCTGGTGATGGTTTTGGGCGTTTTGCTCATTGATATGCCGGTGGTTCATCCGCTTTACTCAATTGGATTTATTTTTTTGGTGTCCTGGGCGTTTTCTTCCATGGGATTGTTTTTGGGGCAGGTGTCCGACACCTGGGATCAATTGTCCATGATGCAAAACTTTTTCCTCACGCCCTTGAGTTTCCTTGGCGGAATTTTCTATTCCATCGCCATGTTGCCGTCCTGGGCTCAAACGATAAGTTATGTCAATCCTATTTATTATATGATTAACGGTTTACGCTACACGATTCTGGGCATCGCCGATTCGGCGCCGTGGATCAGTGCGGTGATGGCGTTTGTTATGACCCTTTTATTCACGGCTCTCGCCGTCTTTACGATGATGAGTGGTCGGAAGATCAA
>CAZJWP010000066.1:0-12147 GCA_964549745.1 uncultured bacterium | reverse complement strand
GTTCTATTTCGACGCAGTAACATGGATTATTGTATTGGATTCTGTGTAGTATTTTGTTTGCTTTTCGAATGAATCACCCCAATTTGAGATCACAATGACCACAGAATACAATCCTAAGTCAATCGAAGCACGCTGGCAAAAACGATGGGAGGATGAAAAAACCTTCCGTGCTGTTGATTTTTCCGACAAACCAAAATATTACTGCCTGGTGGAATTTCCGTATCCTTCCGGTGACGGATTGCATGTGGGACATCCTCGTTCGTATACCGCATTGGATATTCTGGCACGGAAGAAAAGGATGGAGGGATATAATGTTCTTTTCCCAATGGGATTTGATGCCTTTGGCCTGCCTTCCGAAAATTATGCAATAAAAACCGGCATTCATCCTCGATTTACCACCCAAAAAAATATCGAACGATTTCGGCAACAAATGAAATCGCTGGGATTCTCTTTCGATTGGGACCGCGAATTTGCCACTACTGATCCGGATTATTATCGTTGGACACAGTGGATATTTATTCAGTTTTATAAAAAGGGTCTCGCTTACAAAGCAAAAATGCCGATTAATTGGTGCAAATCCTGCAAAATCGGATTGGCTAATGAGGAGGTGGTTGATGGTCATTGTGAACGGTGCGGCGGTGACGTTGAAAAACGCAACATTGAGCAATGGATGCTCAAAATTACGGCTTATGCCGACACGCTTATTAAAGACCTGGACACGGTTAATTTCCTGGAAAAGATCAAACTTCAGCAGAAGAATTGGATTGGTCGTTCTGAGGGGGCGAACGTTCAGTTCCAAATTGACGGAAAAGATGAAACAATCACCGTTTACACCACAAGACCGGATACACTTTTTGGCGCAACGTATATGGTTTTGTCACCGGAACATCCGTTAGTTGGACAAATCGCAACGCAGGAACAGAATTCGGCTGTTCAGGAATATATTCGTTCGGCAGCGATGAAGAGTGATTTGGAGCGTACCGAACTTGCTACTGAAAAAACCGGTGTATTTACAGGAACGTATGCTATCAATCCCGTAAACAAGGAAAAAATCCCCATTTGGATTGCGGATTATGTTTTGATCAATTATGGAACCGGTGCAATTATGGCCGTCCCGGCCCATGATGAACGTGACTTTGAATTTGCCGTGAAATTCAAATTACCGATTCGATGCATTCTCCAGCCAAATGAAAAAGATGCAGCCGGAGAAGGGACCACCGTTGAAGATGTTTTAGAGGGAAAAGTGTGTTGGCCGCATGACGGAAAGATTATTCACTCTTCCAATGAAGACGGTCTTTCGATTGACGGTAAATCTGTCAAAGAGGCCGTCAAAGCTACTATTGAGTGGCTGTCTAAAAAGGGGATCGGTGAGCATTCGGTAAATTATAAACTTCGTGATTGGGTGTTTTCCAGACAACGGTATTGGGGAGAGCCCATTCCGATGATTTATTGTGAAGATTGCGGATGGAACCCTGTTCCGGACAGTGATTTGCCTGTTTTACTCCCCGATGTGCAAAAATATGAACCAACGGATACGGGTGAATCGCCTTTAGCGGTGATGACTGATTGGGTGGAAACAACCTGCCCGAATTGTGGGAAAGCAGCAAAGCGGGAAACCGATACAATGCCCAACTGGGCCGGTTCATCCTGGTATTTTCTGCGCTATACGGATCCCAAAAATGACAAAACCTTTGCCGATCCTGAGAAAATGAAATACTGGATGCCGGTGGATTGGTATAATGGCGGTATGGAACACACAACCTTGCATTTACTGTACAGTCGGTTTTGGAATAAGTTCTTATATGACTGTGGTTTAGTGCCAACATCAGAACCATATCTTAAAAGAACTTCGCATGGTATGGTTTTGGGTGAAGGCGGCGAAAAAATGTCGAAATCCCGTGGGAATGTCGTCAATCCTGATGTTGTTGTGGCTCAATACGGAGCGGATGTTTTCAGGGTTTATGAAATGTTTATTGGACCGTTTGATCAAACCGCTGCGTGGGATACCAAGGGAATTGCGGGCGCAGATCGATTTATCCAACGTGTTTGGCGTACAATTGTTGACGCAAAGATAACCGATCGTTCACTCACGGACGATGAACGATTCATTTTACATTCAACAATTAAAAAAGTGACTGAAGATATTGAATCATTGGCTTTAAACACGGCTATCAGTCAAATGATGATTTGTCTAAATGAAATCAGCTCAAATAAGGATCTACCCAAAAAGCTAATAGAACCATTCCTGCAGATTTTATCGCCATTTGCGCCACACATGAGTGAAGAATTATGGAATAAGTTAGGCTATAACGATTGTATCGCTTTATCCAAATGGCCGGAATACAATGAATCCTATTTGGTTAAACAAACCATGACCATAGCCGTGCAGGTCAATGGAAAACTGCGTACCAGTATGGATATTGATGTAAACCTGGAAAAAGACGAAATCCTCTTACAGGCAAAAGAAGACGAAAATGTACAACGTCACACAGCAGGGAAGAATATTGTAAAAGAGATATATGTACCCAGGCGTTTAGTGAATTTTGTCGTCAAGTGACTTAATTATACATAATATATATTATGCGGAATTAATCAAAGTATGCATGCTTGAAGTTCGTCATATGTTCTACACTTCCAATCAGGAAAATAGTCTGTCCTAATTTCAGCACTGCATGCGGATCCGGGTTTAAATCCATTTCCCCATCCGAATTCATTAATCCGACTACAATCAATTTGTAATCTTCACGTAGTTTTGAATCTTTGATCATAATGCCATCCAGTTTGGCGAGATCTTCCAATCGAAATCTTTCGATCAATAAATCGAGTTTTGCCGTTGAAGTTGAAATAGACACTGCATCTTCCGCTTGTGGTGTGATTAACAGTTCTGCGATCTGCTGTCCGCTCGCCACGTATGGATTTACGACTTTATTGGCACCGGCGCGTTTGAGTTTCTTTCCTGTTTCATATTGTGAGCAACGCGTCACGATATAGATTTCACGATTCAAGTTTCGAGCTGACATGGTTACAAATAGATTATCCTGATCATTATCGAGGGTAATCACAAATCCCTTCGCTTTCATTAAATTGGTCTCCAACAGGACTTCATCATACATGGCATCACCTTCCATATAAAGAAATCCATGTTCCCGTATCATATCAAGCTTTTCCGAATTATTGTCGATAACAACAAACGGAACTCCTTTTTTGTACAATTCATGGGCAATAAACTGCCCGGTTCGTCCAAATCCGCAGATTATGTAATGACCTTTAAGCTTTGCTATTTTATTCTTCATAAGCCGTTTCCGATATTGTTTGAATTCAATAAAGTCCGTTCCCAGTTGGGATAAGAAAATTGTCAGGCCGCTAGCCCCAAAAACAATGACAATTATTGACCAGATTCTCCCGGTTTGAGTTAAAGGATGAACTTCTCCATAACCAACCGTAGTTAAAGTAGTTACGGTCATAAAGAAAGCTTCTACCCAGGTCCATTGTCCGTCACCGGTAATATAAAACCCGGTAGTGGAGATCAGTCCTAATAAAACAAGATAAACGACAAAGATAGAGCTCTTCCCTCTCAAGGTGCTAAAAGGCCAAAATGTATTGGGTATCACCGTGCCATCCTCCGGTGGAAATCTACCTTATTCTATCAATAGAAAGAAGCGGAAAGGTTTAGTCTTTTAGACTATCCTTTATCCACTGTTCATACGCTTCATTGAGGTGGTCTACATGTAAAACAGCTATTTCAGGTACATTATAGGGATGGTGATGATGAAAGTACGTTTCGATTTCACCGGACATCGTAGTTCGGGTTTTGATAAGAAGCAACCATTCGCTGTCGTTTACGATGTTATTATCCCAGCGATAAACACTGGTCACTCCGGGAATGATATTTACACAGGCCGCCAGCTTCTCCCGTACAAGTTCCTGTGCCATTTCATTGGCCTTTTCTCCATTATTCACATTGGTAATGATAACACAATTCATGGCTCCCTCCTGTTTATCCTGAAACAAAAAATCCCGTTAAAACGGGATTTTGTACGCCCGGAGGGAGTCGAACCCCCATCAAAGGAACCGGAATCCTTCATTCTATCCATTGAACTACGGGCGCATAAGTGTTTTTTATGCCTCGAAAAGGCAGCGCAAAATTATGCGCTTTTATACGGAATTAAAATGATTTGCTATAAAAGTGATTCGGCGGATTCCACCGTATTTTCAACTAACATAGCGATGGTCATCAGACCCACCCCGCCTGGAACCGGTGTAAATGCTTTTGACTTCGGGATGACAGAATCGGCATGAACATCTCCAACAAGATGATAACCTTTTTCGGAATCATCTTCTATACGGTTGATCCCAACATCTATAATCACCACACCCTCTTTCACATAATCGCCGGTGACCATCTCAGGACGGCCGATGGCTGCTATCACCACATCAGCTTGCTTGGTGAAATAGACAATATCCTGTGTTCCGGAATGACAGACTGTTGTAGTGGCATTCCCCGAATCGTTTTTTAAACTTGTGAGGATGGAAATGGGTCTACCCACAATGTTACTGCGTCCCAAAACAACCACATGTTTTCCCGCCAGTGAAAGGTCATAATAGTCCAGCATCCGGAGAATACCCTTAGGTGTGCAGGGAACAAACCGCGGATTTCCACTGGTTAACTTTCCCACATTTTCGGGGTGAAAACCGTCTACATCTTTGTCGGGTGAAATCGCATCGATCACAACATCTGATCGAATTTGCGGCGGGACCGGCATTTGAACCAGAATTCCGTGGAAGCGCGAATCATGATTGTACTGATCGATGAGCTTGAGCAGCTCCGCTTCGGAGGTATCCGCCGGTAATTTGATGGTTTCGGAAACAAGTCCCAGCTTTTTAAATCGGCGTGCTTTGGACCGGACATAAACTTGTGATGACGGATCGTCACCCACAAGAATGACAACAAGACCGGGATTAATCCCTTTATTCTGGAGCGTTTTAATTCTGGGAATCAAATCGGCATAGGTCTGCTCCATGACGGGCCGGCCGGATAAAACCAAAGGTGCCACGTGAATTAAATATCAGCTTTCGAGAGATTCGTCTACCAGATCAACCAGTTCGTTGACGCGGTTTTCTACGGTATGATTTAATTCCTCACAATCACGACGCACGGAGAATAATTCATCGGAAATGTTCATAGAGGCTAAGATAGCTATCCGAACAGCCGATTGTTCACCACCGGATTTTTCCTTTACTTCGTTCATTTTCGCATTGACGTAATCTGCTATTTGCCGGATATAATCCGGATCCGTCGGTGCTTTTACAGTGTATTCCTGACCAAAAATTGATACGCGGACTAAACTTTCGGAATCACTCATGAGACAATTCCTTTTCTAATTGGTCAATCAGTTTTAATAGATCGTGAATTTTCTGCTCAACTTTTCCAATTTTATCCTGTGAAATTGAATCCGACTCCGATCCAACATGCTGTTTTAAACGATGGAATTCATCCGAAAAACGACGGATACGATTTTCCAGTTCATCAAATGCCGTTAGCTCATTCATGATCGTAATTTAGCACCATTTTCTTTATCTGCAAATTTGATAATTCTATCAATAATTGGGTTTACTTCAGAATCTTCAAGTGTTTTCGTATCACTTTGGAACCAAAGTCTGAGCAGGATGCTCTTCTTCCCTTCACCCATGGAAGAATGGGTAAACACATCCACCGGTTCAACGGATTTGAGCCACTTTCCGCCTTGCTTTCTGATCGTATTTTCAAGATTACCGGCTAATTCTGTCTGGTCAACAACAAAATTTAAATCACGTTCAATTCCAGGGTAGGGGACAACGGACTGATAAAATCGTTTCTGTTGAAGCGGACTGGTTAATTTTTCCAGGTATAGTGTAAAGCCAAATACAGGAGTTTCCGGTTCGCATGAGGCAATTTTGAGCAGGTCATCGCTGATTTCTCCAAACTGTCCAACGATGTCTTCGTTTAATCGAAGTTCAAAACCGGATTTATATTCCGCAGTTTCTTTTGGAAAGAAAGTAATGTCCTCTCCTGTTGTTGAACCCATCAGTGATGTGACATAGCCTTTGGCGGTGAAAAAGTCTTGGGGCTGATTTTTCGAATTATGCAGGTGTGCGGACTTGTATCTTCCCACAATGACTGCCGATGCAAGAAGCTTCCCGTTTATTCCTTCAAATCCATCGCTGTCTTGAAAGTAGACATTCCCGATTTCGAAAAATTTCAAATCCGTGTTCCCAAAGTTGAAATTGGTCTGCAGATTAGCTAGAAGTCCCGGAAGCAAGGACGACCGGGTATGCGTCATCAAGTCGGTTAAGGGATTAATGACAGAAACCGGGTTCTGGTGATTAAAATGTGCGATTTTGGCCGAAACAAGGGAATTATTATAGGTTTCGCTGAATCCAAGCCCGGCAAACGCATCTCTTACTTTTTCGATATAGTCTTGCGGGTCAGCAACTCCATCCTGAAATAAGCTTGAAAATCGCTCTGAAGGTTCAACCTTATCATATCCATACAAACGAACGACTTCTTCGATTAAATCGATCTCACGGGTTAAATCCGGGCGAAATGTAGGTGGTATACAAGACCATTTCCCCGGTCCGTCTGCCATCAATTTTATTTCAATGGAATTGAGCGATTCTTCAATCTCCTGTGAAGTCAGGGTTAATCCGGATACAGCTTCGGTTTCTTTCTTCCGCAAAGAAATGATCGGAACTTCAATAGGCTTTGGATATTCATCTACAACTTCAGAAACCAGCCGCCCTCCTGCATATCGCTTCAGTAAATCGACGATGCGATAAAAGGCAGCCGGAATGGCGTTTGGATCGGCCCCCCGTTCAAATCGTCGGGATGCTTCCGTAAGCATCCCTAAAGCTTTGGACCCCTTACGAATAACAACAGGGTCGAAATATGCGCTTTCGATTAATACGGTTTTCGTTGTTTCTTCGACAGCAGAGTTCTCTCCACCCATAATACCCGCTAGTGCAACAGGGACTTTCCCATTTGTAATTAATAAATGACCACTGTTTAGAGTGTGTTCTGCTTCATCCAGTGTTTTGAATTTTTCACCTTCTTGTGCAAACCGGACACCCACTTCACGGGATCCGAACCGATCAAGATCGAAGATATGCGTCGGGTGGCCCATCTCCAGTAAAACATAGTTTGAAATATCTACCAAATTGTTGATTGACCGTTGCCCCGCGGCTTCCAGATGCTGTTTCATCCAATCCGGTGATGGGCCGACTTTTAAATCCGTGACAATTCCGGCTAAATAACGCGGACAACCGTCCGGTGCGTCAATATGAACGGCTAATTCTTCGGAGACAGTTGTGGCTTTCGCAAAAGGAATTTCCGGAGTTTTGAATTTTCTTCCTGTCTTCGCGGCAATCTCGCGGGCAATGCCAATATGGGAAAGTGCATCCGGTCGGTTGGGTGTTATGTCCAGTTCCAGAGCCGCAACCAAAGGATTAAGAATATCTACTATATCCTTACCCAAGGCTGTTTCTTTGGGGAGCGCCAGTAGACCCTCATGGTTTTCCGATATCCCCAGTTCCCGTTCGGAGCACATCATCCCAAAGCTGACCTCGCCGCGAATTTTTGCTTTGGAGATGGTGAAACCACCGGGAAGTTTTGCGCCAACTTTGGCCAGCGGGACTATCATTCCGGGAGTGACATTCGGTGCACCGCAAACGATTGAATATTCTTCTTGTCCATCAGTGACTTTGCACAGATGCAATCGATCCGCATTGGGATGCTCATTGACAGATTCGATTCTGGCGGAAACGACACCTTGTATTCCGGACAGGTCCGTAGCAATCTCAGCTTCGAACCCGAGCATCGTCAGCATATCGGCCAATTCGGCCGGTGTTTCCCGGATATCGACATAATCGTGGAGCCATTGGATTGAAACGCGCATCAGAATTGCTCCAGAAAGCGAATATCATTTTGATAGAACAGGCGAATGTCGTCGATATGATATTTCAACATGGCAATTCGTTCTATCCCAATTCCAAAAGCATAGCCGTGCCAAACAGCCGGATCGTATCCCACATTTTCAAACACAGCCGGATCGACCATACCGCAGCCCAATATTTCCATCCATTGATTTCGTTCTACATTCCACAGGTCCACTTCCGCACTGGGTTCGGTGAAGGGAAAATAGCTTGGACGGAAACGAATTTTTGTGTCTTCTCCAAAAAGTTGATGGATTAAATAGGTCAGTGTTCCCTTCAGTTCTGTGAACGTGACATGTTTGTCAACATACAAACCTTCGACCTGGTGGAAAAGGCAGTAACTTTTAAAACTGATGGCTTCATTCCGATAAACGCGTCCGGGAACGATATATCTGAGCGGTGGATCTTTCTCTTCCATCAAATGAATTTGAACATTGGATGTATGTGTCCTGAGAACAATCCCTTTATCGACGAAGAAAGTATCTTGCATGTCCCGGGCAGGGTGATGCTCCGGAATATTCAACGCCTGAAAATTATGAAAATCATCATCGATCTCCGGACCATATGCCACGGAGAACCCGATGCGGTCAAAAATACGTTTAACTTCGTTTAAAGTCTGAGTAATCGGATGTTTTTTGCCTAAACGGAATGGATATCCCGGTAATGTATAATCAAAAAAAGATTCGGATGATTTTTTCTCTTTTGTGCCACTGTGTTTTTCGATAGCAGCTTTGAATTGTTCATTGAATTCGTTTTTTAGAGAATTAAGTAATTGCCCAAATGCCGGTTTCTCTTCTGGTGGGAGATTGGCAAATGCACTAAATAATTGAGCGACTTTCCCCTTTCGTCCAAGAAAGCGTACACGAAGTTCTTCGATTTCCTGAGGTGTAGACGGGAAAGAATCGAGAGCGGCCCGGAATTCCTTCCGGACCGCTTCGATAGTGTCCTTCAGCGGCATATCAGCTTTGGATCGAATTAACCAATTCGGCAAAGGCCTCCGGTTCATTGACAGCCAGATGGGCCAGAACTTTCCGATTCAGATCGATGTTCTTGGCCTTAAGGCCGGCAATTAACGCAGAATAGGACATTCCATTCAACCGGGCCGCTGCATTGATTCTCGCTATCCAGAGTTGCCGAAACTGACGTTTCCGTTGTCGGCGATCCCGATAGGCGTATAATCCTGCTTTTACGACTGCATCTTTTGCAGACTTAAAATTGCGGCTCCGGGCACCATAGTAGCCCTTGGCCTGCTTTACGATTTTTCGATGCCGTCTATGTCGCGGAACTGAACTATTTGCTCTTGGCATGTTGAGACTCCTTATTCACCCAGCATACGGCGTACACGCCGCGTTTCAACGGAAGCCACCAAAGTGGATTTCCGCATCTTGCGTTTGGCACTTTTTGAACGCCGGATGAGCATGTGTCTATGGTTTGCTTTGTTCCGTTTTAGTTTTCCCGAACCGGTGACTCTGAACCTTTTGGCAGCGCTCCGGCGGGTTTTCATTTTAGGCATTCTGTTTTTCTCCTATTTACTCGTGAAAATCACGTGGATTTGACGCCCTTCAAGTGGATTTCGTTTCTCCACAACAGCGACGTCACTCAGGATGTCTTCCACCCGGTGAATCAAATCTTCCCCGAGATCGATCCGGGTCATTTCTCTTCCCCGGAATCGGACTGTGACTTTCAATTTACATCCGTCTTGTAAAAATTTTTTCCCCATGGATAATTTGGTCTCAAGATCGTGGTCGTCAATATGGGGACGAATCCGGACTTCTTTGATTTTGACCACATGCTGTTTTTTCTTGCTTTGCTGCGCCTTTTTCTTTTCTTCGTACTTCAGTTTACCGTAGTCCAGGATTCGGCAAACAGGCGGCTTTGCATTTGGGGCGACTTCAATCAAGTCTAAGTTATTGTCTTGAGCTTTTGAAAGAGCTTCCTCGATGGGCACGATACCAAGTTGCTCTCCATCAAGGCTGATCAGGCGAACTTCTTTCGCCCTGATTTCATCGTTAATACGCGATTCAGCTATCTTTGCGATGAGGGTGTCTCCTTTGTTTTATTTCAGATTTCAGACGGGGGATCAATTCAGCAATTGGGATTGAACCCAGATCACCTTCAAATCGTCGTCGCAGCGATGCCGATTGATCCTGCGCTTCCCGTTCACCGATGATCAGCATGACAGGAATGCGTTTCAATTCTGCCTGCCTGATCTTGGCCCCGATCTTGTCCGGACGGGTGTCAAAATAAACACGGATGTCTTCTGCTTCCAATAAAGATTGCATCTGTTTTCCGTACTCGAATGACTTTTCGGATATGGGCAAAATAGCGACTTGAACCGGTGCAAGCCAGAGCGGAAAATCACCGCCGAAATGTTCGATCAAAAAACCAATAAACCGCTCATGTGTCCCTAATGGAGCGCGATGAATACACAAGGGAGTTTGATCCTCGCCATTTTCATCAACATAAGTCAATCCAAACCGGGCCGGAATTGCAAAATCAACCTGGTTTGTTGCTAAGGTGAATTCGCGGCCAATGGCACTCCAAACCTGAACATCGATTTTTGGACCGTAAAAGGCTGCTTCACCGGGAATTTCTATAAAGTTGATATTCCCTTCCTGCAATGCTTCCCGAACTATTTTTTCGGTCAGGATCCATTGTTCCGGTTCATTCACATATTTTCCGCCTAAATCTTCCGGATCATGAAGACTTAAACGCATCATGTACTTTTCGATGCCAAAAATTTCGAAATAGTAAAGATACATTTTGCACACATCCAGGAATTCCTGTTTGAATTGCTCCGGAGTGCAATAGATGTGGGCATCGTTCATCTGCATGCTGCGGACGCGCATCAAACCGAATAATTGACCGGACTTTTCGTAGCGATAGCAGGTGCCATATTCTGCAAGGCGTACCGGGAGGTCGCGATAACTATGAGGAATGGACCCATAAATTTTATGATGATGCGGACAGTTCATGGGTTTGACATAATAGTCGGTTCCATCCACATCCATGGCGGGATACATACTGTCTTTATAGTGGCTCAGATGACCGGAGCGTTCGTATAGCTTCCCTTTTGTGAGATGGGGTGTTCGAACCCTGGAATAGCCGGCTTTGCGTTCGGTCTCTTTGGCCAGCGCTTCCAGCTCCTCGACAATCACAGCGCCATTTGGCAGCCATAACGGTAAACCGGGGCCCACTTCGTCATCGAAGGTAAACAACTCCAATTCTTTACCTAATTTGCGATGGTCACGTTTCTTTGCTTCTTCAAGCTGATGCAGATACTGCTTCAATCCGTTTTTGGTGGCAAAAACCGTCCCGTAGATGCGCTGCAGCATTTTATTCTTTTCATCACCGCGCCAATAAGCGCCGGATGAATCCAGTAGCTTGAAATACTTTATTTTTCCGGTATCGGGCACATGGGGACCGCGGCATAAATCAATGAAGCCGTCTTGCTGATAAGCCGAAATGGTTTCATCCTCCGGAATAGCTTCCAGTATCTCAACTTTATACGATTCATTCATTCCCGAAAAAAGATCCACGGCCTCGTTTCTCGACAGTTCTTTACGATGAACCGGGATTTTTTGTTTGGCCAATTCGCGCATTTTTTCTTCTATGCGCTTTAAATCATCTTCGGAAAATGTTCCATCAATATCAAAATCGTAGTAAAAACGATTTTCGATCGCGGGGCCAATGGTGACTTTCGCATCCGGGAATAATTCCTTCACCGCCTGAGCCATCAAATGAGCGGTACTGTGCAACAAGACTTCATGACCTTCCGGAGAATCTCCCGTAAGAAGGATGACATCGCTATCTTTTTCTATGGGAAAAGTTGCGTCACGAACGACACCGTCAATTTTTGCAGCAACCGTAGCTCTGGCTAATCCCGGACTGATGGATTCAGCAATTTGTAGCGGAGTTGTTCCACGGGCATACTCATGCTTGGATTTATCCGGTAAGGTAATGGAAATGTTTTTCATGTGGTTGGGATTGGATATATCAAATTAAAAAGAAAATCGGGATGCACTATCCCAATCCATTTCCATCGGAAATGCTCTCGCAGCAGTCTTTTGTATTCTATTGATTATCATAATAAATGACTTAGTTGTGGGCGATGACGGAGTTGAACCGCCGACCTCTTGCATGTCAAGCAAGCACTCTAACCAACTGAGCTAATCGCCC
>CAZJWP010000065.1:0-12706 GCA_964549745.1 uncultured bacterium | reverse complement strand
ATAGATGTTGAAATCGTGTCACAAAACTGAATCGAAATTCAGTGATATATTGATCAATTAGACCTTGAGTGAATTATGAGCTTAAGGTTATATGGGTTTTCGGAGTGACCTGTACTAGGATTCACCGGATTGAATTTCCACGCTCCAATCCGTCCATTGGTCCAGGTTGACGCTTCCAATATCCAACTCACCGTACTGATTCGTGACACCCGTAAAATTAATTTGAGGAATTCTGACTCCCACCTTTTTCATTTTGTTCGGATCATCAGAAAGGAAATACAAAATCGTTTTTCCCGTTGATTTATAATGAAGTACTCGAATTAATATCCCTTGATTATCCGTTGCAAGAACTCCAACTCGTGAAACGTTTTGTTGTGTTATTTCTGTTGATGTGGCCGCAGCCAGTACATCCGTTTTATAATGGGAACGATCCTCGAATATTGGTTTAGCAATCCATGTTCTAGGTGGCGGATCAATCCAATCCAATAATTCATGCTCACGTTTGGTAGTTGGAGAATTCAATTCCTTTTGAAAACGGTTCCAAAAATCCTTCGCTTCTTTTAAGCGTGCAGAGCAATACGAACAATTCTGAATATGTTCCATTGCAATTTTATTGGAGTTCCCCGTTGCCAGATCATCTATGATTTTATTTTTAACGCAGTCGCCCATATTTAATCCTTAGGTACATATCTAGTACTGGCTGAAAACTTCCTGTAAATATTTTTTCCCCTTTTGGATGACATATTCTAATCTATTTTTATGATTAGACCAATCTGATTCAAGAATTTTGTTTGCTTCAATATGATTCATATAATCCGTAATGCTCCCGGTTTTACCCATCCAGACAAGATCATAAAAAAACGTCTGTAGAATCGATTGGTAGCGATCCAAAATATTCTTTGAAACTTTTTGGGTATGAAAATAGGTTTTGACTAGTTGTTTTTGCACAAGCACATTGACTTGGTCCACCATTTCATCTTTTGTAATTGAATTTATTTGAGGACGAGTTGTGATGTCCCCCCCATTTATCTGGATGGTTTGAATATTTAAAATGTCTTGAATGGCGTGATGAAGACTTGTCACCGAGATTTGAGATGCAATGTGTGGATCGTCCTGAAGATTTTTTAGCGTAATTGCTAAATATTTCGGAGTCGTTTTTTCAACTGACATGGCTTTCTTCAAGAGGCTGAGTAAGACGGAATATTCTATTTCGGGCAAATTATTGTTTATCAATTGATTCGGATCTTGGTCTGAGTCCTCATTGTAAATCAAATATCGATCTGATTGAATTTTGATTAATTGAATGGCTTCGTTTCTTTGTGCGGACAACAAGATATTTCGATAGAGTTTCCAACCTGCCGGGTTTTCTTGCCGATATATCTCCGTGAGTTCCTGATTTACATGAGAATAAAGGAGACGTTTAAGAAGCGAGTGCACCTGATCAGGATTTTTCGTTATCTCCTTTAGAAAGGGTCTAAAATATTTATCCAATCGAATAAATTTTCCTTCTTGATCTCGCTGAAATAAAGGAGCTAATAAGTCGATAGCTACATCATCAATCTCTTTATCGGATTCTTCTCTAAACGGAATATAAAATTGCCCCCTGGATTTCTTGATCCATAAGATGGTAACAACCATCGATTTACAATAATGGATAAAATCCTCCAAGTCAGAGTGAGAGGAATGACTCTCACAAATTTTGGTAACCAGACTCGATATTATACGAGCATCAGAAAGGGATGACATTGGTCTGATGGTAAAATCTCCGTTATGCGAAGAAAATCTAAGGGTAATCTTTTGTTATCTACAAAAGTTTTCAGAAAATTACAAAAGTGTCTGTAAAAATAAATAATAAGGGGTAGTTCCATTATGACTTATAATACCGTTCATGCTACAAGTATACCTACCCCTTATTTTTATCAGTTCGAAAAATGAGTGTGATTTACGACGGCAACTTCGTGTAGTCCAATTCCGAACCCAACGCGCTGTGCGGAATCATATAGACGACCAGATGAACGATCGCCGCAATCCAGTACCATTTTAGGTTTTTCTCATTGGGTTTGCGATTCATCCAAAGTGCAAATCCCCAACCCAAAACTGCCAGGATTGTCTTATTGTCAGTGAGGTCATGACCAAAGGGCCAGCCCGTCCAAAAGGCGCCAAAAGCGAATTTCTGGACAATGGGGCCCAAAATTAATCCGCCCGCCACTAGAACACCCAGTGTCCACCAGGCAAAGATGCGGGTTTTGGGTTCTTTCACCACTGCTTCCAAACCTGTCCGCGTACCCAAAAGCATACTGGCAAACATGCACAAAATATGTGGTATCAGGATCCACAATGGAATGTGCCCCTTAAAGCGCATGACCACCGGTTCAATATCCAATAAATGGCGATTTCCTTCCGCATCGATCAGGGTGATACTGTACATCACTTTCCCGGCCGGTGGCTGCTGCGGAACTGCGGCCGTAAGAACCTCCCCTTTTCGCGCCATGGGCATGGTTGTCCATTTGTCATTTGAGTGGTATCTCCGGTAGGAAAATTCACCCGCGACCGACTCATCCGGTACTTCAATGGCAATGGGTGCATCGACACCCGTGTCATGAGAACGGGGAAACGAAAAGGTTATCGCCTGGCCGTTAATCCCAATGTCACCGGTAATCGGATAGGTGGGTCCGGTCCGGCGTTGATAGTAAACCGACGAAAGGGTGATTACCACGGCGGCAATCCACAAGATTGTATTCTTTCCCATATCACACCCCTCTGATTAATGATTCAAGTGAAACAAGTAAATGGTCAAGGCGCCGAGAAACATAAGTACGATTTGAACAGCGCTATGTCCGGGATGAGTTACTTCGTGTAAATCCGGTGTCAAATCGGCTAAAGCAATGTAGATAAAACTCCCGGCCGCTAACCCCATTACCAGCGGAATCGCAGGATTCAGGATATGCAGAAAATAATATCCCCCAAGCGATCCCACAAATGCGGTCAATCCGGAAACGATATTGAGGCCGAAAGCCTTCTTTTTTGAATAATTGTTTCTTAAGAGAATTGCGAAATCACCCACTTCCTGAGGAATTTCATGGGTTGCAATGGAAATTGACGCGGCAATGCCCAGTGGAACGGAGGCAATAAATGAAACAGCTATGACCACTCCATCCACAAAATTATGGAATGCATCCCCAACCAAAATGAGTGGGCCGGACACTTCGTGTACATCACAATCATCGGTGTGACAATGACGCCAAATAATCAGTTTCTCCAGTAGGAAAAAGAGCAGAACACCCAACAATACATAAATCCCGGCCCTCTGAATACTGGTCTTTTCCGACAATTCAGGAATCAAACCCAGCATGGCGGTTCCCAGCAAAGTCCCGGTGGCATAACTCAACACCCCCGGAAGTATGCTTTTCCGAATTCGATCCGGGAATATGAGGAACAGTGCGGCGATGCCGATGGAACCCACACTCCCAATCGTGCTGGCAATCAAGATGTAAAGAAGAATAGGATCAATCATCCAGCGCTGCTTTTTTTGACTTCCAACCGGCCCACCACAGCAAGCTTCCCACAATCAACATCCCGAAACAGAGAACCTGTCCCATGGAAAACGGTCCCAGAACAAAACCCATGTGCGCATCCGGCTGGCGGAAAAATTCGATGAAAAAGCGGAAAAACCCATACCCAAAGATATACAGCCCGCTGGAAAATCCTGGCATGGACTTACTTTTCTTCCTCAAAGGCCAGGAAATCGCAAAGAGGACCAAACCTTCAAAAAAAGCTTCGTAAAGCTGGGATGGATGCCGCAAATGAAAATCACCGGCCTCCGGAAAGTACATGCCGATCGCATGATTGGTGAGCCGGCCATACAATTCGCCGTTGATAAAATTCCCGATGCGTCCGAACGTAAATCCCAGGGGAATTGCCGGAGTCAGAAAATCACCGAGGGTAAAGAATGTTGTCGACTTTTTTCGTGCATATAAATAGACCGCGATCATGACACCTATAACACCGCCGTGATAGGACATTCCGGAAATTCCCGTGAATTGCCAATGCCCGGCCACCCTTGAAAATGGAACAATGATCTTCCACGGCTCCGCCCAGAACATTCCTTTGCCATAAAACAGAACATAACCTAATCGGCCGCCCAATAAGACGCCGAGAATACACCAGGTGATCAAATCACCTACGTCGTCTTTTGTAAACGGCCACTCTTCGGTTTTTAACCGGTAAAGGCTTAGCATATACACAATCCCAAATGCTACCAGGTACATAAGGCTGTACCAACGGATGGAAAGTCCGCCAAGATGGAAAAACACCGGATTCATATCGCTGGGCAGATGCTGCCACCATTCCAATAAGGACATCAACATAACTTGGAACCAATCGTCATCATTTGAAAGTGAGAATCTATGTGCTTAAGAGGGTAATTAGGACAGCACAATTTCGTTTATCACGAATTGCGCTTCGATCGCTTCGGCGGAACCGGATCATACCCGCTGCCGCCCCAGGGATTACAACTGAGAATCCGTTTGATCGAGAGCCAGCTTCCGTAGAGTAATCCGTGAGTTTTCAACGCCTCAACGGTGTAATGGGAGCAGGTGGGAGTGTAACGGCAATGCGGAGGAAATAATGGGGAGATTAATAATTGATAGAGTTTGACCACAATGATCAACGGCCAAACCAGTATTCGTTTCATCGGGCGTTCAATAAAGCCAATACACCTTCGTAATAGCTTTCCTTCCCTTTACCCAATATTTGCCCAATGCATACCGGTTCTATCACGGAAACCGCACGAAATGGTTCACGGTTTTTTATATCGGATAAATGCACTTCCACCGTGGGGATCGCCACAGCAGCGATGGCATCACGAATCGCATAAGAAGTGTGGGTGTACGCTGCCGGGTTAATCACAATGCCTTCCGCCCAATTCCGCGCATCCTGAATTGCATCGATCAACGCCCCTTCCGAATTGGATTGAAAAAACCGAAATTCGCAGTCTTCCGGATAATCCTGAGCTTCCAGCCACTGATGAATCGAATCTAAGGAATGTTTACCGTAAACATCCGGCTCACGAATCCCCAGAAGGTTCAGGTTCGGTCCTTCAATGACCCAAATCTTCATATGGCTTGCAGCCCTTTCAATAAATCGTCATCCGTGATATCGGACTGAATCACCGGGTCGCCCAGGTCCTTCAGCAAAACCATGTGAATTTTACCGCCATGCATTTTTTTGTCATTCCGGAGAACGGAAAGAAATTCTCCCTCAGCAATGTCCGGTGCTTCGGGAAGCGGGCATTGTCGGATTATGTCCTTCAGCCGTACAAATTGCTTAAACGGCATCAATCCTTTATTCACCGAAATTTCGCCTGCGGCCAGCATGCCTAACGCCACGGCCTCACCGTGTCGAAGGACGCCATAACCGGCTGCAGTTTCCAGTGCATGTCCAATTGTGTGTCCAAAATTTAACAGGCGCCTCACATCGCCTTCCCGTTCATCCCGGGTAACAATATCACCTTTAATGCGGACGGATTGGGCAATGGTTTCTTCAAAGAGAGGCCATTTATTCTCATAGATCATGTCAGACAGATTTTTATCCAACCACTCCAGGAAATCAGCGTCACTGATAGCGCCGTACTTGATGACTTCACCCAATCCGGAAACACGATCCCGCTCCGAAAGCGATTCCAGTAATTCCGGATCGATCAAAACCATGGACGGCTGATAAATGGTGCCCACCAGGTTTTTTCCCTGGCGCAGGTTAATCCCGTTTTTCCCGCCGATGGAGGAGTCCACCATGGCCAACAGCGTTGTGGGAATATGAACATATCGCACACCACGTAAAAAAGTCGCTGCAGCAAAACCTGTAATATCTCCAACCACGCCACCTCCAAATCCCACAAGCACGGTGGATCTGTCGCAATTGAGGCTAATCAGACGATCATACAACGCTTCCATCTGTGAAAGGGATTTTGCGGTTTCTCCATCACCGACAAAGATCACCGAAATATTGAAACCGGATTGGACGAAAGGGTCCAATACCATCGTGTGCGCCAGGGTGGCTAAAGATCGCTGGGTGATTAACACCCATTTCTGGTTTTGGTGAAGGGATTGAACTAATTCAGGAAACCGGGATCGCAGTCCGGTTTCCAGGTAAACGGGATAAGAACGAGTGCCTAACTCAATCTTCAGGTTCTTCATTGATTGTCGCCAGTTCTTCCATGATAATATTCGCCACGGATGTTGGCGATAAATCATCCGTCGTTATAATGATATCAGCCAGTTGTTCGTAGTAATCTTTCCGTTCCGTATAGATTTCAGTCAGGGTTTGGACCCGGTCACGGGTTTTGGCCAATAACGGGCGTTTTTGCACATTCCGAATCCTGCGCGCCAGCGAAACCGGCGTCGCTTCCAGATAAATAGATATTCCGCGATGGAATAGGGTTTGCTGGTTCCGTTCCGACATGACCGTACCGCCGCCGGTGGAAATCACCTGTCGTGGCCGTGCGGATAGATAATCAAGGTATTCTTCTTCCAGGGATCTGAATCCATCTTCACCTAACATTTCGAACAATTCCAGGATGGTTTTTCGTTCGCCGCGTTCAATAGACCGATCCAGATCAAAGAAAGGTCGTTTTAAATGTAAGCCCAGCCGTCTTCCGACGGTGGACTTCCAGGCGCCCATCATTCCGATAAGGAATATGTTTCTGTCGCCTAATATCTGTTCATAATCCACCATATTATCGCACTCCTGTTGCGTTAAGGTGGGCTTTAACTTGAGTCAAAGAGTCTCCTCCGAATTTCTCTAATATTGCATCGGCTATAACCAACGCAACCATTGCTTCTCCGATCACGGACGCTGCGGGTACGGCACAAACATCGGTGCGTTCTTTGTGAGCCGGTCGTGATTCTTTACTGATCAGATCAACAGATTTTAAGGGTTTTACTAAAGTTGGTAATGGTTTCATCGCAACGCGGACAACAATCGGCATGCCGTTGGACATCCCGCTTTCTATTCCGCCCGCACTATTCGATGGCCGTTCAAAATGATCGTTACACCATTCAATTTCATCATGCACGGCACTGCCGAATTTACGACTGGAATCGAATCCATGTCCTATTTCAATCCCTTTCATTGCATTGATCGAAATGAGCGCTTCAGCCAACCGGGATGAAAGCTTACGATCCCACGTTGCCCCGCTTCCCAGTCCGGCCGGAACTCCGGTACACACCACTTCAAAAACGCCGCCGACCGAATCGCCGGCCTGCTTTGCCTGGTCGATGACGGCCATCATTTCTTGCTCGAGATCTTTGTTCAGGCAACGCACCGGCGACGCATCCGCACGGAGATTGACTCCCACCGTTTCTTCAGAATCGGGCCAGGGATTTTCGTCCACAACCGAATGAATACTGACGACACGGCTGGCAATTTGGATGTCCAGATTTTCCAGGAATATCCGCGCCAATGTTCCCAACGCAACGCGCATGGCTGTCTCCCGGGCGGAATTCCGTTCAAGAACATCACGGATATCGTTGAATCCATATTTCAAAGCGCCGGCCAAGTCTCCATGACCGGGTCTTGGGAGGGTGATGGCCTTCGGTTTATCCGAAATAGGTTCCACCGCCATTTTGGATGACCAATTTTCCCAGTCTTTATTCGGGATCAACAATCCGATCGGCGATCCCAACGTTTGCCCAAAGCGTACCCCGGAATAAATCTGAACACGATCCTGCTCAATTTTCATGCGCTTCCCGCGGCCATAACCCTGTTGGCGCCGTTTAAGCTGAACATCGACTTGCTCGGCCAGGATCGGTATTCCGGCAGGAAGTCCTTCCAGAATGCCCAGAAGTCCCCGGCCGTGCGATTCCCCGGCGGTAAGCATTTGCAATCGCCTTAACATGCTATTTTGTCCTTAATCGTCCGGATGTGTTGCCTGTTGATTTTGTTCGCTAAATGAATCCCGGTCCATTTTTCCAGGGAGATTATACCCTGATAAATAAACATGTCTAACCCGTTCATTCCGATTGCACCTTTCGAAATCCCGTTTTTTAAAAATTTAGTGTGCTCAGGAATATACACCGTATCCACCATAAGATGTTGCGACTCAAGCGCCTCAGCCGGGAGGGGGCTTTGTCCTTCGAAAGGCGGCATTCCCAACGGTGTGGTGTTCACCCAGGCGATGGAAAAATCAGTGGCAAGGGTATTAACGTCTGTTGAAAATTGAATTTTTAAATCTTTGGCAAAGACCTGGAAATCACGAATTAACTTTTCCGGTTTGGCCGTTGAACGGTTTATAAGAGCAAGATCGCGGACTCCGGCCTGATATAAGGCATAAACCACACTTCGGGCTGCACCTCCGGCGCCCAGAACAACCCATTTGTATTTCGGAATATCAACCCCGTTGACATCCAGCATGATTTTAAAGCCCTGCCAATCTGTGTTGGTACCCATCCAATCTTTCCCGCGCCGATACAAGCAATTGACGGCGCCCAGTTCCTGCGCGGACGATTCCAGACGATCCGGGAATTCCAACACTTGTTCTTTATGGGGAATGGTCACGTTCAATCCATCCAGATTGTCTTTTCTCAAACTCGAAAGAAATTGCGGCAGGTTTTCCGGCGCTACATCGATTTTTTCGTGTTGAATTTCCAGATCAAGGATTTGACTCAGTTCGCCGAATAGAACCGTACTCAAACTATGCGATACCGGATGACCAATAAGAGCCAGATTCAGCACTATTTTGTTACCTGTCTGAGAAAATCAAAAAATTCCGGGCTGGATATGCGGACGCAATCAGGGTCATCCAATTCGATGGGTTGCTCGGACACCAGTCCGGCGATGGCGAAAGCCATGGCAATCCGGTGATCGCCAAACGTTTTGATCCGGCCGCCGCGCAACCGTTTTCCACCGTGGATGGTCAGACCGTCCTCCAGCTCCTCCACCTTGCAACCGAGATTGCGCAGATTCGTCACGATGGCTTCAATTCGGTCTGATTCCTTTACCCGTAATTCCTTGGCGTCCCGGATTGCACTGAAACCGTTGGCCTGTGAAGCCAATATGGCCAATATTGGGATCTCATCAATAACACCGGGAATATCCGCACCGGAAAGCGTGAACGGTTTCAGTTCGCCGGACTGAACGACAATCGTCCCGAAAGGCTCGCCCAATGATTCTCCCTCCTCTTTCCATTCCAATTTCGCTCCCAGATTTTGCAGATATTTGAAGAACTGTGTCCGGGTTGGATTGGTGGAAATGTGCGATAGTGTCAGGGTCGAACCCGGCGCCAGCGCCGCCGCTGCGGCAAAGAACGCAGCGGTGGAGGGATCACCGGGGATCGTAAAATTGAAAGGTCTGATTTCGATCGCCGCAGGTTGAAGTGTGACTGAATTCCCAACCTTTTTGATGGGTAATCCCAACGCTCCCATCATCCGTTCCGTATGATCACGGGTTGGGGCAGGTTCGTGGACGGTCACCGTGTCCGGTGATCCCAGCCCGGCGAAAAGCAATGCGCTTTTCACCTGGGCGCTGGCGACGGGCAGTATGTAATCGATACCCCGAACCGGATGCCCGTGTATAGCTGCCGGCAAATGACCCGCCTGTGATTCTACGTCAATCCCTATTTCCCGAAGCGGTTTCAATACGCGTTCCATGGGACGTTTTTTAAGAGACTCATCCCCGGTCAACGCCGCTGCGATGCCCTGACCGGCTAACACGCCCATAAGTAAGCGGGCTGTCGTTCCCGAATTCCCACAATTCAGGGGGAAGTCAGGTTCTTTCCAAATGTTTCCGTGAACGTCCACCGGATCATCGCCGGAAATAGCTATGCCGCATTGCCGGAGACAGTTGATTGTGGACCGGACATCTTCCCCTTGCGACAGATTGCGGATTGTTGAAGCGCCATCGGCCAGGGCCGCCAGGAAAAGGGCGCGGTGAGACAGGGATTTATCTCCCCTGAAAGTCAGTTCGCCCTGAACTGTTTGGTAATCTTTTTTATTCAGTGCCGATCTTTTTCCCCATGGCCGCACATACACCTTTGGCCACGTCCATTAACTGGGTGAATTCTTCCGGCAGCAACGCCTGCGGTCCGTCACAAAGCGCTTCTTCCGGTTTATCGTGGACATCCACGATTAGCCCATCGGCCCCGGCGCCGATTCCGGCCAACGCATGTGGAATGACACTGTAATGCCTTCCGCTGGAATGGCTTGGATCTACGATCACCGGCAAATGGGTTTCCTGCTTCAATGCCGGAATAATACTAATATCCAGTGTATTCCGCGCGTGATTTGCAAAGGTCCGGATACCACGCTCGCAGATCACCACTTCGCGGGCGCCGTTGGATAAAAGGTATTCCGCTGACATGAGCGTTTCGGTCATGGTCGCACTCATGCCCCGTTTCATCAGGACCGGTTTGCCCATCCTGCCCACAGCTTTTAGAAGAATGAAATTTTGCATATTCCGGGTACCGATCTGGATCATGTCCGCATATTTCGCCACGATATCCACCGATGAACTGTCCAGGGCTTCCGTAACAAAAGGCAGGCCGGTCTTTTCCCGGGCTTCGGCCAGAATTTCCAAACCCTCTTCACCCAATCCCTGGAATGAATAGGGACTGGTTCGTGGTTTGTACGCGCCGCCGCGAAGCATCTGTGCGCCCCGTTTCTTTACTTCCTGCGCAATGCGAAGCGTTTGTTTCCGGCTTTCCACCGCACAGGGTCCGGCGATCATCACCACGTTTCCATCGCCAAAGCGGGCATTCCCGATTTCAATAACCGAATTATTGGGATGGACTTCCCGGCTGGCCAGCTTATAGGGCCGTGAAACGGGAACGACCTTGAAGACACCCTGCATGCCTTCCAAATACACCCGGTCTTCGGACCCCTTGTTTTCGGTGACACTGATGGCGACCTGGTTCGGCCAATCCATCAGGTGCGGTTTGTATCCCATCTCTTTGATGCGGTCCTGAAGACGCCGGATCTGAGCTTCCGTAGCCTCCGGTTCCATAATAACTAACATACTACTCCCGGTCTTGTATCCGTTGGCGAATGTTATGAATAGATGCTTCCACCGTGCGAATCATTTCCATCGTGTAAGGGTTAAAGTTCTGAAGATCCAGGAACAATTCCCAACTGTCATTGCAGGTCTGATCCACGACCTGAAGCAGGTCGGAAAAGCCCAATGTGTCGATTGGCGTGGCGCCCACTTTTGCATCCCGGACGACCCGCCCGATAAAGTGTGTCAGTCCCTGGGTACGGGCGGCCAGCCGATCGTGTTCTTCCGGCGTCATTTCCAAAACGTCGATGTTTTTTGAGGAAAAATAGTCTTTCCATTTTGTGAAATTCCGTCCCGCGTTGCGTTGAGCATGCATGACCATCCGGTGCGGCGCCGGGATGGCCCATGAATCGGGACCGAACAGCGGATGGGTCGCAATAATGTCGACACCTTTTGGCAAATGGTCCACCATGACCGTCACGGGATAGACCTTCACGGAACAGACATCCAAGACCACCGTGCCAGGTTTAAGCCTGGGTGCAATCGTTTTTATCAGGTTTTTGAATTCCCGGATCGGGACGCAAAGAAACAGTGTTTTTTCCCGGACAATTGTCTCCCAGTCCACCCAGGGAGCGTTATCATCGGAAACCGGATTTAAGTCATAAACTTTAAGCTCAAAGTCCGATTTCAGAATGTCTCCCAACAATTGTCCAAACCGACCCCAGCCGATAATGCCCACGCTATCCATTGTCATCTTCCTTCCATTGTGCTACGCCGATAAAAAGCGTCAGGTTGTGTTTTAAATCGTGAATGTCTTTCGCGACCGTATGCAATCCGTATAAATCGGCACAGGATTGCGGCGCAATAACCGCAGCAGTTTCCGGTAATTTCCCCTCCTTCAATCGCAAAGCGGATTTGGCCGTATCGTCGGCTTCGATAAGCGGCCGGGTCCAGAAATGTTCCGCCAGGTAGTCCTTGCATTGCCGGAGGGCTTGCTGATGTGAATGAATTTCCGTCACATCGCCGATCAATATACCGGGAAGCGCCAGCAGGCATTGCCGCACATTCATATAAAACATTTCCACGATCTTGCAGCGGTGATTTGCCAGCGCTTCCACACTCTCAATCACAACGCCGCCCTGGGCGTTCTCCATGGCGAAAATGCCGTATCCCGATTTACCCGATTCCACGGCAGCCAGCACCGCTTCTGAAGAAATCAGGTAATCGGTCCGGAATGGAGCCAGTCCGTGGTTATCGGCGAAGATGGCAGCTGCTTCTTCGCAAAAACTGCCCTGTGCGCCTTGAATTCCAATTGTATTCATACTTTCCTCGAATCGCAAGTAACAAAAAACCCCGCGGTCTGCGGGGTTCGATTTTAGCTTGTGCCAACCGACAAAATACCCGTCAGACCCGGGAAGGGTAAGTAAAATATTCGTATCGTTTGCCGTTGACCATGGATAAAAATACGCCTGTCGACGGCACCAAGGAAAGATTTATGTTTTAAGGTGTAAGGGAAAAAGATGGTTAGTTGTAGTATTTAATATCAATAACGATTGGTGTGATTGGTGATTTTCAAAATTTCCGGATCGGATCAAAGCTGACGCCGTTTTTCGGATTCCTTTTTCCAGTTACTTATCGCGCATCATGTATTACGCATTGAAGTTATATATGAAGTATCGGTTGAATATCCAATATTGAACAAGGAATGTTGATTTATGAATTT
>CAZJWP010000064.1:0-12957 GCA_964549745.1 uncultured bacterium | reverse complement strand
TTGGCTCAAAATCATCGAAACGGAGAGGAATGGCGGCCAGGAACGCAATGAGAACAACCAATGCATCCAGAATCACTGAAACCGCCTGAGTCCGCAATTCTCCGGCGAGGGAAACCCATTTCCGGAGGTGAATCCCCAGCTTTACCAGTTGGCGTGTAAAAAAACTATAGCTTCGGGAAAAGTGTTTTTCGGAAAACCGGATCATGGCCGTGTAAAAAGCATCCAGACTGTCGAATGGCGCCGATTTCACCGATTCGCCCTGGTAATGCACAATTTGTGTTTCCGGGTAATACACCACATCATAACCTTCGGATTTAATCCGGTAACACAAATCCAGGTCTTCCCCGAACATAAAGAAATTTTCGTCGAATCCTTCGATTTTTTCATACACTTCACGTCGGACCAGCATACACGATCCGCTCACGGCGTCTACAGAATGGGTTTGATTTTCATCCAGGTACGTCAGGTTGTATCGCCCCGCCCATTTACTTCCGGGAAAAAGTGATGACAGTCCTAAAATTTTCGGCAAGGCCACACGCAGCGTCGGGAAAGATCGTTTGCACGCCGGTTGAAGGCTTCCGTCATCATTCAGGATTTTTGGACCGGCCAAACCGGTGTCCGGGTGCGCTTCCATATAATCGACCAAAATCTTAATGCTATTTTCTTGAATCACCGTATCCGGATTCAAAAGAAATAAATAGTCGCCCGTGGCTTCAATCGCTGCCTGATTCACCGCTTTCCCAAATCCGCGATTTGTATCATTGGCGATCAATTTTACTTCAGGAAACTGGTCGCGGATCACCTGGACAGAATCATCGAAAGAATGATTATCCACAACAATCACTTCCAGTTCGCCGCTATAGTTGGATTGCCGGATGGATTGAAGGCAATGGACAATATAATCTCTGACGTTATAATTGACGATCAGGATGGAAACGGAAGGTTTTTTCGAAGAATCGGCAGTTTGCATAAAAGGCGATCTAACGAGCCAGGCGGAATATCCTCCAAAGTCGAAGGCGTAAAACCATCATTACCGCTTCGATCATTATCGCCCGCGACATTTTTGATTCGCCAATCGTCCGATCAATGAATATGATGGGATGTTCAGCCACTTTAAATCCTTTTTGCCAGGCGCGGAAATGCATCTCAATCTGGAATGAATATCCCTGGGATTTCACTTTATTTAGATCAATGGCTTCCAAAACTTCTCTCCGCCACGCTTTGAATCCGGCTGTGCCGTCCTTAATCGGCATTCCCGTCACAATACGGGTATAGATGTTAGCGCCGTAGCTGAGAATCAACCGGCTAAGCGGCCATTTCACAACACTGATTCCGTCACAATAACGACTCCCAATGACCAGGTCGTTTTTATCCAGCATTTTTATCATGGCAGGAATTTCTTCCGGGTTGTGAGAGAGATCCGCATCCATCTGGACGATGGTGTCATAATCGCGCTCCAATGCCCATCGGAAACCGAAACAATATGCGGTTCCCAGACCGCTTTTTTCCTTACGCACTTCCAAATGCAGATTTGGATAAACATGCTGGATTTGGCGTACTTTATCGGCCGTACCGTCCGGTGAATTGTCATCGACGATCAGCAAATGAAAATCCTGGTTCGTGGTGAAGACAGCTTCCACCAGACTCTGGATATTTTTTCGTTCGTTATATGTGGGTGAAATAATTAAAGTTTTCATTGTCCCATCCGTTTTGCAATTGAATCTAATGCTAAATGGATTGGAAGTGGAATTAAACCATATTCCATTTGAATATATTCCGTAAACAATCCGCCACGCAACGGGCGCGGTGCATCCTGCTTTAAATCGCTGGTCTTTATCCGTGAAATCAGGGACACATCCAGCTTGAAGCGGTTCGCGATTTTTTGAGCGAACCGGTACCGATTCAAATAATCTGCGCCGCCGTAATGCACACAACCGCTGGCATTGACTTGAATCAAGACGGCGATTTTTTGAGCTAAATCCACGGTCCAGGTTGGGTTATTCCACTGATCGTCAACAACACGGATATTTTTACCCTCACGTAGTGAATCCACTACCCATTTGGCAAAACTGGCCTGGGTTTCCGTGTAATCGAACACCACATTCGTACGAATGATCAAATACGGTTTAGGTGAACCGGCCACCAAATCTTCACTTTCTTTCTTCGTCCGGCCATAGACATTGATCGGATTTGTATGATCGGTTTCGTTGTATGGGCCATTATTTCCATCGAATACATAATCAGTGGAAATATGAACCAATTTTCCGTCGAACGCATCCCGTAAATACCGGACAGCCGTACAATTAAGAAGTTGAGCCTTTTCCGGTTCTCGTTCACAGCCGTCCACATTCGTCATGGCTGCCAGATTTAACACTACATCAGGGTTGAATTCCTTC
Organism: uncultured bacterium; assembly: GCA_964549745.1. Classification (GTDB taxonomy): domain Bacteria; phylum Fidelibacterota; class Marinisomatia; order Marinisomatales; family J089; genus J089. Next base: position 10,561 of record CAZJWP010000064.1, on the reverse strand, counting down.
AATACAGCGGCAATCGACTCCGGATTGCTAATATCCATCAAATGAATATCCTTGTGTCCTTCAGGAATCAGTACATCCGTCCCCAGAATTTCAAAATCGGAGGCAAACACATCCATCACAGCCTGCCCAAGCTGACCGGCCGCGCCGGTGACCAATATACGTTTATTTGCCATCGGACTCCGTAATCGCGAATGTATGAGCGATCAAATCCATTTGTCCTATACGAATCGCTTTGTCAGCTCCGGGATAATAAATGAGGTAATCAATCTGATATGTCCTGTTTGTTACCCCGTCATAAAAAATATAATGGGTGAACGGCCCGCCCTGCGGTTCATCAATGGATTCCCAAACGCCGGTGGTTTTCCAGGCGGTCCAATTTTCGAAATCAACGGATTCAGTCTTTAATTTGTACGGATTTATTCGAACAGATTTATAGAAAGTCTCCGGGTAGTCCATGGTCACTTTTATTGCTGCGGCACTATCCGGGGCAATTAAACCCGTCTCCCAATGAACAGAAAACCACTGATAGGGCATTTCCCGTCCCATCCAGAAAAATTGCCGTGGTGCTTCGTTGTGAAGGATATCCCAACCGTATGGAATCTTGATAGACCACTGGTAATTCCGTTTCAATTTGTTTTCAACTTTTTTCTGACGGTCGTGATCAAACAAATACCGGCTTTGCCGAACCTTGAAAAGTTCGAAATATTGTTTCCGGATCCAATCGCGTTTTTTTAACAATGTTTGCTTTAGCTCATTCTGATCTTCGGATGCGAGGATCATAAATAACTGTTTTCCTGCGTATTGGTCCCGGGTCAGGATGATATCTTCATGTTTGTTCAGCATATCATTAAATCTGCGTTTACCCAAAAGTCCCTTTATCAAAACCCGGCCTTCATTCAGTGAATTATCGGAAAGGGTTCCGATGCCAAACAGGGTCTGGGTCTCTAATTTGGAAAATTTGTCAGGTTCGGCAAAATTTAGAATCCAGAATGGTTCCGGTGACGGCGAATAAATCGTATCGTAGAATACGACCGACAATGCATCCCGAAGTCCGGGTTGATCTTCCTTCGCGGCAATGATCAAAATCTGATTTTCAGCGCCTAAAGCATCCTTTTTTGCAGTACATCCGATAAACAATCCTGAAATCGTTGCTCCAATGAAAATGAGTGTAATAATATGTTTCTTCATTCCGATACCCAGGTAAAATTTGCGCGTCGTTTTTTCAAATCAACGGACAATACCCGAACCGTAACCAAATCACCCAGGGAAAAAGTCCGATGGCTGCGACGTCCTCTTAAGGAAAACCGTTCCTCTTCAAAGATCATCTCTTCCTCCATCGTGTCCACAGGGACCAATCCTTCCGCTAATGAAGTTTCCAATTCTACAAAAAAGCCGGCCGCGATCACACCGGAAATCACACCGTTAAACTGTTCCCCGATGCGCTCATTGAGCCAACGAAGTTGTTTCAATCGAATGAAAGCCCGTTCCGCTTCCAGCGCTCTTTGTTCCTGTTCCGAACTTCGGTCAGCAACCTGCTGCAACTCCAAACGATTGTAAAGAGGGTTTTTCTGACGCAGCGCTGCTTTGACTATCCGGTGGACTGTCAAATCAGGATACCGCCTGATCGGCGATGTGAAATGGCAATACGTTTTAAATGCCAGTCCAAAATGCCCCATATTTTGCGTCGTGTACCGGGCTTTTGCCATGGAACGCAGCGCTAAGGTTTCCACCAGATTTTTGTACGGAGAATCTTCCACTTTCAATAAAAGATCCCGGATAGCGGATGGTTTGCTTAAATGATCCGGCCGGTCCGGAATAATACTCAATTTGGACAGGAGTTTGGTAAATCCGGCTAGTTTGTCCTGATTCGGTTTCTCATGGACACGATAAATCAAAGGGCCGCCGGTCTCTTCATCGCTTCCGTACCGTTTTGCGATCAAACGATTCGCCAGCAACATACATTCTTCCACAATTCGATGGCTCTGCAACCGCTCACTGGGTGTGATGGTGTGGGGAATGCCGGTTTCGCTCAATTCCAGAACCGGCTCCGCAATGTCAAAATCAATACTGCCATTCTTTTCTCGCTCGCGGAAGAAAACCTTCGACAGATCCTGCAGCAAACGACAATCTTTTTTATACGGTGAATTTGTTTTTCCATCCAGTATATCCTGCACCTGCTGATAGGTCAGAAAAGCGGCGTTTCGAACAATGGATTCAACCACTTCCCAATCCTGGATGGTAAAACTCCGATCCAGCCGGATCAAAACGGACAACGCCAACCGGTCCTTGCCTTCGTCCAAAGAACACAGATCCTGAGACAGTTTATTCGGCAGCATGGGAATAACCCTATCATGGAGGTAGACCGAAGTCGCCCGGTTTAACGCTTCTTTGTCCAGCTCCGAATGCAAATAAACAAACTCACTCACATCGGCGATGTGGATACCTAACTCGTACCCTGAATCGATTTTCTTTAACGAGAGTCCATCGTCATGATCCTGAGCGCCTTCCGGATCGATGGTCAGTACTGTTCGGTCTCGCAAATCACGGCGGAAGCGCAATTTCCGGTCAATAAAGCTCTGATTCAGTTTATCAATGCTGTGTAGAACCGGTTCAGGGAAATCGGAGGGATAATCAAAACTGTGAATGATCATTTCCACATCATTCCGAGGATCGTTACTATCCCCGATGATCTTCTCGATTTCACAAAATACCGGCGTTTCCGAACTACCCCAGTCTTTCACTCTTGCAGCCACAACCTGTCCAGCTTTGAGCTTAAGTTTTGAAGCGCCTTTCACCCTGACACCTCGTTCCGGCGTAAATGGAGCAAGTTCCAAAAACCATTTCTTTCCATCACCGAATACGGTTCCAACAAAAGAATCTCTGCTGCGTTTGATTACCCGTTTCACATAACCGCGGGTGCGGAGTCCGTGCCTCACGGATTTGACGGAAATCTCCACTTCATCGCCATTAACGGCGTCCCGGACTCCATGACGGGGAATAAACACATCGGGACTATCGTCGGCCAATACCACGAACCCGAATCCCTTTTGGTTCATTAATATTTTTCCGGTGACTTTTTGTGAAGATTTACGAAATCTATATTTTCCGTTTTTCAATTGCCTTACGGATCCTTCCTGTACTAACTGGGTCAGTAAATTTTTAATACGTTTTTTGTTTGCCTGCGGATCGTCGATTCGATGCTGGATATCTTTCACTCCCATGCGTCGTGACGACTCATTCCTTAGAACGGCTAAAACTGTTTCTTTGTTCATAATTTATTCATGATCTGAAAATGAATTTTGCCAGTACTCCATGTATCTCCACGGCCGATACCATAATAGAATTTAACCAGGACAGACCGGGAATTTTGTACAAAACCAATTCCGTATCCTGCCGGATTTGTTGATACACCCGGACTCAGTGTTCCTGCATCCAAAAACAACAATCCACGGATTTCTTTATTGAGCTGAGCCTGGCTTTCCAATCTGAAATAAGCTTCCTTTGTAACAGCAAAAAACTGTTCCGGATACCCGCGGATTGTTTCAAGTCCACCCGTGTGTATTTGCTGATATTCCGAAAGTTGCCCATTTTTATTAAACAATCCTTCGGCATGAATCTGTATCTTCATAAGCCAGGGACCGCTCAATGAAATATAGGTCAGCCAATCGTGTGAAGTTTTGAGCAGCCATTGATTTGAACCCGCTTCGGTTTGCGTACCGAATTCCAATCCGGATTGCCATTCCGAACCGGATCGCGGTAACCAGCGATCATCCAGGGAATTTCGATTCACCGCAAACTCGATCAATTGCTCCCGAAGGTTGACGCGTCCACTCGCTTTTCCTTCAAGCGTTGGGACGGACCGGATTAGCGATGATCCCGCTTTCCAGCGGCCCGCGACACCGCCGCTCCCGGAAAGGTACAACTCCTGTTTGGTCTGGCTGTACAATCCGGATCGTATTTCCTGGCTGTAACCACCACCGACCCCAACGGGCATTCCGAAGGGTGAAGGTTCGTCGAAATGCAGATCGATTTTCTGTGAGTTCTCTTCCAGTCGGACCCAATGGAAATCCAGAGTTCCGGCGCTTCGCCAGGTGTTTTCAAGATGGACCTGTACTTCCCCGGTCAATTCCAATCCCTTGTTGTTGCTTCGTTGTCCTCCGATCATCCCGCTGACCTGATTGGCAAATTCCGGTTCTGCCTCCACAACCGACACCGGTTTACTCTGCCACAATGCATAAGAAATCCTGGTTTGATTATTCAGGAAAGCATACGCATTGCGGATTTCACGGAATCGGCGATCCGTGCCGTAACGCATCGGCTCCGACAAGATCGGGCTAAAGAGGCGTTGACGAACCTTCACAGAAATGTCGTTAGAGCCGATAAAGATCAGGGAATCGGGCATGACTTTATTTTTGTTAAATCGATATTTTGCCGTTGTAACAGCGCTATCAAAATAAGTGAGTTGCCAAAAGCTGCCAAGATCGCCGCGATTTTGCAATTCCTGTTTAAGCGAAAGTTCCGCATCCGTGCTGTCATTCAACGAAATTTGTCTGGATTGGGAAAACCCAATTGTCGAACCGATAATTGTCCAGAACAGAACTTTAGAAATATGCACGAATCTCTCCTGAGAACTGGACAAAATTCTTGTAATGGACGTCATTCATGTAATTCAGGGACAGGTTCAGGTGAAAATTCCCGCCCAGCATCCAAACGCTCTGAACCTGGGTTCGAAACGACCGGCCAAGAGCGTACCCTTTTAGTGCTTCCGGCGGTAAATCACTCACAGGATTGGGACTGTGGCTGTCAAACCAATCGGCATGGATTTGAATCCGGTGATCTTTCCCAATGAATACGGAACCATCCAGCCAAACACCTTTTCCTGTCACAGAATAAAGCCCCTGAATTTGGGTTCCGTCTCCTTGTGCATATTTTACACCGGTGTCGATCCGGATTTTCCCGGGAACGGACACTTTTATTCCCGGCTCTGCCCACAATGAACCGGATGATCGGTTTCTTAACGATGTGACCGTCGATCTTGTTTTCGAATGATCCTTCGACAATTTGGCCGTCAATTTCCGGTTTTTACTCAAGGACACCTGGCTTTCAATTCCCAACTCCGAATCCCGTTTCAGATCATTTCCCCGTGGATCCAGTCCTTCAAAATCCTGGGAATTCCGTGACCATTCCCGCAATCGGATTGGATGTCGTTTAAAATACATGTCCCAATCCTGGCTAACGGCACCTTTGGCAATCCGTGTGTTTTGCCCGTTTAAATCCGGATTAAACCAACGAACCAGAGATAAACCCAGCCCCTGAAATTGCCCGGCCGCATCAAAAGTCAACCGACTGGATTCGAGCGCCATTGCTTTTTTAAGGAAATTGCGGAATTCAAGTCGTTGTTTTAAATCCATGAAGGTGGCCGGTTGCCGTTCACCGGTGAATACAAGTGTTCCGATATAAGCGCCGTTCGGATCAGCGACGTACTCTTCATAAACAGGATCGTAGCGATATTGTCCCAGTCCCGGCCCCACCGAATCGTAAACCACTGCCTGTATCTGATCCTGGGACTCCTCCAGCCGTGACGACCAGTTCCATAAAACCGTTCGCTGTGGATTCCGGTAATTCAACTGCAATTGTCCCATTGTGGACTGAAAACGGGACCCGGTGTTGGTATCGGTTTTCCGACGATGGTTTCCATTCAGTGACACCCGCCAGCTTCGCTTAATTTGTGTTTGCCAGTCCAGGGCCGTGATCCAATCTGTGGCGGCAGCCGTGTATAAGGAATCCTGCCAGGTCCAGTCCAACCGGCGATGAATGTTGATTTGAAATGCTGAGCTTTTCCCGGTGGATTCCAGTCCGGTTCCGGCCGATTCAAAGCGCGAAACATCCGGCGCTTGTTCAGTCTCAAAAAGGAAAACGGGATGAATCCGGGTTGGAAGCAAAGCCGTATTAAACTGCGCCTGATAAAACGGGCGGCCCGTCCGCTGAAGATAACTTGTATTCAGGTTTAAACGCGGAATCCACGTTGTATGGAACCGTGTTTCACTTCGGAAACGATAGCGGGATTGGGATCCGGTTGCATAACGATCCAGATAAATGGCTCCCTTCCCCGCATGTTTCGATTCCAGGGACGTTTGGATCGTGGTCAGGTGTTCACTTCCGGTAAGGGGCGCTGTCAGGTTCCAATCCCGGTAAAATCGCACATCACGATCATTGGAAAGCGCTGTGAAATCCGCACTGCGAAACCAGTCATCCATGCCATAACGAAACGTAAGATGATCACCCAGTGTCTGCTCACCATCAATTTTAAGGCTGGTTCCCAACCCTTGTTGTTGTCCGGCTGACTTTTGCGAAAGAATATTGTTATCATGGAGCGAACTGTGCCATACCAGCGACCAGTCGGTGTGTTCTCCCAAGGGTCCGGACGATTGCAGTGTGAAGAAATCCAACCGTTCCGGGGCTTGCAATCGGTGCACCGGCGAATACAAAATTTGCCCGGCTATGCGATCGGCCTCCGGAACAAACGTGTAAAATATCTGTCCGGTTCGGCTGATATTCCGGCTGTAAGAACCGGAATCAGGATCGGCTTCAAAAGAAAGCTTAAAATGCTGGATCGAATCAGGCGCCGTCGGATGATATTCATAAATATTGCCGTTGAAAATGTAATCTCCGGTGGAATCGGCCGTGACGGTGGATATTGAGATATAGCCGGAGTTAGTCTGTGATAAAGCATCCCGGTCTTCAGGCGATAAGGTTCCGGAGTTCAGGTTATCGCCATCGCGGGTCCAGTCCAATCCCACATGAATCCCAGAGCCAAAATTGCGGGAAACGTTGGCGCCGGTGAGACTGCGGCTGTACGTGCCGTCCCGGTACTCGTATTCCACAAAAATGTCCGTATCGCTGTGGATCAACACGCGGGACATAAACGTCAGTTCGCCGGTGGAATAATCAATGATGTAGTCCTGGTTTTCGCCGCGGGTGCGAAGGACACCGTCCACCCACACTCGTTCGCTGCCTGCCAAAACAATGATGGACGTGCGACCCTCTTTATTCGGCAAAGCGTACGGTCCCTGATTCTGATCCTGACCTTTGAAGGAATAGGTCGTATAAATTCCACCGTTACCGCCCATCACGGCGCCGCCCTTCCAGGCGTTCGTCTGGAAATTCCCGGTCATCCCGCTGATCTTGCGCCTGACATGGGCAAATCGCGACGTGTTGTAATCCACATCAATATCTCCGGCGCGAATATCAAAGTTGGGATGATGAACATCCAGGTAGACCTTGTCGATCTCTTCCAAAGCCTGTGTATTCCCTTCCGGTTGGATGGGGAAGTTCTGGTCGGATAATACGCCGCTTACGGTGATGTCATCGGTCAGGTTTCCCTGGAGTTGCAATTGGAGTCCGCCGGAGAAGCCATTCCCGCCGCTTGGCGATAACCGGAAGTTCCGAAAAATCGTTCCGGAGGAAGTGAGATTGCCGTTCTCTTCCCGTGTTTGCGGTTGTAATTCAGATTTTTGTGATGGTTGTACCTCCGATTTTGCGGAATCGGGCGCTTCCCATTCCGGTAACCGATCAATCAGCGGTCCTACCTTGAGTGGAATCCGCTCCGATAAAGATTGATACGAAACCACAATCTGCACGGAATCACCGGGAAAGCTTTGGAAATACAATCGACCGTTAATTGCATCTACAGAATCAGGCTTAATCGTCTGCCCCATTTGAAATACAAATACACTTCCGGGACGTACCGGCGGTTGAGACAAGGTGATGACTTTTTCGGGTCCGGTCAGGGTTAGAGTGTCCAAAACCTGGGTATGGGCAGCACTCATTGCGAGAACAACCGTGAGAAACCGGTGGATTCGCATATCAGTGTTGGGAACCGTAAATCCGAACGTCGCGGTCCGTGAGTACAATCAACCGCTTATTGGACAAAACCACATCCACGGCATGATTGACCGGCAGTTCCATGATTGGATCGACAGGATTTTCCAATTGCAATCCTACGGAAGTCTGTCGGGCTAGGGTCCAGTTCCCATTGAGATAGAACAGTCCGCAAATTGAAGACACATCTTTTAACGGAAGTTGATATTGCAACCGGCCGGAAACCGTGAACGCAGCCAATAAATCAGGATCCGTGCCAATGAGTGCGACCTGACCTTTCGGATTGGTGCGTAAAAAGGAAATATGGCCCGGAGAAGGCGATAAATACTGGAAATCGATAAATGGATCAGGATCCCAGCCTAAACGTGTTTTACGAAAAATCCCGGGATCGGTATACCCGGCAACCAGATAATTCCCAAACGGATCAATGGAAAACTGTTCCGGGTCGAGATCGCGATCCAGGGGAATAAAAGCTAAAAAATGCAAACGAGCATCGAATTGGACCCAGCCATTTCTTCCCCGATCCAGCACGATCACATTCATAGCATCGTTTTTTACATCTACCGGTTCAAACAGGGATTCCTCCGACTGTCCGAATCCACCGGAAAGTGTGACTTTTCCGGATTTTTCAAGTCGAATCAACCGATTTGCGTTGCGATCCAGTAGAATAAAAGCGCCATCGGGAGAAACCAGAAGTCGATCCGGGTGCAGATCTTGTTTACGAAATGAAACCGGGAACGGGATCGAATCGATCAGTTGGAAAGGAGCCGCCTGACGGGTCTGAGCCTGTAATCGCGGTAAGCCCGCGATTGACGCGGCAATTAAAACAAAGATCAGTAAGGTACGGGCACGAACTACGCCCAAATTGAAATCGTCCTGTCTATAGTTTATGACCGCAATCGGAACAGAATTTATCCTGTGGCTGTATTGCGTTTCCGCATTGCGGGCAGAAGTTTTTCGCCGCTGGTTCGGATGCCGGGGCGGTTGTTGGAGCGGGTTGCTTTTCAGGTTTGGACGCGGATACACCGGGAAAGCGTTTATATGAAAATCCCACAATCAAAGCCATCAATGCCAGGGCCGCGAGTGGTTGCCATTTGGGTAATTTATACCGATGAGGTACGGTGGAAGAGGCATGGGGATTCTGGTTTCCGTTGGTGTTGGTATTCGCCGTGTTTCCGCTTCCAAGCATGGTCTGTAGTTTTTCCATCGTTACCTGCCCGCTTGGATTAGTGTACTCTATCGTCAATCCTTGCACCTGTCCGGCCTTCAGATGATCGTAATGAAAACGATGCATCGTGATGCCGTGTTGATCCTGGAAAGCTTCCGGCTGCGCATCCGGTTCAATGAGATTTAGATTTTCTGCCACTATCGGTTCCTGAACCAGAATATGAAAATGAGGGAAATCTGTGTCGGATTTTATCGAAAAATCGAAATGACGTTTTCCGGTTGTATTGGTGAACGGAGAATAAAAAACGATAAAATGAAACATTGTATCCGTGGGTGTGACCGATACCCATCTTTCGTTTCCCCTTGGCTGGACAGTAAGAATCTGAATATCCGGATTCTTTTGCTCTGCTTTCTGAATAATTGAAAAGGCGGAATCGGTACCGGCCGGAACCATAAAACTGACTGGTGTATTGAACGTCCCTTTCTGAACGACACCAATGTATTCCACCATGACACCCCGATAGTAGTATTCCGGGTAAATGTCAGCTTCCAAAGATTTGATCACTTGTTGTCCCCAACCCGATGAGATTAACAACGCGGCAGCAAGCAAGATCATACGATTTTTCATTTTTTCTCCATTGAAATCAAAGCAAAAAATACGACCCTTTTACGATATGACTCTACGCATGGTTTCCATTCATTATTGTTAATTGGATCACGGTGATCAAATCGTAAATCGCGTGACTCCATGCGGTAATACCGAATCCGCGAAAAATGTATAAGAATCCCAGCATGGCTCCTGCAAGGAAACGTAAAATAAACAGGGAAGCAGTTGCTGATTCTCCCAGTGCTCCCCAAAAATGAAAGCCGGAAAAAATAGCCGCCGCCAAAAGTACGGCGATGATCTTTGCCCCGGTTTCCGTCCATTGAAAGACCATTTTTAGCAACGGAACCAGCCCGGAAATCAGCAAGACACGGAAAACCAATTCTTCATACAATCCGGCACCCAAGCCCAAAATGACCTGATGCACGGCTTCCCTTACGATTGGGCTCATCAAAAAAGCTTGAAAGGATTGTAACAGTAAAACCAGAACAAGTCCCCAACCACAACTCTCGGCGACGATCCCAAGCAGGATTACACTACTAAAAGTTGCCTCCGGATCACGGTTTCGATTCCAGTAAAACGCAACGATGGTCCCAATAATAAATAAAAGTCCAAATCCCATAAGTCCTTTTATACCGAAAGAACTGAGGAATTCCTGAAGAAGCACATCGGCGCCATTCCGAATTTGTGGAAGATTCGGTGTTTGAATCGCAAAAAGCCCAATCTCGTAGACAAGGAGTAAGGGAAATACTGCCAACAAACTATAAAATAAAGATCGGGATTGTCGCCAGTACGTAAGCAATCAATTACCTGTTTGTAAAAAATATATTACGGGTTTCAAGGCTAACAATTTGATCAACCACCCCTGGCCCCTCCTGTCCAGGAGGGGAAAAATGATCCCCATTCAAT
>CAZJWP010000063.1:4154-13208 GCA_964549745.1 uncultured bacterium | reverse complement strand
ATGAACAAAGGCATCTTCAGTCTCTTTCTGTTAGCCAATTTAATTTTTGGTTCTTCCACAGTTGTATATCGAGTTCCGATCCAGGGTACCATTGATTTGGGTTTACCCCCTTTTATTGAGCGGGTGTTAAAACAGGCTGACAAGGAAGCCGCCGCCGCTGTTATTTTTGATGTGGATACCTTTGGCGGCCGGCTGGATGCGGCGACCCAGATCAAAGATGCAATCCTTTCCGCGAAAGTACCCACCATTGCTTTTGTCAATCGCCGGGCGATTTCCGCCGGTTCCCTGATTTCTCTAAGTTGCGAAAAGATCTTTATGACCGGCGGCGGCACCATCGGTGCAGCAACCGCAGTGGACATGTCCGGACATAAAGCGTCCGAAAAAGTGATTAGCTATATGCGCGAGGAAATGGCATCCACAGCCGAACGCCGCGGGCGAAATACGGATATCGCCAAAGGAATGGTGGATGAAGAATTAAGTTTTACAAAGTTGTATATCGATGGTGACTCCGTAGAAGTGAACGATCTGGAAGGACGCAAAGAAGGCAAACTGATTACCCTTACCACGGATCTGGCACTCAAATATCACATGGCCGATGAAAAGGCCGAGACCTTTGATGAAGCGTTGAAAATCCTAAACCTGGAAGACGCTTCCGTGATTGATACTCATGAAAACTGGTCGGAAAAATTTGTCCGTTTTTTGACCAATCCGGTGGTGGCTTCCCTGTTAACCACATTCGGTTTCCTGGGAATTCTATTTGAACTCCACAGTCCCGGTTGGGGTTTGCCGGGCACGTTTGGCGTGGTCTGTCTCGCGCTTTCGCTGGGCGCGTCTTACATCGCCGAGTTGGCGACGATGTCCGATTTATTAATCCTGATGATCGGGATACTGCTTATCCTATTGGAGGTGCTGGTCATCCCCGGCTTCGGCATAACCGGGATCAGCGGAATTCTGGTCATTATATGGGGATTGTACCAACTGTTGCTCCCCGATATACCGGTGGGCAAGGAGGTTCACGATATGGCATTATTCGGTTTGACGATCGGGATCATCGGTGGTTTGATAGGATTGGTGATCCTGTTCCGATTATTGACAAAAACACAATTTTGGGTCAAGCTGACGGCTCCCGGTGCCGAACACAGAGATCAGGGCTATACCACATCCTTTGGTTTTGAACAACATTTGGGGAAAGAAGGCAAAGCCATGTCGGATTTACGTCCTTCAGGATGGGCGACCATCGGTGATGCAAGGTTGTTCGTTGTTACCGAAGGTGATTTTGTCAGTCAGGGCGAGAAGATTAAAGTTTTAAAAGTAGACGGCAACCGTGTGGTTGTCCGGAAAATCAATTCAAACTCCGAGGAGAGTAAATCATGAGTACAATTTCTGTCATTTTGTTAGCGGCTATTATTCTAGTCCTGTTTGTCGTTTTCTATTTTGTGCCAATCGGACTGTGGATTCAAGCCATTGTCAGCTTGGGTCTCGGCCGCATCACCATTATTGATTTAATCCGTATGCGTTTGCGGAAAATTTCCCCAAGGCTGGTTACCGATGGTGTCATCAATCTGCACAAAGCGGGACTGAGTACGATTACGACCGATATGCTGGAAACCCACTATTTGGCCGGAGGAAATGTAGTAAACGTTGTAGCGGCTCTGATTGCGGCGGATAAAGCCAAAATTGATCTGCATTTTGAAACGGCCACAGCCATCGACCTGGCAGGGCGCGATGTGAAAACCGCGGTGCAAACCAGTGTGTATCCAAAAGTGATCAATGCGCCGAAAGAAGGCTATTTGGCCGCGGTTGCAAAAGATGGGATTGAATTAAAAGCCCGGGCTCGTGTAACGGTCCGGACCAACATTCCCGGCTTGGTTGGCGGCGCCACGGATGAAACCATCATCGCACGTGTAGGTGAGGGTATTGTGAGCGCGATCGGATCGTCCGAAGATTATTCGGAAGTTCTTGAAAATCCCGATCGGATTTCAAAAGCAGTGTTGCATAAAGGTCTGGATGCCGGAACCGCCTTCGAAATTCTGTCCATTGATATTGCGGACCTTGATGTTGGAAAGAATGTAGGCGCTCGCCTACAGGCCGACCAGGCGCAAGCGGATTTGCAAGTCGCCAAGGCGCGGGCTGAGACTCGCCGGGCCATGGCGGTGGCAGCGGAACAGGAAATGAAAGCCCGAACCCAGGAAATGCGTGCCAAAGTGGTGGAAGCGGAAGCCGAGGTTCCCAAGGCGATGGCACAGGCTTTCCGTGAAGGTAATTTGGGTGTGATGGATTATTATAACATGAAAAATATCGTTGCCGATACATCCATGCGTGAATCAATCGCTACCGAACCCAAGCCTGAGGAAGAACAGGATGATTCGGACAAACGCCTGAATAAAGGTAAGGACGACTAAATGGAAGGCATCGGTTACTGGGCCTTTCTTCTGATCCTGTACTTTTTGTCGCTGATGTTGAAAAAGCGGCAGCAGACAGGTGCCAGGCGCAAGCTGGAGCAGAAGGAGGGGGAAGAAAACAGTTCCTCTCCGCCACCGCGGCAGGCGCCAAACTGGCTGTCTGACTTCCTAAAGGATATGACGGTGGAACCTGAGAGAAAGGTACCATCGCAGAAGCAGGCGTACTGGGAAACCGGTTTGGAACCGGAGGAAGTGCCGGATATAGTTCCCGAAGATTCCATGGATAAGGTAGAACCGGAACCTGTACGGTATTCGGAACCGGTGATAGAGGATATTTCGGAATCCGTTCTTAGAACAATTCCTACCGTAAGACTCAAATCGGAACCCGTTACAAAAATACAAAGCGAATTGCGAAGCCGTCTTGGGAATAAACAATCCCTAAGGGAAACCATTCTCCTGAAGGAAATTCTGGATCGTCCCCGGGCATTGCGCCCCGGGATTCGCTAAATCAACGCTTAATCCGCGCGCCCTTGTCTTCCTGGATAAAAATCCAGGCGGCGACTTTACCGATATTAAAAGGCTGGTCCACATTCCAGTATCTCAATCCATGGTGATACTGAGAGCTGGTATCATTCGCAGGTAGCGATTCAATATATTTTTGAATTCCACGAATCCGATCCTGCCACCGAACGATATTCACTATGCGCAAATCCACCCAGCCGGCATGCGCCCAATTGTTTAATTGTTTGGCATTCATGGGGATTTTACCACGACCGCGGCACACCGGAATTTTGATCTCCGGTCCCCGAATCAGTCGTTTTCCGTCCGGCATCAAAATGGGAATCCCAATGGAGATGATCTCAGCCCGAGCCTGACGATTGGTTAAAACCTGATCTTCGAGTTTTTGTACGAGATCATTTGCATCCCAATTGGGAAGGTCATTCAGATTTCCGCAAATTTCCTGAATCAGGTGTGCTTCGTGTAGAAGTTTGGACAGTCGTGGCGGGCCTAAAATTTCGAAGGCCACACTGGATGTATCGTGCTTTTTTTCGAGCTTTTGCATTTCTTCAAGCGCCTGGTGCCGCATATACCCGGCACGGTAAGTGGGGCCCATAATGGAATTATCCAGCGCATTGATAATGTCATAACCGGTGCTGTCGCCTAAAATTTCCAACACTACGTTTTCGGCAATCTCTTCCGGTGTTACGAATTCCATCTGACCGGCGGTAGTGATGGTTTCGAATTCTCCCAGAGAAAAGATTCCGTTTTCGCCGGTGTCAATGTATACGGAGGACAGATTCTGATTCAGATCGTCCCAAATTCCCTGGTAGCCAAAATCGAATTGATCATCCAATTCCATGGCCCGATCCGGCGGACAGTCTACCAAAGATATTGGTTTTCCCTTTTTCAGTATTTCCCCATACTGAATACCTTTCCAGGCAATCGCCGCTGCCGGTTTGATCTCCTTGCAGATCGGACCTCCGGGCGTGCGTCCCATGAGGAACAACAGCAACGTATGTGCCCCGGCCAGGGAAGATTTACTCAACAGAACCCGGGATGGCCGTTCTTCGCTGTGCGTATAAGGGATGTTTAAGCCCATGCCGCCGGTGCCGGTCGTGCCAATTTTGATATAAACACCCGTGTTGTTCTTGATCATACTGGCGTGAAGGATCTGGATATGCCGGATGATCTGCGGGATGTAGAGTGTGGTGAGCATTTTTTCCACCTCCGCATTCATTTTTTCCCGGTCTTCTCCCTCATCCAGAAGTGATTTCAATTCATAATAGCCGGAGTAAATGTCCTGATAGGCCAGGGCCGTCGCCGTGTTGATGCTATCAATGATTATATGTGGTTTATGCCGGGAGATAACCTGATGTAAAAAAGACACATCCAACACCTGATCGTTGAATTCCTCCATGGTGTCATTTAACAACCTTTTACGATACATCGGATTACCCAGTAAATCTTTGCGCGATAAATCTTTCAGACTGTCCCGAACAAAAATATTGCCCCATTCCGGAACGAATTCGATGTCCGGGTAAGCGGCGGCCATATTTTCACAAGCGCCCTCAGCCTCGGATTGGAGTAAAGAAAGAATAATTATTTTTTCCGGCTGCCGTTCTGCCAGCTTATGGAGAATAGCCGTGCCGACCAATCCCCAGCCGCCCAGAACTAAAATGTGCCGATTGCGAATATCCATGAGAAATTTTCCTTAAAGAAAAAGGTTGAATGTAATTCCGACCCCTTGTCCCGGGTCGGTTTGAAACGGAAAAACCAACGGCCATTGTCCAATGGACGAAAGCCATGGTAAGGTTATACGGGAAAGGGTGTTTCCCCCGGGTGGATTACTTATAAAGAACCCGACATCCTTTTCTGCAATTGTTCCCAGCGCGAATTCACGTCGGACTGGATTTGTTGAATGTCTTCATCATGAAGATGACGGAAACGTCCCTGCGAATGAAGGTAGTCATCAATAGGCATAGGTTCCGGATCCAGGGTCAGACGGTAGTCGTGACCGTCGATCACTTCATATAACGGGAAAACACGGCTTTTCACCGCCATCCGCGAAATGTGTATTGATTGTTCTGCTTCCGATTTCCATCCCGGAGGACAGGGGGACAAAATATGCAGAAAGCGCATACCGCGAATGGTTTTCGCCTTTTCGAATTTTTTGACCAGATCATCCGGATAAGCCACGGACGCTGTGGCAATATACGGAATGTGGTGTGCCGCCAGGGCATCCACAATATCTTTCTTTGGCCGCGATTTGGGATTAGTCACCGGTGTGGTGGTGGTCCAAGCGCCCCAGGGTGTGGCCGAACTGCGCTGAATGCCCGTATTCATGTAGGCTTCGTTATCATAGCAGACGTAAATAATGTCTTCATTCCGTTCTGCCGCCCCGGACAGGGACTGGAAACCGATATCGAAGGTTCCTCCGTCTCCGGCCCAGGCCATGACCTGAACATCGGTTTCGCCGCGGGCCGCCAAACCGGCCTTGACTCCGGTCGCTGTAATCGCGGCTGTTTCGAACGCGGTATGGATGACCGGAACGCCCATCACCGAGCTGGGTGTCGGCCCGTCGATCACGGACCAGCAACAAGCGGGGATGACCACAACCGTGTTTGGCCCTAAAACTTTCAGGGCATTCCGCATGGCCATGGTTGCGCCGCAACCGGGACAGGCCACATGACCGGAGCCCATAATTTCCGTTGTGGGAATTGTCATCGGTATCTGGCTCATTCTTTCACTCCAATCCAGACCAGATCCTGGCCTTCTTCGCTGTGCAGTAAATGCTCCGCAATTTCCGTAATCACCGCCGGCGTTACATCCCGTCCGCCCAGACCGGCGACATAACCGTTCAACAAGGGGTGTTCCGGTCCGTTATACAAAGCCGACTTCAGTTCACTGAAGAAAATACCGCCCTGACCGAAAGATATATTTCTGTCGATCACGCCAACCCGTTTCACCGATTTCAGTGCATTTCGGAGCGTTTCTGCCGGGAAAGGCCGGAACATACGAATTTTCACCAGACCCAGCGGAATTCCCTTCTCACGGTACTGATCGATCACCAAGCGTGTTGTGCCGGAAATCGTCCCGGCGGTTACCAGTACCGTTTCCGCATCTTCGCAGCGATAGGATTCGATGGCCGTTCCGTGAAAACGACCAAAATGATACTTGAATTCTTCGGCAATGGTCGGCCAGAGTTTCAAGGCTTCATCCATGGATTCCTGCATGTGATAGCGGAATTCCATATAGATATCCGGTTTGGCTAAGCCGCCAAAAGCCCGGGGATTGTGCACGTCCAACCTGAAGTCCGGTTCAAAGTTGGGTAAAAATTTGTCCACCAAATCCTGTTTGGGAAGGGCTACGGGTTCCGCCGTATGGGACAGGAAAAACGCATCCATATTCACCATCACCGGGAGCATGACCTGTTCCGCCAGGCGATAAGCCATGAGAATGGTGTCCAGCACTTCCTGGTTGCTTTCGGCGTAAAACTGAATCCAACCCGTATCGCGCTGCGCAAGACTGTCAGTCTGGTCAGCCCAGATGGACCAGGGCGGCGCCAGAGCACGATTCACATTCACCATCACAATCGGCAAGCGTGCCGCGGCAACCCAGTGGATAATCTCGTGCATCAGGAGCAATCCCTGGGATGAGGTGGCGGTAAAGGTTCGTACACCGGCCGATGCAGCGCCCACCAGACAGGCCAGCGCTGAATGTTCCGATTCCACCTTGATGAATTGCGCATCCAGTTGGCCGTTGGAGCACATTTCGGAGAGCAATTCCACGATTGACGTCTGCGGTGTGATGGGATAAGCGGAAACGACTTTCACCTTGGCCAGCCGCGCCGCGTGCGATGCCGCATGCGTGCCTTCGATGACCAGAATATCTTCGGTGGATTCGGTATGGAAATAAGGTTTCAGGGCCGGAGCTAATTCGCGCATGAGAGTTCCTCCACGAAAGTCATGGCGTCGCGGGGACATTCAGCCACGCACACTCCACAACCTTTGCAAAAATCATAATCTATGTCATAGAGTGCACCATTTGTGCCGGGATGAATAGCTACGTCGGGACAGAAGATCAGGCACAGATCGCAACTGATGCAGGTCCCGCAACTAAAGCACCGCTCCGCTTCCTTTCGGGCTACATCTGTACTAAGCCCGTTATTGACTTCCGCAAACGATTGGATGGCTTCAGAAAACGGAAGGTGAGGTACATCGGGTCGTTTTTCTTTTAAAAAGTAATTCAGGTTCAGATCAGAGTATTGTACCGGCTCCCGATTTTCGATGCCGGTGGTTTCTCCGCCTAAAAACGCATGAACATCCAGTGCAGCCTGTTTTCCGGTGGCAATGGCGTCGACCACGGTGCCGATGGGTCCGGCGGCCACATCACCACAGGCGAACACACCGTCCAAACTGGTTGACTGTCCCTTTGAGACCGCAATACGATTGGTGCTCAGTTCCGGCAGACCGGCAATGGCATCCAGATCCGGAGTTTCGCCAATGGCCAACAACACTCGAGTTGTTTCCATGGTTACTTCGGTGCCGGGAACAGGGATTGGCCGGCGGCGTCCGCTTTCATCCGGCTCACCCAATTCCATTTGAATAACCTGAACTGCTGTCAAATGATCATCGCCCAGGAAAGCGACGGGATTTGTCAACGTTCTGAGCTGAACGCCCTCTTCCAGGGCCGCGTCGATCTCCTCCGAAACGGCGGGCATTTCGTTGCGGGACCGGCGATACACCAAATCAACTTCTACGCCCAAACGACGAGCGCTCCGAGCCGCATCAATGGCTGTATTTCCGCCGCCCACCACCATCACCCGGTCGGGAAGATCGCTTTTTCCGGTGAGATTGAATTCCTGCAGAAAGTCCAGAGCGGAGGTCACACCGGGAAGGTCGAGACCCGGTAATTTCGGATTCTGTCCTTTATAAGCGCCCAACGCCAGGATTACGGCTTCAAATTGGGTGTTAAGTTCTTCAATAGTCATATTCCGGCCCAGACGCTGACCGGTTTTGATTTCCACGCCCAGGGATTGAATATCGGCGATTTCCTTATCCAGAATATCACGGGGAAGACGATAGGATGGAATGCCCTGACGGAGCATCCCGCCCGGTTCATCGGCTCCTTCATAAATCGTTACCGCGTATCCGCGTCTGGCCAACTGATAAGCCGCGGATAACCCGGCCGGTCCGGAACCCACAACAGCTACTGTATGTCCGTTCGGTTTGGCATGGAAATGCTCCGGAAATTGACGCTCCAGGTTCTGGTCCGCCACAAAGCGTTCCATGGCGTTGATACTGATTTGTTCGTCAAATTCACCGCGATTGCACACATCTTCGCAGGGATGGTAACACACGCGGCCGCATACACCGGGGAGCGGATTATCTTCCAGAATAATTTCCCAGGCAGCGGCGGTGTCACCTTTTTTCACCAGATCAAAATATTGGGGAATTCTTTCATGGGTCGGGCAGCCTGCCGTGCAGGGTGGGAGTTTGTCTTCATACCGCGGCCGCATATAGCGCCAGGACCCGGTTTGGTTCCAGTCCATCCGTCCGGTGGAAACCGCGAACACCGGCTTGTCATTTTTGAATTTTAATGCATCACTCATAGTCGGTTCCTAAACGGTGGATTTGGAGAATTCGCATTGGGCATAAGCATCGCGGGTGGCGGCGGCGTTTTCTTCCGGTTTAATGGGGACGTAGTTTTGGATCGTCTCTACCAGGGCATCCAGGCCAACCAAACCGGTGAATTTTGAGAAAGCACCCAAAATGGATGTATTGACAATCGGTGTGGATTGGGTACCCAATCTGTGGGCTACAGCGATCTTGTTGGCATCCACCGTCGCCACGGAAAAATCGCTGAGCTGCGGGTAAGTTTCAGCCGGTGCCGCGCTGTTCAGCACGATCATCCCGCCCTTGGCCAGTCCGGCTGTAACATTGATAGTCTGAAGTAAAGTTGGATCCAGCACCACCAAATGATGCGGTTCATAAATTTCTGTTCGCAGGTTGATCGGTTTATTATCGATCCGAATAAAAGCCATCACCGGCGCACCGCGTCGTTCCACACCGAAGGCCGGGAAGGCCTGAGCGAATTTTCCTTCCTTAAAGAAAGCCGACGCCAAAATTTTACAGGCCACCACGGCTCCTTG
>CAZJWP010000063.1:0-4054 GCA_964549745.1 uncultured bacterium | reverse complement strand
AAAATTCCGTCCTGAACACACTGTTGACTCCGGAGTGATTCCAGGCAAAGCGTCAAGTCCCGGGTGTGATGGGTTTCCATTTCGGCCAACCGATTCAGGAGCGTCCGCACTTCCGGATTATCGGTAATCCGGGCGGCTTCTGTGTACCATTCAGCCGCTTCCTTTTCATCCCGGATGGCATCCACGAGGAGCGCATCACACGATGAATATTTTTGAACGGGTTTAAGCAAAACAGACTCCTTTCTGCTATCACGGAATCACTACTGGTCCTGCGGATAAAATCGGAGGTCAGAGTGAATTCGTGAAATAAGACAAACTTGTCTTGTATTGCAATTTAGGGATGTCGTGAAGTAAAGGGCAAATCCTGTCACGGAAGAATCCGGACCTATATCAGCTTCTGATAGACTTGTTCGATTTGTTCTCTCAGAGCTTCTTCTGTGGTGTTATTATCGATCACAAAATCCGCGCTGTGAATCTTATCTTCGTCTGTCCACTGTAGGTCCATTCGTTTGATTATATCTTCCCGTGTCAGCGATCCACGATTCAACACACGTTCAATCCGATGTCTTACCGTGGAACTGACGACGATGACGTAGTCCATGTGTTGGTCCAGGTCCGATTCGTAAATCAGGGCTCCATCCACCACAAAAAGCGGATACTTGTCTTCCCTGGAAATCTTTTCAAATGCGCGATCAATCGCCTCAAAGATATACGGATGAATGATTGCATTGAGTAAAAGCTGATGATCTTCATCCTGAAAACTGATACGGGCCAGCTTCTTACGATCGATTTTTTCGTCCGGGCCCATAATGTCGGTGCCAAATTCGGCAATCAACTCACTTTGCACAGCTTCGTTCGTGTCCAAAATATGTTTGGCTTCTTTATCGGCATCCAAAACAAAAGCGCCTAATTCCGCCATGATTACACTGGCGGTACTCTTTCCGCTGCCGATTCCTCCTGTTAATCCTACCTTGAGCATTTTATATCCAAAGCGTTAATGATTCGTTCAGTGATTTCCGGGATGGATCCGGTGCCGTCGATTTCAAGCAACAGCCCGGCTTTATGGTAATAGTCAACCAACGGTGCGGTCTGTTCCCGGTAAACATCCAACCGTTGACGAATCACCGTCAGGTTATCGTCGCTGCGACCGGAATCCTTACCTCGGAGCAAAAGTCGATGAATCAATTCATCGCGATTCGCGGTAAGACTGACCACAGCATCCAGATTCTGGTTTAACTCCTCCAAAAGTTCTGTAAAATGTTCTGCCTGGGGGATCGTTCGGGGAAAACCATCCAAAAGATATCCGGGCTTACAATCATCCTGCTGCAAACGAGTATTCATCATATCCAACAGAATTTGATCGGGAACCAGCCGGCCATGATCCATAAAGGTTTGTGCATGTTTTCCCAGACCGGTTTGAGCCGCAATTTCTGCCCGCAGAAGTTCCCCTGTGGAAAGGTGAACGATCGAATAGTGGTCCATGAGCCGTTGAGCCTGTGTGCCCTTACCCACTCCCGGTGGACCTAATAAAATCAAACGCATTTTTTCCCTCTGGTTATTAAATGAGCATTCCGGCGATGGAAGCGGTGATCCACGATGCCAGCGCTCCACCTATCATAGCTTTCATTCCCAATCGTGCCAGATCGGATTTGCGTTTTGGCGCCATCCCGCCGATGCCTCCCAATTGAATGCCGATCGATGCAAAATTAGCAAATCCACAGAGGGCATAACTGGCAATGATAGCGGTACGATCCGAAATGACGTGTTCCAATCTTAAGGTACTTAAATCACTGTACGCAATTAATTCTGTGAGCACCAGCTTTTTTCCCATCAGCGAACCCAGGAGTTGAGCTTCCTTCCACGGCGCCCCCATGGTCCAGGCTAAAGGTTTAAAAATAAAACCTAAAATACCTTCCAATGACGTTCCCATTAAGCCCAATACTGCGTTAACCAGTGCGATCATAGCCACGATTGCCATGAGCATGGCGGCCACATTCCCGGCCAGTTTCAATCCGTCAGTAGCGCCGCCGGCCAGCGCTTCCATTCCATTTTCAGAAGTTTTTTCTACGTGGATTTTGGTGGCGTCCAGGGTTTCCGGAGATTCGGTCTCCGGAAAGATCACTTTGGATACCACCAATGCCGCCGGAGCGCTCATGATCGATGCTGCCATCAGGTGTCCTGCAATACCCGGAATGTCCGATAGCATTTTCACGTACATGGCCATGACGCCGCCGGCCACGGTGGCAAATCCTCCGACCATAATGGTCATGAGTTCCGAATTGGTCATTTTTCCGATGAACGGCCGGATCATGAGCGGCGCTTCGGTCTGGCCGACAAAAATATTAGCAGAGACACTCAGCGTTTCAGCGCCGCTGGTCTTCAGCGTTTTCTGCATCACCCAGGCAATGCCTTTTACAAGCTTCTGCATGATGCCATAATGGTACATCACAGCCATGAGAGCACTAAAAAACACAATCGTGGGCAACACCCGGAAAGCAAAATTCAAAAGCGGTCCTTCGACGACTCCGGCGCCAAATGATTTAAACAGGAAATCGGACCCGGCATCGGTAAAGCTTAACAGCTTTTGGATTCCAATGTCCAACACGCTGAAAAAGGGTTTACCGATAGGCGTTTTTAGGATAAACAGGGCAAAGAAAAGCTGGAGCAGTAAACCCCACAAAACCATTTTCCAGGGTATTTGACTTCGGTTGTTGGACATGAGCCAGGCGATGCCAAGTAAGACAGCAATTCCGATTATTCCGACAAAATGAGTCATACGTCCTCCGGGGGTTGAAAACAATGACGGCAGCGTGCTTCGTAAATATCGGTTTCACCGATCACCACCTGCTCCGCCTGGGAAGTGGTCCGCTGAGTGCGGGAGGCGGGATTGCCGCACACCACACAGATGGCCTGTAGTTTGTCCAGGTAATCCGCTTCACACATGAGGGTTGGCATGGGACCGAAAGGCAGCCCGCGGAAATCCGTGTCCAAACCGGCCACTACGACCCGCTTTCCCATGGACGCCAATTTTTGGCACACATCCAAAATGCCGTCATCCAGGAATTGTGCTTCGTCGATGCCCACCACATCTACATTCTGAGACGCATCCCACACATCCTTTGACGAATCCACCAAATGGGATTCCATCATGCGCTGATTGTGGGAGACGATATGGTTTTCGCTGTAGCGAAAATCAATGCGCGGCTTAAAGATAATGGTTTTCTGGCGGGCGATCTCAGCGCGGCGTAACCGGCGAATCAGTTCTTCGGTCTTCCCGCTGAACATGCTGCCGCTGATCACTTCGATCCAGCCGCCATTTTGAGGGGTCAGTGTTGGCATTTAGATTCTTCCTGCTAAAGTGGAGTCAATTTTGGTTCGCAAAAGGTCAATGGCCACCGTGTTCCGGCCGCCTTCCGGGACGATAATATCCGCGTAGATTTTAGACGGTTCCACAAATATTTCATGCATCTGCCGGACCGTCCGTAAATATTGATTGATCACGGATTGGGTGGTGCGTCCCCGTTCTTTCATATCCCGGGAAAGCCGTCGGATAAACCGAATGTCTGCCGGTGTTTCCACATAAATTTTAATGTCCATCATATCGCGGAGAGCGGGAAAATGAAGGGTCAGTATTCCCTCGATGACAATCACCTGATGCGGCTGGATACGATGCGTCGATTTTTTGCGGGTGTGAGAGGCAAAGTCGTACATCGGTTTTTCGATGCTTTCACCGTTTTGTAAACGGGTGAGATGATTTAGGAATAATTCCAAATCAATGGAATCAGGATGGTCGAAATTTTGTTGATTGCGTTTGGGTTCCGGAAGGTGGGATAAATCGCGGTAATAAGCGTCCAGTTCAAGAATAACCACTTCGCCTTCACCGTATTCCCGGATCAATTCCTGCGCGATGGAGGTTTTTCCCGAGCCGGTACCGCCTGCGATTCCAATCAAGATAGGATTTAGGGACATGTTTGCGAAGATATTTCTAGAGGTAAAACGGAGCAAAAAGATACGTCCAAGCTTGATTGATTTTCAAAGGCAATTATGGGCGGAA
>CAZJWP010000062.1:0-13286 GCA_964549745.1 uncultured bacterium | reverse complement strand
AGCTCATGTTCGCGAAACACCGACTTCCAATCCTGGTGCTCCTTTTGGTCGTATTTGCCTTTTTATATCCAATGGTGATCAATGGTTTGGTTCCGGCTGCAAACGATACGGTGGCCAGACAACCGATTAATGAGTGGATTCAACATTACAAAGGGGCCCATGATGCCAAACCGGATTGGTTTCCCATGTTATTCAGTGGAATGCCGGCATATGGAAGTTATATCGTTGGTTACTCCGGCCCGGTTACTTCACTTATCTCAGTTCCATGGATTAATAAAGGACTGCGATTTCTCCTGTTTTTTCTTGTTGGTGGGTTTGGAGTATATGCATTTCTAAAACGCCGGGGGTTTCAAATATATGCTGTTTTATTAGGGACTCTATCCTACGCTTTAACACCCTATATGTTTGGATTAATCAATGCGGGTCATGCCTCCAAATTCATTGCCATGAGTTATATCCCCTGGGTTTTGGCAGCCGTCGACTATACGTTGGAAACAAGACGGTGGAAAGGCGTTCTCCTGGTGGCGATTGCTGCATCGCTACAATTATGGTCCAATCATCCCCAAGTTGTGTATTATACCTGGATGCTTGCCGGATTCTGGTGGTTGTGGAACATCATTGCTGACCGGTTCTCAAAAGAGAAAACAACCCTGCCACAGTTCAAAGCCGGTGGGTTGGTTCTGTTAGGATTGATTGTTGGCGTCCTTATGGTATCCGATCCCTATGCATCCGTCTATTCGTTTCAAAAGCATTCAAACCGGGGTGGCAAAACTGTATTGGAGAAAAAAGGTCAATCCGAATCAGGCACAGATTGGGACTACGCCACCCAGTGGTCCTACCAACCCAAAGAATTAATCGCCTTTATAAATCCTTACTTTTACGGACTCCAGAATTTTCCCACTCGCGATGTGAAATCCGCTGCTTATTGGGGATATATGCCGTTTACTCAGTCAACCCACTATTTGGGGTTGATTCCACTTTTATTTGCCTTCCTGGGATTGGGATTATCCAAACCGGACAGGTTAGAAAAATATTTATGGTTTAGCACACTACTCATCCTGATTATTGGGTTCGGAAAATACTTTCCGATCCTGTTTTGGCCATTATTCAAATTTGCGCCTTTCTTCAGCAAGTTTCGCATTCCATCCATGATTTATGTTATGCTGCCCTTTACTATTTCAATTCTGGGGGCGGCCGGATTAAATAAAACCTTAAAATATTTATCTTCCGAAGACCACAAGGTAAAAGTACATCTGTTAAAACGAACATTTCTCATTATCGGTGCAGTAACCGGCATTGGATTGTTAATGGCATTATTCGGAGGGAATCTCCTCCATTTTATGCGGCCGGAAGAAGCATCCCGATACAACGCCCAAGTGATCGCCGCTTTGGTTGATGTACGGAAGTCCCTTTTCAATAAAGGCAGCATGCTTGCTGTCGTGTTATCCGGAGGTGTACTGGCCTTTATCTGGTTGTCAGTCAAAGAGCAGCTGCCTGTAAAAATCTTTCCCGTATTAATCCTGGTAATGTCAGTGGCAGACTACTGGGTTGTCGATCATGAATTCCTTGATTTAAAACCGGAACGAAATATTGATGCTTTATTTAGGAAAACTCCTTCGGATGATTTTTTAGTCAAACATATTGGAACAGGCCGCATTCTTCCGGTTGACGATTCGAACACAAATCGCTATGCTTATTTTAATATTCCAAGTGTGCGTGGTTATCGACCAGTGAAACTCCGGACTTATCAGGATTTATTGGATGCAAATGGATTGAATCAACTTCCTGTCTTAAATATGCTGAATGTGAAATACCTGGTATCTTCTAAGTCCATGACTCACCCGCGATTTAAACAGGTTTTTTCCGAGGATAAAAATGTTTATCAAAATTTGGATGTATTGCCCAAAGCATGGTTCGTGACCCAAATCTCTCCGGACCATAGTCCGGCGGATGCGTTGAAGTCTGTCACTTCACCGGGCTTTGTTCCCTCAACAACGGCTATTCTTGAAAAAACATGGTTGGGAGCTGACTCATTAACTACCGGGAAAGTGACAGTATCGGATCCCGATCCGGAGGAGATGGTGTTGAAAACCGACAATTCGGGGAATGGATTTCTGGTCCTGTCTGAAATGTACTATCCGGATGGATTGACTGCGAAAATCGACGGACAAAAAACCCCTGTTTACAAGACCGATTTTGTCCTCCGTGGAATTTCCGTACCTGCCGGAAATCATACCATTACCTTTTCTTACTCAGATCCTTACCGAATAGTTACGACAATTTTATCTCGAGTGACAACGGTACTTGTTGTATTAATCCTCGGGTGGATGTTTTACACCGATCGGAAATCAAAGGATGAAGTGGTTTAACCAGACGGGGAATATTAAAAGAGGACTTTTCGTTCTCGGTCTGGCTCTGGTTGCCGGGTTGGTTTTCTATTCCCAACAATTGGTGAATTCTCTCCGGGATGACAATCGTGAAATTGCGCAATTGTACGCTGAGCTAATCACGTCTGCGGTTGCTTCACAGAGCGATGAAAATCTGGAATTCATCTTTGAGAATATCATCAAAAAAGTTCAATTCCCGGTTATCCAGTCTGATTCCAAAGGTGTACCTGTGTCCTGGCGGAATTTGCCGAAAAAAGCCGATTCGCCTTCAAAGATTGCCCGCGTTATGAATACAATGGACGAACAGAATAGACCGCTGGCTTTGGTGTTCAGCAATCCGGAAACGGGGGAAAAGATTACGTTTGGTTATTTACATTTCGGAGATTCCGACCTGATCCAGGAATTGATCTGGTTACCGTATATCGAGATCGGAGCTGTAGCTTTATTTATTCTACTTGGTTTTGTTGCGTTTTCGGTCATCCGTGAAAGTGAAAAAAGAAATATCTGGGTGGGTATGGCCCGTGAGACTGCTCATCAGTTGGGAACACCGATTTCGTCATTGATGGGTTGGATGACCTGGCTTAAAGATCATCCCGAAAAGTCAGCGGAAATCATGTCCGATATGGAAATCGATCTGGGACGGTTGGAGCAGATCGGTGAACGTTTCAGCAAAATGGGTTCGGAGCCGACGCTTTCGGAAGTGGATTTGTCCGCATTAATCGAAGAATTGGTCCACTATTTCCAACGTCGGATTCCCAATATGGGGAAGACGATAACCATTGTGAACGAAGTTCAACCGGATGTGAGAATTCGTGCCAATGGGACCCTGCTTTCCTGGGCGATTGAGAATATTATTAAAAACGGTCTGGATGCCATTGAGGGTAAAACCGGGGGAATTCGTGTTCAACTCCACCAGATTGACAGTCAGGTTCAAATTTTGGTAAAAGATAGTGGAAAAGGAATTCCCCGAAAACACTGGAAAAATATTTTTAGACCAGGTTATTCCACTAAATCCAGGGGATGGGGTTTAGGATTGTCGCTGACCAAACGGATTATTGAAGATATGCATGACGGCGAGATCCTGGTCCAATCGTCCGAACCGGGCAAAGGGACCGTCATCCGGATCAACCTTCCGCAACCTGATTAATCGGTTTATTCGGGAAGGTCCGGTCCCGGTCGAACCGAACGTCGCCGCTTTTTCTTCTCTCCCTGGATTTTCTTGTTCTGAATCCGACGTTCTTTCGAAGCGCGTGTTGGTTTAGTTGGTATACGTCTTTTTTTAGGCTTTGCCGCTTCTTTTATAAGAGAAACCAAACGCTCCAACGCTGCTTGACGATTCTGATGCTGTGACCGGAATTCTTGTGCTTCAATGATCAGTATCCCGTCTAAGTTGATCCTGTTTTCGGCCAGCTTCCGCAATTTCGTTTTTACACTGATTGGAAGTTCTGCTTTCTCAAGATCATATCTAAGCTGAACAGCGGTTGCCGTCCGATTTACATGTTGGCCGCCGGGACCGGACGCACTGATGAACCGGTACTCGATATCGTCATCATTCAGATAAATATTCCGGGTGATATGAATGGTTTTCATGAGAGAGACCTGTCAATTCTTTGATAACAAGGTGAAGTGTTGATTTTCAATCCAATTCCGTTTTGTCAATGGATTGCTGGTGCAGAACTTAGCGTAGTCTCTATCAATAAAACGAAGGTGCAAATATTCATCCCTTCCTTTGGGAATTCCCATCCGGACTGTACGGATAATCCTGGAAGGAAAGTCCGTTCCCATTGAGATAAACAATTTCTCCGGATCAAATGGCTTTCCGTCCCAATCTTTGACACGAATTCCCATACTTTTGCACAATAACGTTTGTCCGGCGCAAAGTTTTTCAAGAGGGCGGACCCGTCCGTTCAGCGGATTCCGATTCTGCATCACTCGGATCATTTCTTCATATCCCGGAGCTTTCGTGTAGGGAAACCCGGACTTGATCAACACTGCATCGCCCGCATCGCCGCAACTGATGTTAAAGGAATCGCCACCACGGGCATAGTACATATAAATCGTACCCGGCGGCATGAACAGGGCTTTCCGTTTTTCGGTGTAACCCAGTGAAGCATGGCTCCCTTTTTCCTTTTGGTAATACGCTTCTGTTTCAATGATCCGCGCTGCCAGCCACAATTCACCTTCCGGTCTATGCCACAATACAGCGCCCAGCAAGGCTTTTGCCAGTTCAACCGGGTCGCGATCAAAAAAGGATTTGGGGATGGATTTGGGAATAACCATGATATAATTTAAGGTTGATTAAATATTTCCCTCTAATCTACATCAAGGCTTCGCTTGGCAAACCTAAATCTCCTCAACCGAAATGGAATCCGGTAATATTCATTATTCACCCATTTTAAAGAGGGGGACAAAGGTGGATTTTTGAAATTTATCCCGATATAGGGAAAACCACGGTTTATGGCCGTGGTTGAATCATTTTTATTGCCGAACGATTTATGGGTGGTGAGCACTACAAAAATTATCGTCAATATATCAAGCACGGAGGACTCCCACCTTTGGTGGAGTCCGTGGGATTGACAATTGATGAACAAAAGATCGTCAGCGGTGGGGACTTTGGGATATTTTTACTGAAAAACGAACCCATCCTTCTTTTTACTCCCTTTAATTTTGTAATTCGTCCCATCCCTCGGTAATTTTCCCGTCTAAAAATAAGGAGATTAGTGTGGATATACTCTTTGGCATGGGCGGAACCGGACAAGCACAGGGCGGAGGACTCATGGCTTTCCTTCCTTTCATCCTGATCATGTTGATTATCTATTTTCTCATGATCCGCCCCCAAACCAAACGTCAGAAAGAAAAGCAAAAATTGCTGGAAGCTCTGAAAAAGGGCGATAAGGTTGTGACCGTTGGCGGCCTCCATGGAACCATCGGCGGTTTTAAGAACCAGGGTAAAGTTGTTGTACTGAAAGTGGATAAGAACACCAATATGAACGTGACCCGTTCAGCCATCGCCGGTATGGCGGGAACCGATGTGGAAACAGAAGCGCTGGACGTAGAGAATTAATGGCCGTTCAATCCATCGTTTATTACGGGGGATCAATCCTCCGGAAGCAGTGTGAGCCGGTCACCGATTTTGAGGCGCTCCGGAAGCTCCTGCCCGATATGTGGGACTCTATGTACGAAGCAGACGGCATCGGCCTGGCCGCCAATCAGATTGGACTGGACCTGCATTTTTTCGTCATCGATGTAACCCACACGGAGGACGCAGATGAACCCATGGTTTTTACCAATGGCAGGATTGTGAACAGCCGTGGTTCCTCCGAATATGGGGAAGGCTGCCTCTCTCTGCCCGGCATCCAGTTGAACATTACCCGTCCCGAATTTGTGACTCTGGAGTATCAGGATGAAAATGGTGTGCAACATACGCAGGAATTCGGCGGAATGCTTGCAAGGGCCATTCAACATGAATTGGATCACGTCAATGGAAAGCTCATGATCGATCACGTGTCAGAGATCGTTCGCATGAAGTACCGGCAGCAACTGAAAGCCATCCGGAATAACGGGGGAACAGAGATCAAATCCGGGACAACGGCGCTGTAATTCCCGCTCTGTATCCAAAGCGATTTATTGACCAGCCTCGTATTTTCATTTCTTTTTGTCGCCTGGGGAATATTTTGGGAATATCGGCGAACTATCGTGAAGGATCAGAATGAATTACTGTTTGGTCCCGACGAATGTCAGAGCTCAAACAGATCCTTTTTCAAATCGACTCCATTGTCATGGATTTTAACGTGCGGATAACCAATGCCGGGGATGCAAGAACTCGAAAAAACAGATAGTGGCAAAGGTTTATCTATTCCCCTCCTGGTTAGGAAGGGCCAGGGGTGGTTGAATAAACGTAAATTTCATTTGAGAATATGGCCGAATGTTTAACAGTTATTCAGAAAACGACCCCTTTTGTGTTCTCCCCTTGTCAGGGGAGGAAAAAGTAGGAAATCAGATCATAAAATATTGCCGATTCAAATTCCTGAGAGCATTGTGAAAATCGTCTTCATGGGAAACCCGGATTTTGCGGTTCCGTCGCTGAACGCTCTGGCAGAATCCGCTCACACCGTCGTCGGTGTGGTGTCCAATCCCGAACGTCCAATGGGCCGCGGTCGCAAATTGACATTGACCGATGTTGGCCAAAGGGCAAAGGAACTTGATTTACCGTTTTTTCCCGTGGATGATCTCAAATCTTCGAGAACACACACTTTGCTTTCCGGGCTTCAACCCGATCTATTTGCCGTCGTTGCCTACCGCATTTTACCCAAATCACTTCTTGAAATCCCGACATATGGCGCTGTCAATCTTCACGCTTCTTTACTTCCAAAATATCGCGGCGCTGCGCCAATCCAGTGGGCCCTCATCAACGGCGATAAGGAAACCGGTGTCACCACTTTTCAGATTCAGCCCAAAGTGGACACGGGCGGAATCCTGATGCAAAAATCCGTCCCCATTCGGGACGACGACAATGCCGGCTCCTTATTCGATCGCTTGTCCGTACTGGGAGCAGATATCCTTCTAAAAACCATTGACGGATTAGCGGCCAATTCGCTGACGCCCCAAAAACAGGATGATTCTCTGGCTACACCGGCACCCAAAATCAAACCGGAGATGCAGTTGATCCAGTGGGCCAAACCGGCCTCCGAAATCAACGGCTGGATTCGCGGGCTGTCACCGGCTCCGCGCGCTTACACCACCATCAACGGCAAGCGGCTTTACATTTTAAAAGCGGAAGTCGTTGAAGGCTCCGGAAGCGAAACACCCGGCACTTTGGTGGAAGTGACAAATAAAACTTGTCTTATCCGCACCGGCGACGGATTATTACGGCCCATCATGGTTTTACCGGAAGGTCGGAAGACGATGAATTTTGCTGCCTATCAGGCCGGAGCCCGGTTACAAACCGGAGAAAGATTCGGCACTTGACCAACGGACGTGAACTGGCCCTGAAAGGGCTCATTCAATTTTACAAAACACACGGCCGCCTCGATTCTATATTTACTCGGCTCATAAATCCGTCCGTTCCCAAAATCGATGCATCCCGCGCTTTTGTATTGGTAAAAGAATGTGTTCGCTGGCGCAGGGTTTTGGACCGGCACATCAATGCCTTTGCCAAACGGCCGGGGAACCGCATTCCGGATAATCTCCGCGCTTTGTCACAAATCCTCACCTATGAATTACTGTACGATGAAAACGTCCCGGCCTACGCCGCTGTAAATGAGGCCGTCAACCTGGCAAACAAGCGGATCAGTTCCAAAGCCGCCAAATTTATCAATGCTCTGGGACGACGTTTGTCCGGGGCATCCAATACCAAAACGTCTGAGAAACTCCCCTTGCCCCAAAAGGAATCCTTCCCCGACTGGATGGTCCAGCGCTGGGTTCGGTTCTATGGCAAGGAAAACACAGCTCGTCTGTGTAAAAATCTGAACATCGGAACCGGTACAATTATTCGCCGTAATGTTGGCATGATCTCAGAAACGGAACTATTGGAACAACTCATCGATACGCAGTTACACCTTGTGCCGATCGCCAAATCCGACCGATTCTACGTCGTGGAAGGTTCGCCCTCCGAATTGTGGAATCACCCTTTATTTTTGAATGGCTCCTTATCCGTGCAGGGAAGAGGCTCCGGCGCCATTGTGGAATTGCTGAATCCTCAGCCGGGTGAAACCATCCTGGATGTATGTGCAGCACCCGGTACCAAAACCCGTTATATAGCTGAACGGATGAACAACACCGGGATTATCCACGCCTCTGATTTATCGCCCAAACGTATTGATCGGGCGAAGTCCGACGGCAAACGACATCCTGCGAACATTATTAAATGGTCTGTGAAGGATGCCACAAAGGACGAATTTCCCATGGCCGACGCGGTGCTTATTGACGCGCCTTGTTCGGGAACCGGTGTGATTGGGAAACACCCGGACATCAAGTGGCGAAGACGACCGAATGATACCGCAAAGTTTCGTGAAATGCAGATCAGGATTTTGAGTCACATGATCCAATTTGTGAAGCCCGGCGGACGCTTGGTATATGCCACCTGTTCGCTGGAACCTGAAGAGAATTGGGATGTGGTTGACGCCGTGCTTAAATTATCTGACCGAATTGAGGTGGAGTCACCATCGGACCAATTTCCGTCCCGGTGGATCGACGAACGCGGCGCATTGAATACGCGTCCCGTAGATGAATCCATTGATGGATTATTTGGTGTTTTATTAAGGATACATTCTTGAGAACATTACTGCGTTACCTGATTGCGATCGGATTTATGACGGTCACCATCCTGGTTGCCATGGAATTGGTGATCATGCCCTGGTATACCCGCCACGGACAAGAACGGTACATGGTGAACGCGGTAAATCGACCGCTGACCAAAGCCTTAGGCGTCCTTGGCTCCGAAGGTTTTAAGGGCATGGTTTATGATACATTGTACACCAACAAACAGGACGCCAACGTAGTGGTTGACCAATATCCCAAGGCGAACACTAAAGTGAAGGAAGGGCGCACGGTACGCCTCACGATCACACGTCCTGAAAAAATGGTGGCGGTTCCCAATCTGGTGGGCCAGTCCCGAAGAAGCGCTCAAATCATGCTTTCACAAGCAGGATTGGAGATCGATACGGTTTTTACTGAATACAATCCCGATTTTCCGGAAAACACCGTTGTTTGGCAAGCGCCGAAAGCCGGCGATCCGGTACCCAAGGGACTGGGCGTTCATCTTACGGTCAGTAAGGGTATGCCGCCGAATTTTTTCCAGGTTCCCAATCTGTTTGGCCTCAGCCAGAAAAAGGCCGTGGAAGAATTGCAGAATGCCGGACTGACTCTTGGGAAAGTATTTTATCGACAGAACGAAGATTTAATTCCGTTTACTGTGTTGGAGCAATCGGTGGATGCCGGTACGGTTCTGGACCGCGCCCAGCCTGTCGACATCACCATCAGTGTCCTGGACATGCAGGACATCTTTAACCAGATGATGAATAAATAGCCCGTGCTGACTTCCGGCGATTTTTTCCGCAAAATTATACACATCGGCAATGCAGTGATTCCCATCGGATACCTGGTCCTTTTCAACGACAGGTGGATTCCTGCAGGCATTTTATTTGTCTTGTTTCTCATCGCCCTGGCAGTTGAAACTCTACGCAATCGGCCCGGATTCATGGACGGATTTTTCAAGCGTTACCTGAATATCATGCTAAAGCCGGAAGAAATAAACGGAAGCTGGACCGGCGCCACCTGGGTTTTTGCCGGTGCTTTTCTCACGATATTGATCTTTCCCAAAACCATCGCGATTCTGGCGCTGTTGTATATGGGTTTTGGTGATACACTTGCAGCGCTGGTGGGGAAAAGTATCGGACATCCGATTCTGGGCGCCAAGTCCATCGAAGGTTTCTTTGCCGGATTGGCGATCTGTCTGATCCTGGCCTGGTTTTTTCCGGCAATTCCCTGGGCGGTCCGAATCGTCGGTGCTGTAATTGCCATGATTGTTGAACTTTTTCCGATCCCGATCGATGACAACCTTCGGATTCCGGTTTTCAGCGCCCTGGCAATGGTCTTTATGCTGGCGGTCTTGCCATGACCTTTCTGTCACCATCCATTCTGTGGGGTTTGTTCGCTGCTGCAATCCCGATTTTGATCCACCTGCTGAGCCAGCGCAACACGAAGGAAGTGGAATTCAGTTCCCTGGTGTTTATCAAGGAACTGGAACACGAAACCATCCGGAAAGTCAATCTAAAGCAATGGTTGTTGATCCTGATTCGTACCTTGATCATTCTGTTTCTGGTTCTGGCTTTTGCCCGGCCGGTACGGCAAGGCATCATCCCATCCTGGGTGGCCGGGGAACAACAGAGCCGCGTCGTTTGCCTGATCGATAATTCCGCCAGCATGGCTGCCGAAGACAAAGGTGTGTCTTTTATGAAACAGGCGACGGTTTTCATTCCGGAGATTTTATCGTCCATTAAGGGCGACCGCACCGTGGCGATCTACCAGACCACACCATTCCAAAAAGTATATGATGGTGAACCAAATCCCACCGATATCCAGTCCCGTCTTGCCGATATTGTCCAAACCGCCGGAAGAGACCGTATCTGGGCAGCGGTGGATTCGATTCTGATGAAAGAAAAACCCCACGAACCGAACAAAGAATTTTTCCTGCTCAGCGATTTTCAGTCTGTTCCGGATGCGGACTGGAAACCGGATTCATCCTGGCGTTATTATTTTGTTCATTTCCCCTTGGTGGAGGACAATTTGTCCATCCGGTCAGCGGAAGTACAAAGCGAAGTCCGTTTGCCTAACTCACTGCTCAAGATTCAGACCGCTCTTGTAAATGACGGCCAGGTTGAAAAAAAGAATATTCCGGTGGATTTGTACCTGGGCGACCAGCGTGTCGGGCAGGTGGTTTCCACCCTGACGCCCGGAACACGGAAAGGGTATCTCTTTCAGGCCTTTCCCGGTGATGTGGGAATTATCAAGGGCCGGTTAGAGATTCCCGATGACGATTTCACGCTGGATAACAAATGGACTCTGGATATTTCCATTCCGGAGCAGATCGCATGCAACATCACCACCGGCGAGGGTGATGATGGCTTTTTCCTGAACCTGGCGTTGTCATCCATTGATAATTTGTCTCATTTCCTGATCGTCACTAAAAATCCTAATCCGGTTCCGGAAAACCTGCTTCTGGATGAAGCGGATGTGTTCATCATTCACAATCCTCTGTATATCCCGGACAAAACCGCCCGTGAATTGAAGGACTTTTTGGAAGCGGGAGGAAGCGGACTCCTTTTTTACGGGGAATCACTGGCCAATTCGCTCAGTAACACCGCACGACGTGATCTGGGGATTCCGGTTTCAAAGGGAGTTCAAAAAGCCCGATCTAATAATTTCTTTGCCCTTAATTCCAGGGCCACCGATCCAATCCTCTCCGATCTGAATCTCCGCAACCTGAAGGGCGAACTTCCGGAGGTTTTTCAGTATGTGAAAGTCCGTCCCGGATCCGGTGACGATGTGATATTACGGATGACTAACGGAGATCCGTTCCTGATCCGCCATAATGTAGGGAAAGGCTCCCTGTTTATTTTTACCAGTCTCATGAATCTGGACTGGAACGACCTGCCCATGCGCGGGCTTCTGGTGCCGCTATTACATCGGATTCTCCTGCTATCAGCCACCGATGAGACCAGCACTGCACCTGTGGAAGTGGAACAGACTAAAGTATTGTCCGTCTCCCGTGATGTAATCAACAGCAAGTGGGAGATCATCAGTCCGTCCGGAAAGAGTTTCCTGGTGATTCCGGACTTCAATACGGAGACACTGAATATTACTAATATCTCCGAAGTCGGGTCTTATGAAGTTCAGTCCGATGGCTACCCGTATGCCTCTTTTTCCGCTCACCTGGCGCCGACAGAATACCCGGAATTGCGTGCGAATCCGGACTTGTTGGCGGAACGATTCGAGTCCGCCACGATTCGGCAAATCAATGCCGGACCCCAAATCCGCTCGGAATTGGAAACCATTCGCTATGGGAAATCGCTCTGGCGTTTTTTCCTGATCCTGGCAATATTGTTGGCTGTGGCCGAGACCATCATCGGCCGGCTGGACCCGGCCGGAATTCGCGCTCCCAAAGAAGATGGCTGAGTTAGAGAATAACCGGGAAAAAGCCATACTGGTCGGTGTAGCATACGGGCACACCGATGCCTACCAGGTGGATCAACACCTTGAGGAGCTGGCTATGCTGGCGGAAACAGCAGAGTTGGAAGTGGTCGGTCGCGTGTCCCAACGTATGTCCAGAATCAATCCGTCCTTTTTTGTGGGAAAGGGAAAAGCGGAACAGATCATCCGTCAGGCCCACGAACTGGACTGTGAATTGATCATCGTCGACGATGATTTGAGTCCGGTGCAGGTCAAGAATTTCCAGAAATTGTCCAAGAATATTGTAGTTATTGACCGCTCAACCTTGATACTTGATATATTTCATAAGCACGCTCAAAGCCGGGAAGCCAAGACCCAGGTTGAACTGGCACGATTACAATATATGCTTCCGAGATTAACCCGAATGTGGACGCACCTGGAAAGGCAGATGGGCGGTCGTGGAACCCGGGCCGGGGCCGGTGAAACCCAGATCGAAGTCGACCGGCGACTAATCCGTACCCGAATTGCCAAATTGAAGAAAGAATTGGTGAAGATCGATAAAGAACGATCGATCCAGACTCATCAACGAGACCAGGGATTTAAAGTAGCTTTGGTGGGATATACCAACGCCGGGAAGTCCACACTCATGAATGCCATCACCGGTGCGGATGTACTTATCCGTAATCAGTTATTTGCCACATTGGATACAACGGTTCGGAAAGTGAAGTTGGACGAATCGCGGGAGTTTTATCTCAGCGATACGGTGGGATTTATCCGAAAGTTACCGCATCATTTGGTGGCCAGTTTTCGCTCCACGCTTTCGGAGGTTGTGCATTCTGATTTAATTCTGATCGTATTGGATGCGGCATCCGATCAGCTCAGCGATCACTTCGATACAATTCGCAAAGTGTTGGGAGATTTGGAAGCGGATAAAGTCCCGGTCTTGATTGTATTGAACAAGATTGACCAGGTGGTTGATCCGACCCGGATACAACGTCTGCGCAATCTATTTCCGGATGGATTGATGATTTCAGCCCGGGATCACCTGCGATTGGATCGCCTTATCACTGCAATTGCGGACAAACTTGACGAACGATTTATCACGACAGAATTCGAGATACCATTTCATCAGGGAAAATCGTTATCGGTGGCACAGGAAGGGGTGGAAGTACTTCAGCGGGAAGTGCTGGAGTCTGGTATAAAGTTTAAGATCCGTGGTTTATCCGGCCG
>CAZJWP010000061.1:0-13502 GCA_964549745.1 uncultured bacterium | reverse complement strand
TCAATGAATTCCTCACCTGGCTGGCCGTAAAAAGGAAAATTTCACCTTCGACTCAAAACCGGGCTCTGAATGCGATCATATTCATGGGACATCGGTGCAGAAAGTTTGGCACTGTCCAATTTAACAGAAGAATAACCCACTGACTCCGGAGTTAGAAATTCAAGAGATTATTCTGATTTGCTGGAGGTTGGATTTTTGGTACAACTCAGGCAGAATATCTGGAAAAGGAGAATAATTCCTGTTAAAAATAAGCTAATCGAATTTTCACGGATATAATCCCCGATTGTTATTTTACCTGTTACAAGAAGACACCTTGGTAAATATTCATATAAGTGAACTCTGATTAAAAATTCGGTCCCGTAAAATCCGATGCTTCCAGTTCGGCGGTAATGTGATCAAATGCTTCATCCACATCATCCACAATTTTGAATAAGTCCAGATCTTCAGCTTTAATCGTCCGGACTTTCACCAGATAATCCCAGTTGATCACATTGGACCAATATTCCTTCCCGTATAAAACGATGGGAATGGATTTTTTGATCTTCCCGGTCTGGGTCAGAGTCAGGATTTCCAACAACTCGTCCAGTGTACCGAATCCGCCGGGAAAAGCGATGAGCGCCTTGGCCAGATAGGCCATCCAGAATTTCCGCATAAAGAAATAATGGAATTGCATGTCCAGGTCCGGTGTGGTCCACCGGTTTCCCGATTGTTCGAAGGGCAGCGTAATATTCAGTCCGACGGCCAATCCTTTGGCTTCGGACGCTCCGCGATTGGCCGCTTCCATCACACCGGGTCCGCCGCCGGATGTCACAATGTAACGATGGTGGGAATTCTTGAGTTTTTTGCTCCAATTGGTTAACCGGAAGGCAAGCGTCTTTGCATCGGTATACAAATGGCTCATCGCCAAATCATGTTCAAGCGTCGCCTTCTCATCCTCACTGATGGTTTTCGGAGCGTTATCCAAAGCCTGTTGAGCTTCGTCCGGATTCTTGATCCGGGCGGACCCAAAGAAAACGATGGTATCCTGAATACGATTCCGGTTGAAGCGTTGCCGCGGTCCAATATACTCTGAAAGGATGCGGAGCGTTCGGGCATCAGCGCTGCTTAAAAATTCATCGTCATAGTAAAAACGTTGTTTTTCCCGAGACATTTAATTCCTCCAAAATTTAACGTCGGCTATTTTAGCCGAAAAAGGGGTGCGAATATAGCCATACCGGACTAATATTCTATGGCCTGGTGTTCCTAAAATCCGAACACTTTTAGCGGAAAAACAAATACAATCCAAACAGATCGATATTTTAAAACTGATTTACATGAACCGGGAAATTTTCATGAAACTAATCCAACGAAGCTTTGGCCTCATTTTCGCTCTATTAATCATTTTAGGATGCGCAGGAACTCTATCAACAAATCCTTCCTACAGTTGGGCCGAACAAACTCTAAAGCACATGACTCTCCGCGAAAAGATTGCTCAGATGATGATCTATCACATGAACATGCACTATCTGAATGAAGACAGTCCCAAATGGAAAGAAGTAACGGAACTGATCCAATCCGACGGAATTGGTGGCATTCATCTTTATTTTGGTGATGTAGGCGCTTCACTTTCACAATTAAATGCGCTGCAAAAACTCAGCAAAATTCCCATCCTCTTTGATGGTGACATTGAATACGGTATCGGCCCCCGATTTTCGGGAGGGACGCCGTTGCCGCCGTTTATGGCCCTGGCCGCCACCGGCGATCCAAAGCTGGCCTACGAAGCGGGCCGCATCGCCGGGGAAGAAGGGAAGGCCGTTGGCATTCGCTGGAATTTTTCCCCCATAGTGGATGTGAACAACAATCCTGACAATCCCATCATCAATACACGTTCATTTGGGGACAATCCGGATTCCGTGGCCAAATATGGACTTGCCTTCATGAACGGAATGCATTCCGAAGACATGCTGGCTACCGCCAAGCATTTCCCCGGTCACGGTGACACTCACACCGATTCCCATCGCGAATTGGCGGAAATTCCCAGCGATTCCTCCCGGCTCTGGTCGGTGGAACTGCCGCCGTTCAAAGCCATGATCGATGCCAGTGTGGACGCCGTCATGGTGGCCCACGTTCATGCGCCGGACTATCAACCGGAGGCAGATACGCCATCGACCTTGTCGCACTTCTGGGTGACGGATATCCTCAAAAACAGGCTGGGCTTCAAGGGCGCGGTGGTCACCGATGCCATGGGCATGGGCGGGATCGTTACCCGTTATTCCGACGACTTTGGTGTTGTGGCCGCCATTAAAGCCGGTTGCGATGTGATTATCCAGAACTGGCATTTCAAAGAATCAATCAATGCAGTGGAAGCGGCCGTAAAATCCGGTGAGATTTCTGAAGAACGCATAAATGAAGCCGCTCTGAAAATGCTGAAAATGAAGGAAAAGATCGGACTCAACAAACAACGGTTCGTGGAAGCGGACTACACCAAATCCCATTTTGGTTCTCCGGTGAATCTTGAGTTAGCGAATGAAATGGCTGCCCGTTCCGTTACGCTGGTTCGCAATGGCGGGCCTTTCCTACCTTTGGATACCACCCGCACCGATTCCATTTATGTGATCGATATTTACAGCAGAGAACATGACCACGATCAGTCGCCATTTTCCACACAACTTATGCACTATGGATTGCCGGTGATCTCCCGGCAAATTGATGAAACGGATGGCGATATTTACCGCGAAGGTTTACTGGAGGAAATCCCGCAAAATGCCCGGGTCATTGTTTCTTCCTTCTCCATCCCCCGTGCCTGGCGCGGCGCTATTTACCTCACGCAAGGTCAGACAGATTTTGTCCACGAACTGGCGAAAAAGACGTCCAATCTGTTGCTGGTCAGTTTTGGCAATCCTTACCTCATCCGCAGTTTTCCGGAGGTGACCGATTACCTGGTAAATTACAAAGATCAACGCTTCCTGCAGATTGCAGCCGCCAATGCTGTTCTGGGATTGAAAGACATTTCCGGACACCTTCCGGTGGCCATCCCCGGCATCGCAAAATCCGGTGACGGACTCACATTAGAAGCAGCCAACCCCGACCTTAAGCCAAAACCGAAACAGCGTCCGGTTCACTTGAAAGAAGTCCTGCCCTCCGAAGTCGGGATTGATCCAAAGCCGGTGTACGCACTGTTGAATCAAGCCATTGCCGATTCAGCCTGGCCCGGCGGTGTGCTTCTGGCGGCAAAGGACAGCAAAATCTTTATCCACCACAGTTTCGGTTATCATACTTATGCTAAAAAAGACTCTACACGAATTGGAAATATTTTCGACCTGGCATCCATCACCAAGGTGATTTCCACTACATCTGCCACAATGAAACTGGTGGAGGACGGCCGTTTGAGTCTGGATCAAAAAGTGGCGGACATCCTGCCTGATTACTCCGGTTCCACACCGGAACAAACCGCCATGAAAGCAAAGATTACCATTCGAAATTTGTTGACACACAGTTCCGGACTTCCGCCATTCCGTTTGTTCTACAAGATGCCGGGAACGGCGCAATCACGGATGGACAGCGTGATCCACACAGACCTGATCTATCCACCCGGCGATTCCACCGTTTATTCTGATATTGGGATGATCACTATGGGGAAAATTGTGGAAACGGTCAGCGGAACCCCGTTGGACCAATTTGCGGCTGACTCCATTTTTAAACCACTGGAAATGGCTTCCACCGGATTCAATCCGCCGAAATCGCGGCTGAAACGCATTGTGCCGACCGAATACAGTGAATTGGAAGGCGGTTTTATTCACGGCCATGTGCATGATGAAAACGCTTACAGCCTGGGCGGTGTGGCCGGACATGCGGGACTTTTTTCCACGGCGTGGGACCTGGCCCGGTTTTGCCAGATGATGCTCAACGGCGGGGAACTGGACGGTGTTCGGGTTTTTAAGCCGGAAACGATCGCTTTGTTTACCAAACCGGCCAAGGTAGTGCCGGGAAGTTCCCGCTGTTTAGGTTGGGACAGTCCGGAAGGCTGGGCCAGCGGCGGTGTATATCTAAGCAATTCCAGTTTTGGCCACACCGGGTTTACCGGTACCAGTCTGTGGATCGATCCTGAAAATCATTGCTTTGTCATTTTACTCACCAATGCGGTCAATCCGCATCGTGAATACAAATATCCCAAATATTTTGACTGGCGGCAGAAAATCCATTCGGCCGTGTATGAAGTCATGGGTTTCACCAAACCTAATCCGAAACTTGAGTGGCGGCCGCGCTGGTCATCGCAGAAGGCGGGAGGACACTGATGCAATTAGCATGGATTGACTGGATTATAATCGTTGCGTACCTGGTGTTCAGTGCGTGGATTGCGCTAAAATATTCCAAACGCGCCGGGCGCAGTATGAATGACTATTTTCTGTCCGGGCGGGAGTTGCCCTGGTGGCTGGCGGGAACAACTATGGTGGCCACCACCTTTGCCGCCGATACGCCCCTTTCCGTCACAGAACTGGTGGCGCAGCACGGCATTGCCGGGAACTGGCTCTGGTGGAATATGCTCATGGGCGGCATGTTCACCGTGTTTTTCTACGCCCGCCTTTGGCGTCGATCCGGGATTCTCACCGACGTTGAATTCGTGGAACTCCGTTATTCGGGGAAACCGGCCGCATTTCTCCGCGGATTCCGGGCCTTGTACCTGGGCATTTTTATGAACGTAATCATCATGGGTTGGGTGAACCTGGCCATGGTGAAAATCATCACGGTTCTGTTTCCAAATCTCACCTTTTTCGGCGTATCGTCATTTTCCTTGTTGGGATTCACGTTTTCAGCGGCGTTGCTGTGGGTCGGACTGCTCATGGTCATGGTTGCGTTTTACTCCGGTTTGTCCGGTTTGTGGGGCGTAACGATTACCGATGCCTTTCAGTTTACCATCGCCATGACTGGTTCCATCCTGTTGGCGATATTTGCATTGAATAGCCCGGAAGTAGGTGGCATCGCCGGACTGAAGGCCAAGTTGCCTGAGTGGGCGTTCCAGATGGTTCCAACCATGGGAAATTCTTCATCGTCCATAGGTATTTTCAAATTGTCGCTTCTGTCATTCATTGCTTATTTGGGTGTTCAATGGTGGGCCTCCTGGTATCCCGGCGCCGAACCGGGCGGCGGTGGTTATATCGCCCAGCGGATCATGTCCGCCAGGAATGAGCAACATTCCCTTTTTGCCACACTTTGGTTCAATGTAGCGCACTATGCGCTTCGTCCCTGGCCGTGGATTTTAGTTGCGTTGTCGTCTTTGGTTATGTTCCCGGAACTCTCTGCCGCCCATAAGGGCGAAGGATTTGTGATGGTCATGGTCAACGTTTTACCTGCAGGAATATTGGGCCTTCTGATCGCTGCGTTCCTGGCCGCGTATATGTCCACGATTTCAACGCAATTGAATTGGGGCGTATCGTACATTATTCACGATTTTTACCGCCGGTATATCAAACCGGAAGCAGAAGATAAGCAGCTCATTCACTGGTCGCGGATTTCCACCGGACTGGTCATGGTATTGTCCTTAATCGTCACGTCTAAGCTGGACCGGATTTCCGACGCCTGGATTTTTATCATCGAATGCAGTGCCGGAATTGGACTTGTCCTCATGCTGCGCTGGTTCTGGTGGCGGATCAATGCCTGGTCGGAGATTACGGCCATGATTGCACCGTTTGTCATCTATCCCTGGGTGAAAGCTCACACGGAATTCCCGGTTTCGCTCTTTTACATCGTGGCCTGGT
Source organism: uncultured bacterium (assembly GCA_964549745.1). Classification (GTDB taxonomy): domain Bacteria; phylum Fidelibacterota; class Marinisomatia; order Marinisomatales; family J089; genus J089. The sequence goes on along the minus strand of CAZJWP010000061.1, from coordinate 7,767 downwards.
CCACGGTCTGGTGGCTGGTCGTCACCTTTTTAACACAGCCGACGGATACGGAGCGTCTAAAAAGTTTTTACCGAAGAGTGCATCCCGGTGGTTTTGGATGGAAAGCGATAGAAGCCCAACTTCCCGATATAAAGCCTGACAAAGGCTATGGACCCCTATTTGCCAGTTGGTTTCTGGGGAGTCTGTTGGTTTACGCGGCCCTGTTTGCGATCGGTCATTTAATCATGGGAAATACCATTGCAGCTTTTTTCCTCCTGGTTGTAACTGCAATCCTGATCTGGTCCATTCGCCGTTTGATTTTGTCCATGGATTGGTCCTCCGATTTTTCTGCCGCTGAATAATGTCAACGTCTCCGGTTAATTTGTTACCGCACATTGCGGATAAACCGATCATACGTGCGCTGGGGCTCATGACCGGGACGTCCATGGACGGACTGGACATGGCGCTGGTGAAGGTTCAGGGCGATTCAAGCTTGAATGCGGAAAGCGAATGGATCGGGTCCGTTCCCTTTCCGGAAGCGTTACGCAGCGAAATCCAACATGCCCTGAATGGATCAACCGAAGATACAGCCCGATTGAACTACGCTTTGGGGAAGTGGATGGCGGAGACGGTTGTCCAAACTTTAAAGCAGCACAATTTGCCAAAGCCGGATTGCGCGGGAGTTCATGGTCAAACCCTTTTTCATGACGGCGGAGTTTGTACGTTGCAAGTGGGCGAACCGGCTTTTTTAGCGAATCGGCTTCAAGTTCCGGTGGTGTCGAATTTTCGCGCGATGGATATTGCGGTCGGAGGGCAGGGCGCGCCGCTAATCCCGAAAGTGGATGAATGGTTGTTTAGGGAAAAGTCAGAGACACGAGTCACACTGAATTTGGGCGGTGTGGCCAATGTGACCATTTTGCCGCCAAGTGAGGCGATCACTGGTTTTGATACAGGACCGGGCATGGCGCTCCTTGATGAAGTATATCGATTGGAAAAGGGAAGTGGATTTGATCGGGAGGGTGCCGTTGCCATGACGGGGTCGGTCAATCAATCATTTGTAGATAGTTGGCTCAATGACGATTACATCCAATCACAGCCGCCCAAATCCACCGGCCGGGATCGCTATGGTCAGGGCTGGATCCGCGACCACGCCTCCGAATTGGATGCGCTTTCGTTTCCGGACAGACTGGCCACACTGAGCCGGTTCACTGGGGAAGCTGTTTCCCGGTCTGTCAAACGATTTGCTCCCAATTGTGCCCGGGTGATCGTCAGCGGTTCCGGGATTCACAATCAGCGGGTGTTCAGGGAGTTGGAGGAATTGCTGGCGCCGACTGTAGTTCAATCCAGCGCTGATTTTGGTGTGGACCCGGACGGTAAGGAAGCGATTGGTTTTGCTATGTTGGCGGTTGCCGCATTAAAAGGCGTTCCGGCCAATATTCCATCTGTGACGGGAGCGGAGGAAGAGGTGCGATTGGGGACAATTACCTTTCCGTAGAACTGTCACCCTGAGCTTGCTTGCCCGGCGTAAGTCTGCGCCCTTTGGGCTGCGCCGGATGAAAAGTGGAAAGTAGACGGACTCACCATGACAGTAAATACTAATTTTCTAAGTTCTTACTCACCCAATAGGTATCCAAAAGTGCCACAAACCAGATGGCAACCATAAGCCAGAATACACCGGCCAGTACGGTGGCAGAAGTTTCCACGGATTGGGTGGCTGTGTTTACCAGGGTATTAAAATCAACTCCGGAAGAGATGTCAATCTCAGTCATGAGTGTCAAAGCCAGCGCCACGGCCTTCCAAATGAATAAGATCAACAAAGCCGCCTCGGCAATAATGAAAGAGAATCCCCGTCGCCGCCAGCCCAAAGACAAATGCCCCATGCCCGGAAATACAAGTCCGGATAACAACATGGCCTTTCCCTGTTTAGTCATTTATATCACTTCCTGACCAGAAATATCCGCTGGTCCGTTTGTTCACCACTTTATCATTGAAAATCAACTCCGCTTTATCCTGTCCTGCACCCAGACAGACCAACAAGGGCAACAAATGATCCTCCCTGGGTTGGCAGTATCGGGCCCCCGGCGCCGATTCCCAGCCGGTCAGCTTTTCTTTACGTTCTTCATAGGATAATTCGGAGGTCATGACCGATCGAAGCCAATACTCAAATGCTTCGTTTTGTGGGTCCTGGCCGTTGGAACGAAACATGGCTCTCAAATTGTGGAAGGTAAAGCCGGAACCCAGGATAAAAATATTTTCAAAACGAAATGGACTCAATACTTCACCGAGTTGGATATGCGCGGCTGCATCCAAAGAATGAAGCATGGATATCTGCACCACCGGGATCGTGGCATCGGGGACCATCAGTTTCAGCGGGACGAACATTCCGTGATCGAAACCTCGATCTTCATCGCCCTGCGCTTCAATTCCATTTTCGTTCAGATGTTTCACAATTCGGTTCGCAAGTTCCGGTGATCCCGGAGCCGGATAAGTGATTGCATAGGATTCTTCAGGGAATCCATAATAGTCGTAATAAAGTTGTGGTTGTTCAGCCGTAGTGACCTTAACAATGGATTCTTCCCAGTGGGCGCTGATCAGGATAATGGCATCCGGACGCGGATTCAATCCCGGTGGGGCCGAGAGGAAATCAACCAGCTTCTCGTGGAGCGGATCGCCCAGAAGCGGCAAAGGACCGCCGCCGTGGGGAATGAACAGAACCGAACCTTGTGGTTTTGCCATCAATGATCCGTAAGCTTTAAACCAGACATTCCTTATAACGGAAGCAAGACACGATGTGGTCGTTCACCATTCCGGCGGATTGCATGTAGGCGTAACAAATGGTTGTACCTACAAACGAAAATCCACGCTGCTTCAATTCCTTGCTCATCCGATCCGAAACGGTCGTGGATGCCGGAATTTCGCTAAGGGATTCAAATTGGTTCATCAGAGCAGGACCGTTGACATCCCAGATAAATGTGTCAAAACTCCCAAATTCCTTCTGAATATTGAGGAAGGCTTTTGCATTTTTCACCGTGGCTTTGATCTTCATCCGGTTCCGGATAATTCCCGCATTTTGTGCCAGTTCTTCCAACTTATGATCAGAATACCGGGCGATAATTTCCGGATCGAACCCATCGAAAGCATCGCGGAAATTCTCCCGTTTTTTAAGCACGATTGACCAACTGAGTCCGGCCTGGAATCCATCCAGGGTGAGAAACTCAAAATGAGTCCGATCGTCATGAACGGTTACACCCCATTCTTCATCGTGATAACGAATCAGCAATTCATCCCTGGCATTCCAGGGACAGCGCGACTTTGTCACTTCAGCAAACCTTCCTGTCTATATTTTTCGCTGTATTTGGAGTACAACTGTTTATGCCGGTCACTGAGGTCAAGTTTCCGGCCTTCGATCCAGGCCGCTTCCACCACCGTTTCTTCCTCCAGAATATCGCCATTGGCGATGAACAGCGACGCATCTTTTCCCGTTTCCAGTGAACCGATGCGATCGGCCGCGCCCAGAAGTTCGGCCGGACGGATGGTGATGGACTTGAGCGCATCTTCCGGCGAAAGGCCGAAGGCGGCAGCCAGTCCCGCATTGTAGGGAAGATTCCGTTGATGCGGCGCTTCAAAGGATGATCCGCTGGCAGCAATGGCCGTTACGATCCCTGCGTCCACCAGTTGTCCCGGCGTGGCGTAGGCCTGATCCACGTCTTCGTCCCTGCGCATGGGAATATCCAAAACATTTTCATAGATCACCGGAATTTGCGCTTCTTTCAGGAGATCGGTGACGCGCCAGGCATCGTGCCCGCCCACCAGAATGAATTTCAAGTTTTGTTGCTGTGCCCAGTGTACCGCGGCCACGATTTGCCGCACTTCGTTGGCGTGGATGAAGATCGGTTTTTCCCCGGAAATGTAGGGGATCATGCTGGCCAGTTTCACGTCCGTGTCCGGTTTGTTTTCCAGGGTGCCGTCGCTGCCGGAAATTAACTTCTGGTACGCCCGGGTCTGGTCGAAAAGATCGTTCAATTTTTGGATCTTCTCACGCCGTACTTTTTCCTGTTCGGCTGCCGGTTTCACTTTTTCCCCGCGCGTGCGGATTCCCATGTTCGGCCAATTGATGTGTAAACCGGAAGGGGAGAGAACGGTGGCATCTTCCCAGGTCCAGCCGTCCAGTTCCATGAGAGACGACTGGCCGGAAACGAGTCCTGACTGGGGCGTCACATTCGCGAATAAAACGCCGTTCGACCGGGTTACCGGAATCAACTCCGAATCGGTGTTGTAGCTGACATTGGCGGTCACGTTAGGGTTGACCGATCCTACCTCCGAAAAGTCACGGGTAGCCCGGACAGCCTGAACTTCTACCAGTCCCAAGGGAGTCACACTGGCAATCATTCCGGGATAGATGTGTTTACCGGAAACGTCCACAACATCCATGTCGGGAGAAGGTACAATGTTGTTTTCAATCCGGACGATGCGGCCTTTATCAAACAATAGGTCCGCGCCATACAAAGTTCCCTTTGTCACGGTGTGAATAATACCGTTTTTCAACAGAACCGGCTTTGTTTGCGGCGGTGCCGGAATAGGTGTGGAAGCCAAAAGGAATACGCTTAAGAGACTGAAGGTGAGCAACCGTTTCATTGCACACCTCCTTCCCCGTAGAACTCCCTGTCCGAACAAGAATAGCCGTGTTTGTCCTGATCCCCGTTTGGTTTGGGTTTCGCTCCGGGATGGTCGTCCGATTTCAATATTTTCCGGATCAGTTTCAGCCGCAAAGTCTGATCTTCTGCCAGCGCTTGTTTTTTGGAATCCAGCGAGAAATACCGGCGTCCGTCGATCCAGGTTTGTTCACAGACTGAATAGGTTGAGAGCGGCGGTCCGGACCAAACCACAAAATCGCCGTCTTTGCCCACTTCAAGGGAACCAACCCATTTGTCAATTTTTAGTTGTTTGGCCGGATTGATGGTCACAAAGTCCAGGGCATCGGTTTCCGAAAGCCCACCGTATTTCACCGCTTTGGCCGCTTCCAAATTGAGCCGCCGAGCCAATTCGTCGCTGTCAGAATTGAAGGACACATTGACACCCACATCGTGCATCAGCGCACCGTTGTATGGAATCGCGTCGATCACCTCATACTTGTAAGCCCACCAGTCGGAAAAGGTAGTGGCTCCGGCGCCGTGGGCGGCAATCTGGTCCGCCACTTTATACCCTTCCAGGACGTGGTGGAAGTTGGCCACCCGGATTCCAAATTCCTCTGTGAGGCGCATGAGCATTTCAATTTCGTCCTGACGATAACTGTGACACTGGATTTCCCGTTTACCGTTCAGCACTTCCACCAGCGCATCCAGCTCAAGATCGCGGCGGGGCGGGATATGGGTTTTCCGATATCGGGAACTGCTTTCCCAGTTTTCCCACTTCCGTTCATAATCCTGTGCGGCGGTAAACGCATCGCGAATGATTTCTTCCACGCCCATGCGGGTTTGGGGATAACGGGTCGTATGATCATCACCCCAGTTGGATTGCTTCACGTTTTCGCCAAGGGCGAACTTGAGTCCCGGCGGTGCGTTGGCGTAGATCAGTTGATCGGGCGGAACGCCCCAACGCATCTTGATGATAGCATTCTGACCGCCAATGGAGTTGGCAGAACCGTGAAGAACATCAGCAATGGTCGTTCCACCGGCTAACTCACGGTAAATTGTTATCGCGTCGCTATTGAGCACATCTTCAATCCGCACCTCCGCCGTTACGCTGTGGGTGCCTTCATTGATGGATGAAGCTGCCGAATGACTGTGTGCATCGATAATTCCGGGTGTGACGTGTTTTCCGCGCCCGTCAATCACCATGACTTTATTCGACTTGGCCGTGATGGCTTTGGCGATCCTGGTGATTTTTCCGTTCTGGATCAACATATCCCAACCTTTGAGAACACCTTCCGGACCGCAAGTCCAGATCGTTGCATTGTCGATCAACACATCCTGGAGCGGTGGCAAAACGGTTTTTCGTCCGTACACACCTTCCGGGTAGTTCACGGTGAGATCGCTGGCTTTTTCAGGAACATGTTTTTTGGTTTCAACCGGCTTGGATTCAGTGAGTATTGCCGTCCAGGTTTGGGATTGCCCTTCCGGAGTAACATAGGTTCCGTTGCCTTTGGATTCGGTGATATACCCGGTAAAAGCGAAAATCCGGTTTGCATCATCCGGATCGGCCAAGGTCCAGGAAATCCGTTCTCCATCCTGATGAAAATGCCGGGCGGCCAAAGTCGTGTCAGGTTGTTTCAATTTTCCCGTGATTGATTTTTCTTTTTCAGAGATTTCGAAGGAACCGGAAAAGTCAGCCGATTTCAAGTCCCAAAAACCGGATAACTCCGGTACATTCGGTTCTTCAATACGGTGTTCTTCACCGCCAACCCAAACAGCCTCAACCGGAGTGTTCGGAGCAAAATAATCGCCCTTGACGACCACCAGATCGGCCAGGAGTCCCGGAGCGATTTTCCCAACCCGATCGTCCAAACCCATCGCCTTGGCGGGAACGGTGGTAAGCGCCGCCAGGGCTACACTTTTGTCCAATCCTCGTTCCACCGATCGAACAAGATTTTCGCGGAAAGCGTCCGGAGATTCGGTCCCGTCAGATGTGATGGTGAAAACAATTCCGGCTTCATGCATTTTTTCCAGGTTGTCGGGCGCCATGTCCCAGTGCTTCAATTGTTCCGTGGAGTATTGCAAAGCGCGATAGGGATCGGCGACATCGGGCTTGCCGGGATAATTCACCGACGCAATCACCAAAGGGGCCGCGGCGGCAATGGCCTTCAGTCGGCGGTATTCGTAACCGTTTCCTTTCAACCATAAATGAAGGGAAAACTCATTGGCAATCTTGATGGCACGAAGATCAAAGATTTCATCAGTCGTCATAAAGGCAAAGGGGAGGGAACGATTTAAATCCGAGTCCAGGGCCTTCAGAGAAAGGTTTTGTTCCGGTACGCGATTTTGATCCGGGTATTTTTGATAGGTCGCCCAGGCTTTGCCATACCATTGGGCATCGTAAAGGGTTTGCCGCATCAAAGCAATACAACCCAACAGCGAACCGGGATAGTCGTCCGAATCCCAGCCGCCCCATTTAAATTGAAACACCTGAGCCGATTGTGTTAAAAGTACCGTCCCCGATTTGTCCAGTTGAACCACACCGCTCTGTCCATTGATAATCCCGTCCTCATTGACGACCTGAGCGGTGGTAAAGCCGGCTTTTCGGAGAGTATTCACTGATTCAATGTCCGGATCAAAACCATCTACGGCATTGCGGTCCGCGTGGACATATTGATTCCAGTGCTCCGTATGTTTCTCTTTGAATTCCGGAGCCTTGATTGGCAACCAGGATTCGATAAAACCGGGATAGATCGTCAAACCGGTCATGTCACGAACGGTGGCGTCTTTCGGGATTTTCACTTTAGTACCGACCGCCTCGATCCGGCCGTCGCGAAGGACAATCGTCCCGTCGTCAATTTTATTTCCCGGTTCGGTGAAAATAGTTGCGTGAGTCAACGCCCACACGGTGGATGGATGACGGTGGAAATCGGGAACCGGAGCGGTTTGCGCCCAAAGTATGGCAGTTGCCAGAATCATAATTGGAATAGATGCGATCTTTCTCATGGCGGCCTTTCCAAAAGGGATAATTAGGAATATGGCGTAGAATTTAGAAGCAATACCGTAATAAGTAAGGAGTAATTATTTAAGGCGTAAGGCGTGATGCGTAATGAGTAAAGCGTAATGCGTGAGAGGTGTCGTTAGGAGCAAATTTTCA
>CAZJWP010000060.1:0-13759 GCA_964549745.1 uncultured bacterium | reverse complement strand
TAAAACGTTGTGGAGGCGGGGGGAGTCGAACCCCCGTCCGAAATAGCACTTCAGTCAACCTCTACATGCTTAGTTTACCGGATGTATCTTACTTTGATGTTCGCCAGAAACCCCGTTCACCAAAGCCAGTCCGAAATGTCTCACTTAATATCTACGGACAAGATACTAAGCCAGCTCATGAAAGTGACGCCCTCTGGTAAAACCATGAGCACATTCTACCGAGGACGGGTCGCTTTATTTAAGCAGCGGCCATGTAGCCGTAATCGGCACTTATGATGTTTCCAGGTGATTTAAGAGGTCCCGGAGTCCTCTGCATGCCATTGACCAATGTTTCTATCCCGTCGAAACCGGTCGCCCCCATTGTCAAAGAACGTTTGAATTTACATCTTAAATCACATTCGCCAGTGAATCTCAATAGTAGGATTTGACTACGAATGATATATGAAAGTCGCTTAAGTAATGAATTCAATTTTGTTCCAATATAAATATGATTACCGTCGGTAAAACAAAAGGCCCCGAATGCCAACCCGGAGCCTTTCTGATTTCACTAGCCAACCTCGTCCTCCAAATCCGTCCTCGAATTCAAATTTTGAGGCACGGAAAAACTATCATTACCCGCCATAATCCGCAAGAGGAATAGCGAAATTTTAGAAGAAATTTTAATCAATTGTTTGCGAATCATGGAAAAATCCGGATTTCTAATTGCTTACCATTTAATAAGAGGATATCGATAAAAATTACTGGATACTCTACACGGACACGATATTGATAATGTGAAATGGACAGGAAAGACTATCATTTAAGGGACCTTGAAGGTCACCCAAACAGCAACGATGCAATCCATCGGTTGCCGGATAGCATCCGTAATAACCACAAAGTATTGATTATATCCAAAATCCATCCGTCTTCGCCCCACTATTTATCCGGCGTAGCCTGAAAGGCGCAGACGGACGCCGGACAAGCCATTCAACATCCAAAATCACCTTCGTGAAAATTCATTTAATTCCTGTCAGCATCCAATGGAGGACATTCCTTCCCGACAAAAGAACGTTCACCCTTTAAATAGGACTTGTGACTCCTGTTATCCCGCACTTAATTTATCTTTGAAATATGGATATGTTTAGGAGTTAAAAACTTGAGTACCTGTGACTGCTATAAAAACACAGCCGAAATCGGAAATGACGTTCGTCCCTTTTACCAGAAATTACCGGATCATCACGTCTTGAAAACTTTGGTAGAGGAACATGCACAAATAAAGGGATTCCTTGACGAACTGGAAGCGCTTGTTTCAAAAATTCAGACCATGGAAAGTCTTGAAAGCGAAACGGAATTTATCCAGCGGGTGGAATTTTTATCCCGACATTTACTGGAAACCGAACGTCATCACATTCGCGAAGAAATCTCGATCTTATCACGGCTGGCAGAATCGCACAATATCTCCATGACTGCCCGAATTCGAAAAGAACATGACACCCTGGCGGTAAAAAAACGGCAATTCAGCAATTTAATCCTGAGACTCTATACTATGTATTTTGATGATTTCAGGACAAAGTTTGATGAATTAGCCCAGGATGTTATCAAAGACATGCGCCGACACATTCAATACGAAGATTCTACCCTTTATCCGCAGGCATTTAATTCATTTAATGATTCAGAATGGATTGATGCTCAAAGTGAGTGTGACCGGGTAGGTTATTGTTGCTTTACTCCGGGAGAAGAACACCATCTCCGGGAGATCAAAATGCCGGGCCGCTAAATTTCGTTGCAGATCGGGGGATGATACTCGAACCGGAGGTGTATCCGGAAGGGTGGAGTTACATATATAGCGAATGGTAATATTCCTTCTATTTTGAAGGTACAATAATGGCCATTGATTATTCCGCAGTATTCCTCATCGGCTTTCTCAGCAGTTTCAGTCATTGTTATGGTATGTGCGGCGGTTTCGTTGTCGCGTATGCTATGAAAACACCCAACGATCCCAGTGCCACATTAATACGCCGGTTTTTACCGCATGCGATGTACAACGGCGGCCGAATCCTCACCTACACATTTTTGGGCGCCTGGCTGGGTTTGCTGGGGGGATCGGTTCGTATGGCGCTCCATGATTATCAGTCAGTTGTTTTTATTGCAGCCGGGATTGTGATGATCATAGTCGGTCTGGACTTCTCCGGAATTTTTTCCATTTCTACACCCAAGTTTCTTCCCGGCCTTTCACGATATACGTCTTTTGTAGGAAGTCTACTCCGTCGTGTGAACTACCGTAATTTATTTTTATACGGACTGGTACTGGGTTTCATTCCCTGCGGATTGGTTTATGTTGCCGGAGCAAAAGCCGCCGCAACCGGTGATCCCCTCCAGGGAATGCTGACTATGGCAATTTTCGGGCTGGGTACTTTGCCGGCTTTGTTTATCCTTGGATTCACGACACATCTCATCAGCGATTCTTTCAGACGACGGGTGTTCAAATTCGCTGCAATCCTGGTCATCCTGTTTGGTTTGTGGACAGTCTGGAAAGGCACGATGAAGCTCACCGGTCACATGCCTGCCCACCATGGCCATATGGCTGTTGTCGTTAGTGACTAGCGAATCACAGACCTGCTATCATTGCGGACTTTCCTGTCCAAACGATCGCTACCAATCCGGGGATAAATTCTTTTGTTGTCGCGGATGTCTCACTGCGTATGAAATCCTTGAGGCCAACGATCTTTGTGACTACTACGATCTAAATCCCACCCCGGGTACCACGCCGGAAGCCGCCGGAACGGAAACGAAATTTGCTTTCCTCGATGTACCGGAAATTGCCGCCGACATGGTGGATTTCAATGACGGTCAACGTGCGCGAATCACACTCGTCACTCCCGATTTGCATTGTAGCTCCTGTGTCTGGCTATTGGAAAATCTGTATAAGCTGAACCCCGGGATTGAACGCTCATCTGTAGAGTTCCTGAAAAAAACGGTTACAATCACCTACCGGCCGGTCAAAATTTCCCTGAGAGAAATAGCAGAATTACTCACGTCACTGGGATATGAACCGCGGATGGACCGGGAGACTGTCCAATCCAATGTGGATCGGGAAGTAACCCGTCACCTCTGGGCACGTATCGGCGTTGCCGGGTTTGCGTTTGGTAATATCATGCTATTCAGTCTCCCCGAATATCTGGATGTTAAATCGGTGATGACGGAATCGTTTAAAACCGGATTTTCTGTCCTGAATTTGTTGCTGTCCATTCCGGTTCTGTTTTATAGCAGTTGGGATTATTTTAAATCGGCCTGGGCCGGCATTCGCCACCGGGCGATGAATATGGATGTACCGATCGCGCTGGGAATTCTGACACTTTACGGTCGCAGTGTCTTTGAACTGATTTCCCAATCCGGGCCGGGTTGGATGGACTCTTTTGCCGGCTTAGTCTTTTTACTTTTACTTGGGAAGTTATTCCAGGAAAAAACCTACCAGGCGCTATCATTCGAACGCGATTATAAAACGTATTTCCCGCTGGCGGTCACACGTCGGACATCATTCGGTGAAGAGACCCTTCCTCTGGCAAAGCTGAAAAAAGGCGACCGGGTCCTGGTGCGGAACAATGAGATCATACCGGCAGACGCGGTCTTGATCAACGGACAGGCGCGAATCGATTATGCGTTTGTTACCGGTGAAGAATCGCCGGTGGAGCTAACCAGCGGCGATCAGGTTTTTGCCGGCGGCCGGCAGCAGGGCGGTGTGATTGAAGTGGACATCGTGCGGGATGTGAATCAGAGTTACCTGACCCGGCTTTGGAATCAGGATGTTTTTCACAAAGATCGAAAACAGGCCATTACAACTCTGGCCGACAAAATCAGCCGTTACTTTACAGGAGCGGTGTTATCGATCGCGTTTGGAGCGGCAATTTACTGGGGAATGCACTCACCGGAGTTGGCCCTGAACGCATTTACGGCGGTCCTGATTGTGGCCTGCCCGTGCGCATTGGCGTTGTCTACTCCTTTTACTTTGGGGAACGCACTTCGGATTTTGGGTGCGAATGGCTTTTATCTGAAAAACACACGAGTGGTTGAATCGCTGGCAACCGTAAATACCGCTGTATTTGACAAAACAGGAACGCTTACCAATCCACAGCAATCGCGATTGGTATTTACCTCGGCAACTGATTCCAACAAGGATTGGCCTGACCAGGCAGACTGGGAAAAAATTGTCGCTTTAGCCCGGCAATCGACGCATCCGCTGAGTCGAAAGATCGTAGCGGAAGGGAAATTGGAATCCCTGCCTGATGTACAATCCTTCGAAGAAATTCCCGGGCGCGGCATTTCCGGCCTAGTAAACGGAAAATACACAAAAATAGGTTCACGGAAATTTGTATCCGGTGAAGAAGGGAACGGCGCCCTGGTTTCGGAAGTGGCTGTATCCATTGATGGAATCGTTTTGGGTACGTTCGGTATTCAAAACCGTCTGCGGAAGAATTTGGACGGCGTTCTGACGGAGATTGGAAATAATCTGGAGACGTGGATGGTGTCCGGTGACACGGATAGTGAAGCTTCTACATTCAAAGAATTTTTCTCTTCACCGGAACAATTGATGTTCAGACAATCTCCGGAAGATAAATTACACTTGATCGAGAAGCTTCAGTCCGCTGGCAATCGTGTGTTAATGATGGGTGACGGACTCAATGATGCCGGAGCGTTGAAACAAAGCGATGCCGGAATTTCGATCACGGAAGATGTAAACACCTTTTCCCCGGCTTGTGATGCCATTCTGGATGCTCGTTCGTTTCAACTCCTTCCACGAATTCTGCGGTATGCAAAAACATCGCTGGGAATTATCAAATGGAGTTTTGTCTTGTCTTTCCTTTACAATGTGGGCGGTATTTCTTTCGCCGTTACCGGGCGATTATCACCGCTGTTGTCTGCGATCTTAATGCCGCTGAGTTCCATCTCAGTCGTTTTATTCACCACCCTGACGACCAATTTAAGAGCTCGTCAATTGGGCCTTAAATTAACCGAAAGGAAACAATGATTTCACAACGCGAAAATCGATGGGTTCGACGCTGGCTGCTCTCCGGCGTCATTTTAATCATGGCGATGGTCGTGATCGGCGGTGTGACGCGACTGACCCATTCCGGACTGTCCATGGTGGAGTGGAAGCCCATCATGGGAACCCTGCCGCCCCTGAATCATGCCCAATGGGAAACGGCATTTCAAAAATACCGGCAATACCCGGAATTTAAAACTTTCAATTCCAATATGACTCTTTCCGGTTTTAAAGCCATATTTTTTTGGGAATACCTTCATCGTACGGTCGGCCGGCTCACCGGATTAGTCTTTTTTATTCCGCTGATTATTTTTGGGGTGAAGAAATGGATTCGTCCGCGCTTATGGCGAAGCCTGGGCTGGATTACACTCGTTGGTTTGCTCCAGGGATTTGCCGGATGGTATATGGTAAAAAGCGGATTGGTTGACCGACCGGATGTGAGTCACTTTCGCCTGGCATTGCATCTTGTTCTGGCGGTGAGTTTATTAACCCTTGTATTTCGAGCCTGCTTAAATGAAATAAAAGTAGTACAACCGAATGCACGCAATCCAATTCGAATGCGCTGGCTGAGAATCACGCAGGTTATCGTTGGGATACAAATAATTTACGGCGCTTTCACAGCAGGTCTGGACGGCGGGATCGGATACAATACATTTCCTTTAATGAATGGACATTTACTTCCGGCAGGATTCGGAGCGCTGTCGCCCTGGTGGATGAATTTGGTGAATGGACCACATGGAATTCAATTCATTCATCGCACAATCGGTTGGATAATTCTATTACTGATCGTCGGACAAGGCGTCTACTTTCTTCGCCGTGTCACGTCCGAAACTGAAAAGCGACTGGAATTAGCGCTGATATTTTGGGTCGTTGCCCAATTTTCATTAGGTGTGATGACGCTCTTATTTGTGGTCCCTGTACCGGTAGCGGCCCTACATCAATTGGGAGCAATGATTCTCTGGTTATTATTGCAAACAGGAGAATGGCATCAAAAAGTTTACTTAGGAGGTCATGATTAATAATTTCGTGTAAATTCCAGCTCTTTATTGAGTTCACAACGGTGCGGAACGTAAATTAATTTGACATTATCATGAGTGTAATCTTCATTCTGATCGGAGCCAGTTTGCTGCTGGCAGGAGGATTTCTGGTGGCCTTTCTATGGGCGACTCATTCAGGTCAGTTTGACGATGGCGTCACACCTTCCATACGAATGTTGTTGGACGGACATAAGATACAGAAACCACCAAATAAAGGGGAACGTCATGGCGGTTGAGACCTTTAAATATGACAATACCATTGTTCGGAAATTCACCCTTGCAACGATTTTTTGGGGTATTGTTGCTTTCCTGCTCGGGCTGATTATTGCCCTTGAACTTATATTCCCGGAATTGTCCATGCGGCTTCCGTTCCTGTCTTTCGGGCGAATTCGACCGTTGCATACCAACGGAGCGATATTTGCCTTTGTGGGGAACGGAATTTTTATGGGTGTTTATTATTCCATTCAGCGATTGCTGAAAACCCGTGTATTTAGTGATACGCTGGCAAATATCCATTTTTGGGGATGGCAATTAATTATTGTCAGCGCTGTTCTGACGCTCCCCATGGGGATTACCGCTGGAAAAGAATACGCCGAACTGGAATGGCCCATTGATATATTGATCGCTTTGATTTGGGTTGTGTTTGGCATCAACCTGATCGGAACGATCCTGAAACGCCGCGAACGCCACATGTATGTGGCGATTTGGTTTTACATCGCGACATTTTTTACGGTTGCACTTTTACATATTGTCAACAGCATTGAATTACCGGTTTCATTCCTAAAAAGTTATCCGATCTATGCCGGTGTGCAGGATGCGCTGGTTCAGTGGTGGTACGGGCACAATGCGGTCGCTTTCTTTCTGACAACACCTTACCTTGGATTGATGTATTATTTTCTGCCCAAAGCGGCAAATCGACCGGTGTTCTCATACCGGTTGTCTATTGTTCATTTCTGGGCGCTGATATTCATTTACATCTGGGCCGGACCCCATCATTTGCTTTACACAGCACTTCCGGATTGGGCCCAGAGTCTGGGGACCGTCTTTTCCATTATGTTGATTGCGCCTTCCTGGGGCGGAATGTTAAACGGACTGCTTACCCTCCGCGGCGCCTGGGATCGCGTGCGGCAGGATCCGATCCTGAAATTTATGGTCGTGGCCGTTACAGCTTATGGTATGGCCACCTTTGAAGGTCCTATGATGGCCATTAAAAGTGTCAATGCTCTGACCCACTACACCGATTGGGTCATCGGTCACGTTCATATTGGTACGCTGGGTTGGAACGGCCTGTTGACCTTTGGAATTCTCTACTGGTTGATTCCAAGATTATGGAACACAAAACTCCATTCAGTCAAATTGGCCAATGTCCATTTCTGGATCGCAACCCTTGGAATCGTATTCTACGCTATTCCCATGTATGCATCCGCCATTACCCAGGGATTGATGTGGAAACAGTTCACACCTGATGGTTTGTTGCAATATCCGAACTTCCTTGAAACGGTGACGCGCATTATTCCCATGTACGGAATTCGGGCTTTTGGTGGCGCCTTGTATTTAACCGGTGCGGTGATCATGGTGGTGAATTTGACAAAAACTATTCGTGGCGGCTCCTTTGTCCCCGAAGAAGAAATGCAGGCTCCGGCCCTGGAAGCCAAACCGGCACCTCACGCCAAAGGCGAATACTATCACCGTTGGATCGAACGTCGGCCGGTACAGTTTTTCATTTTTGCCGTCGTGGCTGTTTTGATCGGGAGTGTTGTGGAAATGGTTCCCATGTATTTGATCAAAAGCAATATTCCGACTATCTCCAGTGTCAAACCCTACACACCATTGGAATTGCAGGGACGTGATGTCTTCATCTCCGAAGGTTGCTATCTGTGCCACTCGCAGATGATTCGGCCGTTCCGGTCAGAGACCGAGCGCTACGGAGAATATTCCAAAGCCGGTGAATTCGTGTATGATCACCCCTTCCAGTGGGGAAGTAAACGCACCGGGCCGGACTTGCAACGGGAAGGAGGTAAGTATCCCGATGCCTGGCATTACAATCACCTGATGGATCCGCGATCGGTTTCACCGGGATCGATCATGCCTTCGTATCAGTGGCTGGCAACCTCAACGCTCGACTTGTCCAGTACACCGAAGAAAATCCGGGCCATGCAAACACTGGGTGTTCCTTATCCGGAAGGATATGACATGCAGTCGAATCAGGACCTGAAGGATCAGGCGCAAAAGATCGTGGAGGGAATGGTTACTATGGGTGTTCCCGATGCGAAATGGAACTCCAAAATGGTGGCTTTGCTCGCATATATTCAGCGATTAGGAACCGATATTAAAGCGAAGGTGCAGTGATGTTTACGCATATTCTGGAAAAGATTGAAGGCGTGCATGTCTACCCGTTAGCTTCCATGATCCTGTTTGTTATTGCCTTCGGGATGGTCATTGCAGGCGTCCTGTTTCTTAGCCGGTCCGAATCGGAATATTTGAGTCGTTTACCCTTGGAAAATTCAGGCGCAAAGGAAGGAGAGAACTAATGGCGAAGAAAGAAAAAGACGTCCTTCTGGATCATGTTTACGATGGAATTCAGGAACTGGATAACGACCTGCCGCCCTGGTGGTTGTACCTGTTTTACTTCTCCATCGCCTTTGCATTTGTTTACCTGATGTATTACCACGTTCTGGGAATTGGACCGTCTTCCGCACAGGAATACCAGATGGAAATGAATCCCAATGTGGTGTTTACGGAATCTTCGACACAGAAGTATGTATACCAGTCGCCGTACAATAATGGGAAAGTTGATTTGACACCGGAACTCCGGAAACAATTTTCCAAATATATTGGCGATGATGTGCCGTTTGATCTGTTGATCGCTGAGGCGAAGCAGAAGGCAAATGCCGATCAATTAAATAAATTGAACGAAGCTTTCCCCGGTAAAGAATTCGGATCCGTGACAACTGCAAAAGCTCCGGAAAAAAAGATGGAACAAGTGGCTGAGGTTGAGCTGTTAACGGATCCGGCCGACTTGAAAAAAGGAGCGGCAATCTTTAAAATGAATTGCGTTCCCTGTCACGCGAAAGATGGCGGTGGCAGCATCGGTCCGAATCTGACCGATGACTACTGGATTCATGGCGGTAAATTTCAACAGATCGTTCACACGATTACCGTTGGGGTACCGGCAAAAGGGATGATCACCTGGGGTAAAACCATGAGCAAGGCCAAAATCCAGCTGGTTGCCAGTTATGTGAAATCATTGCGTGGAACCACCCCGGCTAAACCCAAAGCGCCGCAAGGGGTAATCGAACCGCCTGAATAAAAGTAAATAAATATTTCGAATCCCAATTGGGATTCAGAGGAAACACACGTGTCGAATTCTGATACCGAATCTTTCCGAGACCATATTGCTACGGTCAATGAGGAAGGGAACCGGGTATGGATATATCCTAAAAAGCCCAAAGGCAGGTATTACCGTGCCCGAACCTGGGTCAGCTATTTCCTGATAGCGCTTCTTTTTGCAGGACCATTTCTAACTCTAAACGGAAATCCGGTCCTGTTACTGAACATTATTGATCGACGATTTTACATCCTGGGAAATCCATTCTGGCCTCATGATATGTACCTGTTCGGATTGGGGTCCATTATTCTAGTGCTGTTCATTATCCTGTTTACAGCGGTATTTGGCCGAATCTTCTGTGGCTGGATCTGTCCGCAAACAATTTTTATGGAGATGGTTTTCCGAAAAATCGAATACTGGATAGAAGGGGATGCGAACCAGCAAAGGAGACTAAATGCTGCACCATGGACCGCGAAAAAGGTGTTTAAAAAAGGAAGTAAATTCACCATCTTTTATGGTATCTCCTTTTTGATTGGAAACACTTTTTTGGCCTATATCGTCGGGAAGGATCAACTATTTAGAATTGTCACCGATCCGCCGGGACAGCATATATTCGGTCTGACCGCTATGATCCTATTCAGTTTCATCTTTTTTGGTGTATTTGCCTGGATGCGGGAACAGGTATGTATTATGGTTTGTCCGTACGGACGACTTCAAGGCGTTTTGCTGGATTCCAATTCCATTGTGGTTCACTATGATTTCAAACGGGGCGAACCGCGGGGTAAGGGAAAGCGAAAAACGGGTTCCGGGCTGGGCGATTGTGTGGATTGCTATAATTGTGTGGACGTTTGTCCGACCGGGATCGATATCCGTGACGGCACTCAACTTGAATGTGTGAATTGTACCGCCTGTATGGATGCCTGCGACGATGTGATGGAGAAGGTTAAAAAACCTCGTGGATTGATTCGATATGCATCCTATAACAGTATCAAAAATGGGGTGTCCAAGCTATTAAATGCCCGCGTGGTTGGCTATTCCGTTGTGTTATTTGTTCTGTTAAGTTTGTTCACAACCTTACTGGCGAAACGGTCTCCTGTAGATATAACTATCCTCCGCACTCCGGGCGTTTTATATCAGGAAATGGATAATGGGAACATCCGCAATTTGTATAACATTGATTTGGTGAATAAATCCGAGGATTCCATAAAGGTCACCTTGAAACTTATCAAACCGGAATCGGGTCACATTCAAATGGTCAATGATTTAAATATTGATGCGGATGATATTTTGCAATCAGCCTTTTTTGTGGAGTTACCGTCTTCCGCGATCACTCAAACCCGAGTTCCAATCCTGATCGAGTTATACGAGGGAACAAAATTGATTAAAGAAGTATCCACCTCATTTGTGGGACCAATGAAATGATGAAAAAAGAACATTTTTTTCTTTACGGCTTGGTGGCGGTAATAATCTTATTCCTGATCATAAACATTGGCTTTGTTATCTTCGCCAGCCATCAGGAAGTCTCTCTTGTATCGGATAATTATTACGAAAAAGAACTGAAATACCAGGATCGTATTGATCGGTTAGACCGTGCAAAAGCATTGGGACTGGATGTGCATGTTCAAACGAACCTGACCGATGTGGGCATTCAATATCCGCCGCACTTTGCGGACGGAGTTATCCGGGGTTCATTGCATTTTTTCCGGCCATCCGATAAGCAATTGGATCGCACCTTTCCCATCAATCTTCAATCGGGATTAATCCAGACCATCCCCCGGGATGAAATTGTCTCAGGACGCTGGATCCTCTATGTCGACTGGACACAACAAGGACAGAGTTACTCTTTGCAAAAAGATTTGTATGTGGAATAAACATGGGACGCTGTCTGGCTGGTTTCTCTGCGGCCTGATCTTTATTTCAGCCGGACTAAACGCCCAGTCATCCGTTCCCACGTTTCCTAACCGGATTTTCATTCGTTCCAGGGATGCAGTGCAGGGATCGCTGAAAGATCCTGTGAATCGAAAAATCCTGATCGGGACGACCCTATTTGCTTTAGGTGCAAGAATGGTGGACAATCGTGTTGAAACTTATGCTCAAAAGAACGGACTGATGCCCCAATCGGTATCGCATTTAGGAGACATGTACGGCAGCTACTGGTCGATCCTGATTTTATATTCCGGGATAGGGGCATACCAGGCGATGCATCCTGAATCCAATTCCATGTTTCATAGCAAGTTGGAATATGCAACCCTGGCGCTGGGCGCAAACGGGATTATGACAAATTTGGTTAAAGTCGCCGTTGGGCGGCAGCGTCCAAATCACGCTGATTATCGGTCCTTTCCGTCCGGGCACACCTCCAACGCATTTACAGTGGCAACCGTTGCTGATCAACTGTACGGGCATAAAGTAGGAGCGGTTGCTTATTCAGCCGCAACGGTGGTGGCATTAAGCCGGATCAATGACAATAAACATTACTTGAGTGATGTGATTGCAGGTGCAGGCTTGGGAACCATCATTGCCCGGTCATTTGCATCAGCATATCAACCTCAGTTAAAAGTGCATTCCGGTTCCCGATCGTATTCTATATCGGCCGTATTTTACTTCTAAAAACAAAAACCCCCGCGAATTGCGAGGGTTTTCTTATCATCGCTTATGGTTGCGAATTACGCTACGCCGAGAACATCCTTCATGGCCTGCTTGAGGGAATCTTTTGGCAGGGCGCCGGTGGCCATCTGTGGTTTATCCTTCATGGGAATAAACAGCATGGATGGAATGCTCCGGATGCCAAATGCGGCAGCCAGTTCTTGTTCCGACTCAGTGTCGACCTTAAAAATGTTCAGTTTACCATCGAATTCTTCGGATAGCTCTTCCAAAATTGGGGCTACCATTTTGCAGGGCTGACACCAGTCAGCGTAAAAATCGACGATGCAGGGAAGATCGCCTTCGAATTTCCATTCTTTGTTTGCTTCCCAATTGAAAACTTTCTGCTGAAAAGTTTCTTTCGTCAAATGCTCAATCATTTATTCCTCCGCTACGGGTTTGTTTACCCTGTAGATGCAACTTGGGAATAATGGTTACAGGGAGGATGAGAAGTTTTGATGTTTCGGGTTTAAGGTTTAATGAAAAATTGCCGTGTCAAAAGATTGGGTACACTTTAATGTCAGCTTCGAACTTCTTCTGTCTTTACATCACCTGTTTAAATTCATTGAGAATAGGATGACATCGGGTAAGTCCCCGCATTCCGGAACTCCGGTAGTTTTCTCGTGTTACCAACCCTGTCCTTCTCCATCAAAAGAAAAAAGCACGAAAGGATACACCCATGGAAATGACGATTGCATTCCCGGGCGGGAAACGGGTTGATGCACAATTCAACGGTTTTACTGTAAAAACGGATCAACCGGTCCAAGGTGGCGGCGACGGAAGCGCTCCGTCGCCCTTTGATATTTTTCTATCTTCAATTGGCACCTGCGCCGGTATTTATGTTTTGGGTTTTTGTCAGCAGCGGGGGATCCCAACTGACGGACTGGAAATTAAACAAACATTGAAATTCAATCCGGCCACACGTTTGGTCGATCAGATCAATCTGACGATTCAGTTGCCTGAGGGCTTCCCAGAAAAATATAAGTCCGCAGTCATTTCTTCAGCCAATTTATGTGCCGTAAAACGCCATTTGGAGAATCCTCCGAAATTCAATGTGACAACTCAACCGGGTTAGGACTGAAATGCTAAAGAAAACCGCCTTTATACTGAGCTTTCTTTCCCTTGGGTTGTATGCTCAGACAGTGTCTGGCAAAGTCGAAAACGGTATTCGCATTCTGGACTGGAACCCGGATCAAACTCACTATGTGGTTTACCGCGGCGATTATATCAAATTCCGGATCAAAGGGCCCCGTGTTCCCCATATTGTTCGAATTCCCGCGCTGAAAGTCAATCGCCAAATCGAAGGAAATCCTGACCACGATAAGCTGATCAAAATGGAACTATTGGGTAATCTGTCCATGTTGATGGATAACCAACCGGGAACGCTTGAAGTCATCGGACTTTCGAAGCCGAACTATAAAGAGATCAACGCAACAGATGCTTTGGAACTGATTGATAAAACGCACCTTTTTATCCTTGATGTACGAACGCCGAGGGAATACGCCGCCGGACATTTACAGGGTGCAAAACTGATTCCGGTTCAGGTGTTGCAAACATCTCTGGCTCAACTGGATTCGGTTAAGGACGAAGAGATCCTGGTGTACTGCCATTCCGGGAACCGAAGCACGGTGGCATCCAAGATTCTTTTGGACAATGGATTCAAGCGGATTTACAATATGCAGGGAGGGATTACATCCTGGCGGGCAAACGGACTTCCTGTTGAAAAATAAAAAT
>CAZJWP010000059.1:0-13876 GCA_964549745.1 uncultured bacterium | reverse complement strand
AATCTCTGGTTTTAAGGATGCCATCCGGCAGTAGCCGGATTGCATCCTGCCGCTGAGTCCTGGTTCCTGTCTTATGAGCCGCGTTACGCGTCACGGATCACGCCTTACCTTTTCGGATACACCTCATAGATTAAATAGGGTTTAAATGGATATCCTGTGTGAATAGGGAAACACCAACGACTGAAAACATGGGCTATTCTTTCTATCCTTCAAAGTCCTTTATGATTTCAGAATGGTCGGGATTTCGAGGAATCGCGAACATTGGGCGGCAACCGAACTGTCTGGAATCAATACTTGCCCCAAAAACACAAAATAATGATCCTTTGGGGGGTGTTTGAATTATCAATCCTGATTGTAAATTTCTTAAGGCTGACACGTGAAGGACATTCTGGTTTCAATTCCCAAAATAAGCCTGACAATTAACATTGAGACGGATTTGGGAATTTTGGCAACATTCAAAAGGAGGCATTAAATCATCGGCGATTTACTATTCATTTCGACGCAAGACTTAAAAAGGCGAATCACTAATCACAGTATACAACTCATTGACATTCGTGACAGCAACAGCTACAACGGCTGGCAATTAAACGGGGAATCCAGACCGGGACATATCCCCGGTGCAATCAGTTTCCCATCATCCTGGCTGCACTATTTGGATTGGCCTGAAATCCTGGAAAATAAAAACCTGAAATTGGATCAGGAATTAATTGTATACGGCTCCGATCTTGATGAGATCGAACCATTTGCAGAGAAATTTCATGACATTGGGTTTAACCATATAATGGGTTACAAGGGTTTTATAACCGAATGGGTTCCGAATGAAGTGTATCCCCTGGAAACTTTAAAAAGATATAATCAGTTGGTTCCTCCGGTATGGCTGAAACAACAATTGGACACATCTGATAATCGACAGGACGATTTTGTATTGTGTCATGCGCATTACCAAAATCGTGAAGCCTACGACCGCGGTCATATCCCGGGCGCAATCGAACTGGACACCAACCGCCTGGAGTCCCGGGAAACATGGAATCGAAGGGATCCGGAGGAGTTGCGGCAAGCCTTAACAGAACACGGAATTACCTCCGATACAACGGTCGTTCTGTACGGACGCTTTGACAGTCCAACCATGGATAATCCATTCCCGGGAAGCAGCGCCGGTCACCTGGGCGCCATGCGTTGTGCGTTTATCATGCTCTATGCCGGGGTGAAAGACGTCCGCATTTTGAATGGCGGGCTTTATGCATGGGAAGATGCGGGTTTCCCCGTTACCTCCGAAGAAACGCCCAAAACACCGGTAGATGATTTTGGCGCCAAAATTCCAGCCAATCCCCGTCTGGCTGTGGACACACCGGAAGCAAAAGACATCCTGGCAAGTTCGGAGGCTAATCTGGTCAGCATTCGAAGCTGGCGCGAGTTTATCGGAGAGGTGAGCGGATATCATTATATTGATGTAAAAGGGCGCATTCCCGGCGCCGTCTTTGGGAATTGCGGTACCGATGCCTACCACATGGAGAATTACCGGAATCCTGATCATACCACACTTGCTTATCCTGAGATCATTCGCCAATGGGCGGAAGTAGGGATTACTCCGGATAAATTCAATGCATTTTATTGCGGAACCGGCTGGCGGGGGAGTGAAGCTTTTATCAATGCCTGGCTCATGGGCTGGCCAAAGATCGCCGTTTATGACGGCGGTTGGTTTGAGTGGAGCAAGGATCCCGGCAATCCGATTGAGACCGGAATCCCACAATGAATTCAATGGAGTACGGAAAGCCAAGCATCCAATCAATCCAGGACCAAATCATCACGGAAATGTCTAATCTGGACGGGGAATTGGATCGGTACAAGTATTTGATCACCCTGGCGAAAAACCACCGGCCGGATGCTTCCCTGTATTCGGAGGAGAATCGAATTCCGGGTTGCCAATCGAATTCGTGGCTAAGGTCAAAACTGGAACAAGGTAAACTGCAATTTGAAGCCGATAGCGAGTCCATGATCATTCGTGGAATTATTGTTTTGTTGCTGAAAGTCTGGAACGGCCGTACACCGGTTGAAGTGACCAATACGGAATTGACGTTCTTGGAGTCTCAACATATTATGGGTTCGCTTTCACCCACTAAAGATAATGGACTCCATTCCATCATTCATCAATTTAAGGTTGCCGCTGAAGGTTTTATATAAAGATGGGCATTAAACACAGAAAAAAAGTGGACGATCGGTACAAAAGGCAGCAAAAGCGGCAGATCATTCCTTCGATTGAGGGAAATAAAACTTCTGATTCTTCGGTTATAGTCAATCTCTTTACCGGGGAAGTTGAGCACGTTCGCGGCTCAATTTTTAGGGAACTATTGTAACGGATATGATCCAACTCCAAAATATCCACAAATCCTTCAATGAAACGCATGTTTTCCGGGGCTTGTATCTTAAAATTGGCGCGACAAAAACGACAGTTCTGATCGGTCCCAGCGGATGCGGAAAATCGACCCTGTTGCGAATCGTGATCGGTTTGATCACACCGGAAAGCGGTACGGTGTTGATTGATGGAAAACCTTTGGATGAAGCGGACATTCGCGCCATACGGCAGAAGATGGGATTTGTGATCCAGGAAGGCGGTTTGTTTCCTCATTTTACAGCGAAACAAAATGTGGTGTTAATGGCTGAATATTTGGACTGGGATTCAAATCGTGTTTTGGAGCGGCTGGCCGAATTGACGGACCTGACCCAATTTCCCAGGGATGGCCTAACCCGTTATCCTCATGAATTATCGGGCGGGCAACGGCAACGTGTTAGTCTGATGCGGGCCCTGATGCTGGACCCACAAGTGCTGCTGCTGGATGAACCGTTAGGGGCGCTGGATCCCATGATCCGGGCTGACATGCAAAAAGACATGATTTCTATTTTCCGCCGCTTGGAAAAAACTGTTATTCTGGTCACTCACGACATGGGTGAGGCAGCTGTCTTTGCTGATGAGATCGTTTTGATGAATGACGGCCGGGTTATCCAACAAGGTTCATTAAAAGCGTTGATCCAAAATCCGGCCGATCCGTTTGTGACGCGCTTCATTCATTCGCAAAGTGAACCCTGGAGCCGACTGGAGGAAATGTCTTCATGATCTTTGGGAGCAACAGGATATTTTTTATAGCGGTGTTGATCGTTGGACAAATGGTGAGCGCAGACCCAATCGTTGTGGGCTCCAAGAAATTTACGGAGTCGGTCATTTTGGGTGAGATCGTTACGCAAGCGTTGAACGGGAGCGGGATTTCGGCTGACCACCAATCGGAACTCGGCGGGACGCGTATTCTGTGGAATGCACTCCAATCCGGTGAAATCGATTGCTACCCGGAATACACCGGAACAATCATGAAGGAAATTCTATCCCAATCTCCGGGCCTGACAGCAGGCAATCTGAGTCAGGCGCTGTCAACATACGGAGTTCGGATGAGTAAGCCGTTGGGTTTCAACAACACCTATGCCTTGGGCGTGACACCGGAAACAGCAAAGAAATACGATTTGCATCGCATTAGCGATATGAGGGATCATCCCGAACTTCGGTTTGGGTTTACCAACGAATTTATGGATCGCGCTGATGGTTGGCCGGGCTTACGGGATCACTACCGGTTGCCGCAAACCGATGTGAGAGGTTTGGACCATGATTTGGCGTATCGCGGTTTGAACAGCGGGTCTATTGATGTGATGGATCTGTATTCAACGGATGCCGAAATCGCTTACTACAATCTTGTAGTTCTCGAAGATGATTTACACTATTTCCCGGAATACCGCGCTGTTATTCTGTTCGGAAACGATCCAAAGTTGGATGCAGGTTTTCAGAAGATCAACAAGATCTTTCCCGGATCGATTCATAACCGGGCGATGATTAAACTGAATGCGGCCGTGAAGATCGATGGTAAATCGGAAAAATCAGTAGCGTCCGCTTTTTTAAAAAAGAACTTTGGCATTAACTGGAATCCGGAAGTTCAAACACGATTCCAACGCATCGTTGAAAATGGGAAGGATCACCTGATTCTGGTAATCATCTCTCTTGGACTCGCCATTTTAGTTTCCATTCCGCTGGGTGTATATGCCGCCAAATTTCCGCGATTTGGCCAGGTTATTTTAGGCGTAGTCGGCGTTATTCAAACGATTCCGTCGCTTGCGCTTCTGGTTTTTATGATCCCGCTTCTGGGCATCGGCGGACCGCCGGCGATTGTGGCGCTTTTCTTGTACAGTCTGCTTCCCATCGTCCGCAATACATACAGCGGGTTACACGATATTCCCGGTCACATCCTGGAATCGGCGCACGCCCTGGGACTTCCTTCGGGAGCGATCTTGAGGAAAATAGAAATTCCTCTTGCGTTGCGGTCGATACTTTCGGGAATTAAAACCTCAGCCGTTATTAATGTGGGAACAGCAACTTTGGGCGCGTTGATCGGCGCCGGTGGTTACGGGCAGCCGATCCTGACCGGGATCCGATTGGATGATACGGCTCTAATTCTGGAAGGCGCTATCCCGGCGGCGATACTGGCCCTCCTTATACAAGGAATGTTCGATCTATTGGAGCGCCTGGTTGTCTCCAAAGGAATTCAATACGAAAAGGCAGGAACCGAATAAACATGAATTCAACTAAAATTAATGGGAAAATCCGATTGCTTGAAGGAACAGCAAGTGATCATAAAAAACAGATGGCAGAAGATATACGCAAAGGCCTGTGCGCCGATACAAAGCGGATTCCATCCGTCTATTTTTACGATGAAACCGGGTCGCGATACTTCGAGCAGATTTGCGAATTGGATGAATATTATCCAACCCGTTCCGAGACGGAAATATTGAGCCAGGTTTCGCATCACATTGTTAAGTCGGCAGGAAAGGATGCACGTATCATCGAACTGGGAAGCGGAAATTCCAGTAAGACGAGGTTAATCCTTGAAGCTTTTTTGCGCGAGAACAATGCCTGTGAATATTGTCCCATCGATGTTTCGAAGGAAATTTTGCACGACTCGGCCATTGAGCTGACCTCCGACTATCCGGACCTCAAGGTGACAGCCGTTGCCCATCGGTACGAAGAAGGTTTGGACGCACTTCATGACGATTCATCGAATTCCGATCTGGTGCTTTGGTTGGGTTCAAGTGTGGGAAACCTGGAACGGAATGATGCGGAAGCATTCCTTCGGGACATCCGGAAAAGGTTGTCGGAAAAGGATCGCTTCCTGATTGGCATTGATCTTCGCAAATCGGAAAAGGTCCTGGAGAAGGCATACAATGATGAACAAAATATCACGGCAGCATTTAACCTGAATGTCCTCGTCAGATTGAATCGCGAACTTGGCGCTGAGTTTGATCCGGGGACCTTCACCCATATTGCGGAATACAACAAAGAAGCGGGCCGTATCGAAATGTATTTGCAAAGCCAGGTTGACCAATCTGTCCGGATTCATGCTTTGGATGAAACCATACCGTTTAAAAAAGACGAGAGAATATTGACGGAATATTCCTACAAATACAGTCCGGATGAGATTGATGCATTAGCGGCTACATCCGGTTTTAACCTCCAGGAACAATGGTTTGATCAAAATCATTATTTTAGTCTGAATCTGCTTCAACCGAATGGAACAATTTCGTAACCGGTACATCAAAATAAGGCAAACGAAAGGATAAAAGATGAAAGCAATCTGGAACGGAAAAATTCTTGCTGAAAGTGACGAAACCGTCATTGTGGAAGGAAATCATTATTTCCCGGTGAATACTCTCCATCGTGAATTCTTTTCTGAAAGTAACTCCCGCACGGTCTGTCCATGGAAAGGTACCGCCAGTTACTACAACATCAAAGTTGGGAACGAAGAAAACACCGATGCGGCCTGGTATTATCCGGAACCCTCCGAAGCTGCTAAAATGATCAAGGATAAAGTGGCCTTTTGGAAAGGTGTGGAGGTTGTTTCATAGCTGAAAATTTTACGACGATATTGGATAGATATCCGGGATCAAGGTTCTGAAGCTGTTATACGTAAACCCTGGGTTTCGGTCATTTCCTGTACCTTCAACAAAGTGTTTTTCTTAAGATATTCCCACAAGCTTGCCTTTACCTGATCCCCATATTCGTGGAATGGGCAGGGTGTGGATTCTCCACTTTCGGGCAAGCCCAACAGACATGGGTTCATAAAATCGACTCCTTCCAGGGTTTCAACAATTTCCCAAAGGGTGATCCCGGCGCTACCCCTTTTTTTACAAATACCCCATGCCACAATCGTTACTGTCTCCGTATAATTCCCCGGATTATAAGATAATTACACAAGAAACATCGATATAACAAACAGGGACGAACCCATTCGTAACATTCTCAGGACCAATCTCCAATTCCCCAAATTTGCGGTTGTGGGCTTTTTGGGGACCATTACCAACCTGATCCTCTTTTACTTGTTGGTGGATGCGGGCAATTTACCGGCGCTTCCCGTTTCCGTCTTTACGTTTGTGGCCGCCAGTATCCAGAATTATTTGCTCAACCATTTTTGGACATTTTCCATCCAAACCGTCAATCAGTCAGCCGGTGTGAAAAATTATTTTCGCTATCTGTCCGTGGCGGTGATTGCTTTGGGAATCAACCTCACCATTCTTTGGTGGCTGTTGAATCACTATCATTTTCCAATGAAAGTGATTGCCCAGGCGATTGGTATTTTGGGCGGAATGGTATTTAATTTTTTCGGTTCCAAATTTTGGGTGTTTAAATCGCGTGAATAGAAAAGTAAGAATCACGTTTTGGTCTCTCAGCATTGCTTTACTGTTGCTACGGCTGGCGTTCCTTTCCACAACCATGCTGATCGACGATGAAGCCTACTATGCCATGTTTGCCCGGCATTTGGCCTGGGGGTATATCGATGGCGGGCCGGTGGTGGGCTATCTCATCCGTTGTTTCACCCTGGTCGGAGAAAATGCGTTTACGGTTCGATTACCCGCTTTGACATTGATGACGATTTTGACTGTAGTGCTCTATCGATTTGGTAAAGAACAGTTCAACGAAGCCACCGGGATGGCCATGTCGTTGGGACTCACGGCCAATATTTTGTTTCACACAAATGCAATTGTGATGACGCCGGATGTACCGCTGACTTTCTTTATGATCCTGGCGATCGTGTATTACTACAAAGCCTATTTTGTGAATGAGAAATATTTGTACGGAGCCGGAGCATTATTGGGCCTGGCCATGCTCTCCAAAATTTCCGCCCTGTTTCCGGCGATCGGAATTGTCCTGTTTCCGGCCTTTATCAAAGAAAAACGGTATATCTACAAAAGTATTCACTTTTATAGTTCATTGCTTGTCGCGTTTCTTGTGTTTCTGCCATTTATCATTTGGAATATCCAAAACGATTTTGCGTTTGTCCGGTACCAGGGAAGTCATGTGGCAAAAGCCGGAAATTTTTCAGATTTTATTAGCTTGTGGGCTGGTCTCGCACTCACGGTTGGACCGGTCTACTTTTACTACGCGGTTCTGCGCCCGATTTGGGTCGCCCGCAATTTGAAATCCCTGCCTCCGAAATACCTGTATTTTTTCACCGTCACGGCCGTTCCTCTTATATATTTCATCGCCCAATCGCTTCATTCCCGGATGGAAATGAACTGGCCGGCGCCAATCTTTTTCGGAGGACTGTTCTTATTCGGCATCGCCGTTGGCGAAAAGTGGCCGTTCACCCGCGGACGATTCCGGTTTCAGATCATTTTCTCTTTATTCCTGATTGTACTGATCAGCGCCCAGGCGTTTTGGAAAGTCTTGCCATTGAAGGGAAAAAGTGATCCCACGAACCGATATTTTTTATATGATTCGTTTCCCTTTGAATTGTCAGGATACCTGGAAGATCATCCGGAATATGCATCCTATTCTATCCTTGCAAAGAATTATCAGATTCCTTCTATGGTTAATTTTTACGTTCACCCCGATTCGGAGGCTCTGTGTATCCCTGTGGGTTATCACAAAACTTTGTACTCGTTTTTGTATCCAGATGAAGCGTTGATTGGCAAGGATTTTTTATTTTTAACCACAGGTGCAAATCTCCCCAAAAAGGTTGAACCGCTTTTCAGTACTTCGGTGCGCCTGGACACGTTTCAGTCCTACAGAAGTGATCAAAAAGTCAGAAACTATAGTTTATGGTTGGTAACCGGATATAAAGGATTAGAACCTTAGATTGAAATGCCGGTTCCGTCGGAGAAGAAAAACTCTCCCGATCAAGACCGGGATTAAACAATTTCTTTTCTTGATCGACTCCATTCCTAAATCTTTCAGTGACTGAAAATCAACTCAAGTATGAGTTTGACCATTTAGTGGCAAAACTGGCTAATCGCGATCCGGGACGATATCGTGCATTAAAAGGCGTTAAAGAGATACAACCGCATCCATTATTTACAGTGATACCGGGCCAAATTGAATCGTGGGAAAAGTATTAATTCTACTTGAGCAGCATCATTTTTTGCGTGAGCGATCCATGAACGGTTTCGATGCGATAGAAATACACTCCGCTGGCCAGATTCGATGCATCAAACCGGATATGTCCATTCCCGGCAAAACGAAATTCATCTAATAGCTCGGCAACCGTTCGTCCATTCAGATCGAACACAGTGATTTTTACCGGTCCGTCCTCTGTCAGGGTATAGTGTATCGTAGTTACGGGATTAAACGGGTTTGGGAAATTCCCAAGGCTAAACTGGTCCGGTACACCTTCAGAAATTGTGGATAGCGCCTGATTTGCGGAACCGGGAGTTGGTGTCAGGAATCCCCAGTGATCGGCTCCATCGGAGGTCCGGCCGAATGCGATATCCAGTGACTGGGCCGGGAAAGTGTATTCATCCAATAGAGTGACACCATCCGGTTCAGTCAGTCCCAGGTATTCGCCATTAGCGCTGATCTTGAAGTTTGCATGCAAGAGACCTTGTCCAGGATCGTTGTCGCACCAAATGACCAGATAACCATGAGGATTGATCATCGTTCCGGCTGGAAATTGCCATTGGGGTAAATCGGCCGGATCGTCCGTTAGAAAATATCCGCTTAAATCCTGTGTGGAATCCGTGGTGTTGAATAATTCCAACCAGTCATCGTATTCCCCTGATTCGTCTGTGTTCACCGTATGATTTTGCGCCAGCCATTCATTTAAAACGACCGTTCCGCCGGACTGTCCGTTTACGGTTAGGGGGATCGCTTCATTTCGGGGATAGGTTTCGTGGAGAGCGTAATTATCACGTATATAGATACGGAAAGCGCCTGCTCCGTTTTCTCCCAATGGAGGAATAGTCCCGGTCCAGAGATCCGCCTGTTCCACGATTTTAGTGTTCTCCACCGGATGATTTGTCAATGGATACTCCTGATCGAAGTTCACTCCGTCGGATGCAAACTGAATCACCAGATTCGTGATTGTGTTGACTGCAAAAGCAGAAATCCGGACGTGAATACTATCATTCGGTCCCGGATATTTGGGTTCCCAGTCGATGCGGTACACGATCGGCGGAGCGATCGGAAATGATAATTGATCTGCCAGACTGGTATTGCGTTCATTCACAAATTCCTTGAGTCCGGTCTTCACGTGCTGATTGGTATAGTGATCGGCCGTGTACGAATTGTTGAAATCGTCTATCGTAAATCCATAATCCAGCGTTCGATAGATGTCTGTTTCAGCCACCGGAGTGATCATGGATTTCAGACTGTCGATGTGACCTTCCCACAAACTCAGATCGAAAACATTTTCACTGTAGAATTGGAGAAAATGGCTGAAAAGACTTTTGTACTGGTTGATCTCTAACAAGCGATAGGCAAGCGGCCGGTCCGTCCCGTCAATATTGGGATAATCGTAGGGATCCATGGTCCACCAATCCTGTCCGAACCAATCCACGCCAAAGGTGTTGTCGTAATCGTAAGGGATAAGCTGGAATTTGTGCTTTGTCGGTTCGTAATAAAGATAGTAGTTATTTTGTAGAAACCGATAGTCATCCCAGCTTCCCAAGAGCAGATCCATGGCAAAATACTTCAGGACATCCGGTACATTGATGAGTTTTTCCAGTGAATCCGGCAGGAGGGACGATGGCGTCAAATTCAACACTGAGATTAGATGAGCCAAGTCCGAATAATCGTCGGCACTCTGATTGGTTTTCAGATCGTAAGCCTGGCGCCCGTTACTCTCAAATTTGTACAGATTCGGATCTTCGCCTAAATAATCCAGGTTTGCCGGATAAAGACATTTCCAGAGATTTCCGTTGGGATCGGAAAAATTCCGTGAAAGAAATGTTTCGTCAATATGTTCAACGGAAATATAGAGCCCGTAATACACGTCATTAATGTAAACCTTCGCATGAGCCGCCCGGCTGGATGGCAACCCGATTTCATGGAACATGTCCCAGCACAGTTTGGATCGAATGATGCCCGGATCATTGTGTTCGCCGTTCAGGTTTAACTTTTCAACGCCATGAAAATCACGTCCCGGGTAAAACGTATTAAAGGATACTTTGAAGGATTTTTTCTGTGCTTCCCGTGATGTATTTCCACGCAAACGAAATCCCACCGAATCCACGGTTTCATCCAATTGGGAATTCACGTAACGGAAGGTAGCCACATGTTCGGAGTCACTGTTGACGTTGTTGTAAATCCAATTGAGATCAGTGGTATCAATGGTGATATAAATGTTGGCCAGTTCCGAATCGTCGTAAAGGAAATCGCTGTTCTGAGCGAAAATTCCTGAACAAAATAAGATAACCGGAAACAGGAATTGCATGAATTTGAAACTGGTTTTTATCATGGTCCGATCCCATTGGGATGCCCGGGAGAAGGCGGCAGTCCGATGCACGAACTGTCACAATCGGAGGTGGTACAATTTGAACAATCCCCGTAATACAACCAGGCTTCACCTCCGTCAGGAGAACGTCCCATTGATAAATCTGACGATTGAACGCCAAATGTGACGGCGTCAATCTGATCGCCATTGGCGTTATAAAGACCGATTTCTTCACCGGAAGCGCTTAATCGGAAGTTGGCATGCAGTACACCTTCGGCCGGTTCGCCGTCGGTCCAAATCAGCAGATAATCATAAGGAGCCATGACCAGAGTATCCGGGAAAAAGTATTTATTCGGATTGTCCGGATTGTCCGTCAGCTTGAATCCGCTCAAAGACACAGAATCACCGGAAGAATTGTATATCTCAACCCAGTCGTCATAATCACCGAAGTCGTCCACATTGGACGAATCGTTCAAGGCCATGAATTCGTTGATCAACACCGATTCGTGCGGCGGAGTTGAACTGACATCGTTACAGCCGGTAAAGAGAAAAGCGATACCAACCAGTACAATTGCAGTCATTCTTTGATGGTTGATTTGAATCTCAGAATTCAAATTCATAATCCAGACCCGATATATAAACGCTTTGAGGCGATAATTTTTGTAAGTCCTCGCGCTTAATCATGAATGAAACATTGATAGATTGATGTTTCAATAACTCAATCTCCAGCTCACTGAAAAATCGTTGTTCCTGGAATTGAAATCCATGATGGTCAGGTTCATGAAAAGTTTCATAGCCGAGTTTCGGTGTGATTTTATCGAACGACTTCCATTCCAGTTTGAGCCGGTTACGCAACATGGTTTCCGAGTCATGGGATTTTTCAAATTCCCGTTGGAGTTTACAACGATATTGGACGGTAATCGGTGAGAATTTCCATTTGATCTGTCCGCCTCCGGCGAGGCGATGGGTTATTTTATCCGGGAAATTTGAATAGCGATACAGGAAGAGAATCGTTCCCCTTTTTGACCAATTAAGATCGAATGTTCCTTCCGTGATTGCTTTTTTGAATGTATGTGCATCCTGGTTGAACCGGACCTGTTGTTTTAATTCTAATTCAAATCCGGGAGACAACTTCTTTTTAATCTTGAACCCGGGCCACAATTCATGAGAGAGATTGGCCGCGCTGAGACTCGCAATGCCGGCCGCCCCAAAAACAAGCCACCTTTGGCAGCGATTCATGGCTTTAATCTACCGGGTAAAATACCCGAATTCGCGCGATGTCCCGGAGAAAGTCCACCTGAAGAATTTTAAATCTTTTAATGTCAAACCCGGTACGTTTTCGGAGGTCTTCCAATAAAACATCATGATTTTCCGGTTTGATATTCTCGATCAATTCGTAAGTGACTTTTGTGGACAACACAGGCTGCCCGGACATGAAAAATTCAAGAATAAAGGAAAGGAGCAAAATAGCCAGATTGGGGATCAAGGTGATTTCAAGCGATAAGTTGCGTACGGCTACACCATTCAGTAAGGCAATCGTGATGGACCCAAAAAGATAGGTCATTTCACGAATAGGTATTGGTTCCGTCCGGTATCGCATAATTCCAAAAACAGCGAACAAACCAAAGGCGATACCCACGCTCAGGGAAATGCTGCTAAAGAGCAGGCTGATAAAAAAAACAATGGTATTGAACATAAAGAAGGTAAAAATGTAGCTGAACTCATGTGTTTGGAATCGATTATAGATTAAAACGATAAAAACAAAGATTACCACCATGTTAAATCCGTAGGTAGCAATCAGGGATGTGAGTTGAAGTGTATTTTCCATAACGATATGGTTTAACTTTCCATTAGTTTTTGCACCAGCCGTTTTCGAGGCTTGAAGCGGTTGTATTTTATCGGTTCATGTTCCACAATACCAAAGCAATATTTACTGAATCGGGTTTCCTGGATTGATAATGAACGCATACACCGAACAAAAGGTGATCCGGGGTCATAACGTGATTGCTTGATTTCCGCTGCAACCAGCGAATCCAAAACGGTCTGTTTGTTCGGCGATTTGAATTGCAAACGGGTATCGATGGTGATGCGTTCTTCCCGCTCAATATTGACCAGGGTCAGACGTGAAAAGTTTATTTCCAGAACCGGCCTCAGTTGATCCGGCTTCAACCCTGTCCGTTCTGTAAGTGTTTGTTTGAATTCAAAAACTTCCGGATCATTCCCATACCAGACGTCCGGGATGTTTGCAGCGTCTGAAAGTACAGTACGGAGTTTGACTGTTCGGGATCGATTGGTTTTTTCTTTGATCTCCAGATGGATTCCTCCGGTATCCACATACTGCCGAAATCGAATCTTGTATCGTGGTAATCGACCGTTATGATGTTGCAGGTACAGGGAAAAATCCGGTGTATCCAAATAATGGTTCTGATAACCGAACAATCGTTTCCCTGAGATTTCAAGGATACGGTAACGAGGAGATAATGAATTCAGGACCGGACTTAATAGGCGTTGATTGAACAGGAATTTAGTGTCTTGTCGATTCCCGGGATAAATCGCTGCTGTTTGATCTAATGTAATGGAATGGAATTGAGATAAATCTGTGCAGGTATTCACTGTTTCGGGGTGTTTTCAATTAGTGTAATTTAATTTGATTTGACCATGACTATTTTCACAGGTTTCCAAATAATTTACAGGGACAATATTTATGAGTGATCAAACTGTTACCGGTGGTTGCTATTGCGGAAAAATCCGATACGAACTTACATCGGAGATTGAACTGATTGTGAATTGTCATTGCAATAATTGCCGAAAAGCTGCCGGAGCACAGAGTGTAGCCTGGATGCTGGCAGATCATTCCGGTTTCTCCTGGACCAAAGGGATACCGGTTCGGTATCTAACCGATACACAAGCACATCGCACATTTTGCCCGGATTGTGGAACCTCGTTGACGTATGAGTCACCGAAGAGGACAAACCAAATTGATATTACCGTTGGCAGTTTGGATCATCCGGAAAAATTTGCACCGGAACGGGATGCCTATTTGAAATACCGACTGCCCTGGGTGTCGAAAATAGAATACTAACAAGCGATTCCAGTGAATAAACGCATAGTTTTTGTTCTTATCCTTAAGTAGATTT
>CAZJWP010000058.1:0-14124 GCA_964549745.1 uncultured bacterium | reverse complement strand
TCAATCCAGCTTCTTAATTCTCCTCAAATGCCGCTCACCTTCGAACGGTTCTTTCAACCACAGATCGATCATCTTCAGCGCTTTTTCGGTTGAAATAAACCGGGCTCCAAAGGACAGGACATTTGCATCGTTATGATGACGGGATAATCGGATAATTTCTTCGGGACCGTCATAAAAAACGGTTGCCCGCACACCTTTTACCCGATTGGCTGCCATGGCTTCTCCCTGCCCTGATCCTCCGAAAATAATGCCTCGGGCATGCGGCGATTTCGCAACCGCATAGGCAGCGGGCAGAATGAAATCGGGGTAGTCGTCATTGTGGTCATAGGTATAGGCGCCAAAATCCTCCACCTCATATCCCTCGTCCTGGAGATTGGTTTTCACCTTCTCTTTGAGCTCAAACCCGGCATGATCGGACGCCAGAATAATTTTGAATTTTTGCATTGAATATTGTCCGGAATTACGAATTGTTTAAGGCTAAAAATGATTGCATGGTTTTTACCGGATTTTCCGTGCCGAAAACTCCCGAACCGGACACCAGTATATCAGCTCCGGCGTCCAGAACAGATTGTGCATTTTCCGGTTTTATACCGCCATCCACAGAAATTTTCAACCTGTCATAATGGAAGGTCTTTCGGCGTTGATCGATCTCCCGTACTCGATCCAAAGCATCAGGTATAAAGGATTGCCCGCCGAATCCCGGTTCAACGCTCATCACCAGTACCAGGTCTATCAGCGAAAGAATAGGCCAAAAATCTTCCAATGATGTTTTTGGTTTAATGGAAACACCCGTTTTTAAACCTCGTGATCGAATAATATCGATTAATTTTGGAACCCGATCCGTGGCTTCCAGATGGATGGTGATTGCATCGGCTCCGGCCTCGGCAAAGGGCTCTACCAGGGAAGCCGGATCGGTTACCATCAAATGAACATCCAAAAATAGATCGGTCACTTTCCGCAGACTGCTTACAACCACCGGACCGATCGTCAGGTTGGGTACAAAATGATTGTCCATCACATCCACATGGATCCACTCGGCGCCTCCTGCTTTGCACTGATTCACTGCCGTTTTTAAGTCCGCAAAATCAGCGGACAATATGGAAGGGGCAAGAATCATCAGTCCCACTCAAATCCGGTAGATTTACCGGTTGCCGGATCGAATTCTATTGAATTGTAGTCTTTGATTGCAGGAATGTAATAATACCAAATACGGATGGTATTATTATCGTCAACCCAAACCGAGTCCGGCGCGCCGATTGTTTCGGTAACTGCGTTTTGATCCGGATGATCGGAGAGGAATTCCCAAACATCATAGCTATTAAGCAATCCTTGCTGAAAAGGTGTTTTAGTCGAAACCGGTGTTGTGACCCGGGCCGGGGACGGCGGCAGGGTTGTCTCCGCTTTTACTGGAGAATTTGAACCCGTTTTCTCCGGTGAGGATTTCGGCGCTGATGTACAGCTCAGGATTAAGAAGAAAATCAGTAGGCTTTTGGAACGCATGGATGAAAGTACCGGTTTCGGAGCGGTTGGTTCAATGATTTATCGTGGGCTGACAACATCAAAATGTTGGCGGAAAAAGAGTAAATGATAATCCAGCGCATGCGTCCAGAAGTCCCAGGAATGTCCGCCGGGCCGCTCAATATATTCATGAGGAATTTCCCGGGAAAGCAGCGCTTCGTGTAATGTCCGGTTCAAACCGATAAACCGGTCATCTACGCCACAATCGATGAACAGGTGAAGTAAATCCGGCTTTATCTGGTCCACCATTCCCACAATCGAGTTATTTTTCCACCGGTCCGGATATTTTTCAATGGGACCCAATTTGTCTACAATTCCATAACGGTTGCTTGAGAAACTTAAATCCATCACACCGCTCATACTCCCGGCTGCAGAAAACAAATCCGGGTGACGAATGGCCAAATAAAGAGCGCCGTGACCGCCCATGCTTAAACCGGTAATCGCACGGTAATCCCGGCTCGCGTTGGTCCGGTAATGTGCATCGATCCACGGAATTAAATCCCTGATGATCCAGCTCTCGTACTGACTCTTCGGATTTACCGGCGAATCCAAATACCAACTGTCGTAACCGCCCTCCGGACAAATGATGATAACCTGAAATCGATCGCTGGCAGCGGCCAGATCGGTTTTATCCGACCAATTTCGATAATTCCCGCTGTATCCATGCAAGAGATAGACCACAGGAAAGGCTGACTGCCCTCCATTTTCGTCCGGGGTAACTACAATGGCCGGCATTGCAGAATCCATAGCGGCGGAATAGACCCGAATCGAATCCACCTGCCCGGCAAAAACAAATGTCAGTAAGAGTAGTCCCCAAAAGTAACGTTTCATTTTAGCTCCCATTTCCACGAATAATTTATAATCAATATTTAATTCCCGTCTTTCTTGTGTTTAAGTTATTTACTTGAATTTTGTAATAATCCAGGACATTTATATCCATGACAGATAATGCCTTTGCCGCCATTTTTCACCTTCCGGAAAAAGGATCGCTTTCCGCTGCTCGATTTGATGAAACACTTGAATCTATTTTCACCCAAACATTACCGCCGGCACATGTTTTCGGACTTGTTTCCGAAAATCCGGTAGACATCCCCGAAAAATACAAATCGCTCATCGAAATAATTCCGAATGACGACCAATTGGCTAAGCAGCTGGCGAATGCTTTCCATGCAAATAACTCGCCTCGAATTGTTTACATCCACAACCAGCAACAACCGGTTCTATTAAAGCAATCTGCACTGGATATGGCAAACCTTACCTTTGAACGCCATCCGGATGCAGCCTTAATCTATAGCGATTATGAAATCCTGTCGGAAGGACAGTCCAAAGACGTGCGGCTTCTGGACTTTCATGAGGGACGTATCCGCGACAACCAGGATTTTGGCTATGTGTTTTTTATTGATTCGGAAAAACTACAGTTAGCAGGAAATAATGATGATTCGTTGAAGTATCATCCTCTTTATGATTTGCGTCTGCGTTTGATGGGAGTTGGGGATGTGATTCATCTTTCCAACAAAATTCGCGGCAGCCTTTACCGGGTGGAAGTCCGGCAAAAAGAGGCCAATGTTTTTGATTATCTGCTGGCAGGAAAAGAATCACAGTTGGAAGCTGAGTCCATCCTTTCGGCGCATCTGCGGCGCATCCGGTCTTTTCTTGAACCCAATAAATATTACCAGCCCAGACCGGAACCGGCTACCAAACCTGAACTGGCCGCTTCTGTCATTATTCCTGTTTACAATCGGCCTGAATTCATTGGCATAGCACTGGAAAGCGTCATGAAACAGACCGTGCAAAATATCGAAGTGATTGTCGTGGTTAACGGCGGCGCCGATGACCCGACTGTCCCGGTAGTACAATCCTACCAAACAGGCGGCGAAAACTACCAGGCGACAAATCCGGAAGTTCAACTCATTGTCACTGACATCAACAACATCGGGTTCTGTCTTAATCTTGGTGTAAAAAATGCACGCGGAGAATATTACGTCCAATTGGATTCGGACGATCGCCTGAAGCCGGATGCGGTAGAAAAGATCATCGCAAAATTCGAGGAGAATCCCCAGATCGGTATGGTTATTGGTTCTTATGAGGTTTGGGAAAAGCTTCCATCCGGTGAGATCATCCGCGTAAAGGAAATTCCGGTCGTCACCCATGACGAATGGACGGACGATAACGGCCGGAATAACCTGCTTCGGATCAATGGAGCCGGTGCACCGCGTTCACTGCCGATAGAAGTCATCAAATCCATGGGATATTTCGGAATGAACGACGATCCCTACGCGCGGAACTACGGTGAAGATTACGATATGGTTTTACATGTGAGTGAACGATATAGGATCGGTCGGATTTTCGATCCGATCTACGAAGTAATCCGGCATGCCGGCGGAACCGATCACAATATTGATCAATCGACGGTTGATCTGAACGACAATGCCAAAGATAACATGCGCCGGAAAGCCATCCTCAGGCGCCAACGGCTCAACACACGGTATTAGTATGGGAAATTTTGTTTGCATTGGTTTGGATGGTGGCGCCACAAAAATCAGTGGAGCCCGGTTGAAACGGGATCCTGAAACACGGCAGTTTTTTTTAGCCAACGATCCGTTTGAGGCCGAACTTCGGGATTCGGCGGACTATGACCCGGAATTCCGGCCGGTAGATATCAACATCCAGCTAAAGGAAATGGAATCGGAAAATATCAAGGTCACTGAAGCAGAAACACGGCAGGAAAATGCCTTTGTGGAAACAGCGCTGAACGTCATCCGGCATACGCTTCAGGGAACCCAAACGGAATCGATTTTAATCGGGATGGGATTACCGGGATTAAAAACGAATGATAAATGCGGGATTGCTGTAATGGCAAACGGACCAAGAATGCCGGATTTTGCCAATAAACTTGAGGAACAATGCCACAATGAATTTGACTATCAGTTTAAACCGATCAGACGATTGGGCAGCGACGCGGATTATTGCGGCATGGGTGAAGAATTTGCCCGGAACGGCGCTTTTTCTCCGGTTTTAAATGCTTACTATCTGGGTGGCGGCACCGGAGCCGCCGATGCGTTAAAAATAAACGGCCGGTTAATACCTTTTGACTATACCAAGCACTGGCTTGCTAAAACCTGGGAATTGAAAAACGCGGATGGAATCTCACTTGAGCGTTTTGCTTCCGCCGGCGGGATTCAGTCATTATTTGCTAAAATTGCCAATCGCGATCTGACTGAAGTGATGGCATCCAACATCAATGCAGACACAATTCTGGATAAAGCCATCGAAGGCGATTCCACTGCAATAAAAACGATGGAACTGGTTGCTGATGGCTTGGCAGATTTGATTTCAGAAAGGATTGAAACGCTGGCCATCGGTTGGCAAAACCGATTTGGATTTGTTAACCCAAAACGACAACCACTCTCCGAAACTCACGAATATATGGGAATGCTTTTGGGCCGGATAGTTATCGGGCAACGTCTTGGAAATCTGCTTCAAAGATCGCAATCCACATCAATTCTTTGGAAACCGCTCGTCGAAAAACTATCCACATTTTGTCATGAATATCCGGAATCTCTGATCCGGTCCTACTATACAAATCCGTCCGGATTCCGGTCAGATATTATTGTTTTCTCATCTTTGCGTTCGGCACCGGTTCTGGGTGCCGGCATAGATGCCTGGCTCCATTCCGGTGTTTCGGAGACGTATGCTTAAACCCGGGTTGATACCGAATCACGAACCTACCATCCGGGTCGGATTGATCCTGCCGGAAGATCACCAAAAAACCCTCCACCTCCATTTCCCAAAGCCGGAATTCTATCGTGTCAGGAATTTCCAATTAAGTACAGATGTCACGTGTATCGCCAATGGTGAAAATATAAAAATCGGGCAACAATCCTCACTCGAAATTCACATCAGAAGAGATCCCAACTCAGGGAATGAGCAAAATCTTCTCACGCTGGACCCGGTCATAGCCGGTCGGGGATTTCACTGGCAAAAAGCTATTTCCATCTCCGTCGCCGGGGACCTTATACTCCGAAATATAGATGGTTATTTAGTGGTGACCAATGAACTGCCGGTAGAAGACTACCTCATGAGTGTTGCGACCTCCGAAATGGGCGCGGCCTGCCCGTCGTCCCTGATCGAAGCCCAAACCATTGTGGCCCGTTCATGGCTACTGGCCGCGGTGGAACAAAAGCATCGTGATCTGGACATGGATGTTTGCAATGATGATTGTTGTCAACGATACCAGGGCGCAGGTCATATTACGGACCACAGTAAGCGGGGAGTTCTGGCCACAACCGGACAAGTCCTTCTGGTGGATGGAGAAGTCTGCGATGCACGTTATTCCAAATCTTGCGGAGGCATGACCGAAAATTTCGAACATATCTGGTCCGGTCCCGCTCAATCCTGTTTTAAAGTATTTTCTGACACAGCTCCTACAGATGATATCCGGATGGACCTGACGGATGCTTCTCAATTTGATTCCTGGCTTCGTAATCCGCCAAAATCGTGGTGCAGCCCGCAAATGATCCCTGAAACCGATTTGGGTAAATATCTGGGGCATGTGGATGAACAGGGCACGTATTTCCGCTGGAAAGTGCGCCATACGCAGCGGGATTTAACCGATCTTTTGAATGAAAAACTGGATCTTGGCGCTGATAATATTCTGGAGTTGATTCCTGAAAATCGCGGCGGTTCCGGTCGATTAAATCAGATGACAATCCGATACCAAAATTCCGGAGTTGAAAAATCATTTCAGGTTATGTCCGAATACGAAATCAGGCGGATTCTTCACAAAGGTTTTCTTTACAGTTCCGCATTTAGTGTTGAACCGGGTCAGGGAATTCCTCCGACGGTTTTTATCCTGAAAGGCGCCGGTTGGGGACACGGTGTGGGTCTTTGTCAAATTGGCGCTCTCGGCATGTCACTTCATAATAAAGATGCTAAAACCATCGTCGAACACTATTATCCGGGTGCACAGTTAACTACAATTTATCGTAAGGACAGTCAATGAAGTCGGAAACCACTCAACGATCTCCCTGGTAC
The DNA here is from genome assembly GCA_964549745.1 of uncultured bacterium. Classification (GTDB taxonomy): domain Bacteria; phylum Fidelibacterota; class Marinisomatia; order Marinisomatales; family J089; genus J089. The sequence goes on along the minus strand of CAZJWP010000058.1, from coordinate 7,572 downwards.
TGGGTACCCTCACTTTATTTCGCAGAAGGCATTCCGTATGTCATCGTTATGCTTATTTCCGTTGTGTTTTACAAACGTATGGGCATTTCCAATGCAGACATTGCCTTATACACCAGTTGGTTATACCTGCCCTGGGTGATCAAGCCGCTCTGGAGTCCGGTTGTTGACATTTTAAGAACCAAACGATTCTGGATTATTACAACCCAATTGATTATTGGTGCCGGGTTGGGCGGTCTTGTCCTGGCCATTCCGGTTCCGGGATTTTTCAAAGTTACTCTGGGATTTTTCTGGCTATTGGCCTTCAGTTCCTCTACCCACGATATCGCTGCCGACGGATTCTACATGCTGGGGCTCAGCCAGAAAAAACAAGCGTGGTTTGTTGGCATCCGGTCCACCTTTTACCGCCTTGCGATGATCACCGGACAGGGTTTCCTGATCATCTTTGCCGGCTACCTGGAAAGTTCCACAGGATTACCGTCCGTCGATGCTATTGTAGCCAGCCAGCCTGTAAGCGCGGTTACACCAACCGTAACCGGAACAAATTCCGTTTCCAACCCCGATTTACATATTGTCCTTGATCCGCCTCGTTTGCATATCCCAATCGAACCAAAATCAAAAGCTTTTGTCGACTCGGTTCGGAGTGAGGTCAAAGCACAGAATGGTGTGATGATACCACAAAAAACATCGGGTGCTAAATCGGAGGAAACGGCCGGATTCTGGTCGAATTGGGTTTCAGGACCATTGGAACGCGTTTTACGAAAATGGTTTGGGACTGAACAGAATGAACCGGTTTCACGAATGCAGGGAAATGTGGGCATCATTCGGTACCATCTTTCCGGACCGCCGGAAGATGGTGAGAAAGTGGTAGTAAATTTTGGTCGAATCAGCGGTGATAAAAGCATTTCACTTTTGGAAGGCGGACGCAGTGAATTCACGGCTGAAAACTGGGATCACCCGGTCATGGCCTTGGTCCAGATCGACCCCAAATTAAAAACAGGTGTATCCGCAAAATTCGAAGCCCGTGCCGGAAACATTCCACTGGCATGGATGATTACGTTTGGAGTGTTGGCCGTTTTATTTATCCTCTTTTTCCTTTATCACCGATTTATCCTCCCGAAACCGTCGGATGATACCGGAGCGTCGTCCATTTCGTGGAGTGAGTTCTTCAAGAACTTTGGTTCTGTTTTCGCAGAATATTTCACCAAAGAACGTATTTGGATCTCAATCACCTTCATTCTTTTATATCGTTTAGGAGAAGCACAGTTGGTGAAGGTTGCACCGCTCTTTATGCTGGATGTACAGGAAGCCGGCGGAATGGCGCTCACCACGGGACAATACGGTTTTGTGTACGGTACCGTAGGGATGTTGATGCTCACTCTGGGTGGAATTCTGGGTGGAATCGTTGCGGCTCGTGACGGACTCAAAAAATGGGTCTGGTGGATGGCCATTGCCATCAATATTCCCAACGCTGTATATGTGTATCTTTCTGCTGCGCTACCGGACAATTTCTGGATCATCAACGGTTGCGTCGGTTTAGAGCAATTTGGGTATGGCTTCGGATTTACCGCATTTATGCTGTACATGATTCTGGTCGCTGAAGGAAAACATAAAACGGCGCACTACGCGATCTGCACAGGTTTTATGGCTTTGGGAATGATGATCCCCGGCATGTTCAGCGGCTGGTTGCAGGAAATCATCGGGTACCACCATTTCTTTATCTGGGTGCTTATCGCGACGATCCCGGGATTTATCCTGATCAAATATTTACCTATCGACCCTGAATTTGGTAAGAAGGAGGAATAGTTATGGTTAAAATGCAAGAAAGGCTGGTTGCGCTGGATGCGTTCCGTGGTTTGACCATCGCCTTAATGATCCTGGTGAACAACCCCGGAAGTTGGTCCTATGTTTACACACCCTTTGATCATGCCGAATGGAATGGCTGTACACCCACTGATTTGGTGTTTCCATTTTTCCTCTTTATTGTCGGTGTGGCCATGCGATATTCGTTCAAAATTTATAATTACTCCCTCACCTCCGATCTCTTGAAAAAAATCCTGAAGCGTATGGTTATTATTTTTCTGATTGGCTCTGCAATGGCCGCTTTTCCATTCATTCGTCAGGATTGGGACTGGAGTAATTTTAGAGTTATGGGTGTTTTGCAACGGATCGCTTTGGCGTACGGAATTGCCGCCATCCTTGCGATATCGCTAAAACCAAAAGCGCGTTGGATTACCATGGCTTCAATATTGATTGGTTACTGGCTGGCCCTGCTGATCTTTGGCGGACCCGATCCATTTTCCATGGAACACAACCTGGTTCGCCGGATTGATCTTGCGATATTCGGAGCCGGGCATGTTTGGCACGGGAAAGGTATTCCTTTCGATCCTGAAGGCTTGTTGAGTACGCTCCCGGCAATTGTAACCGTCTTGTTGGGCTATGAAATCGGAATCCTGATCCAGTCCAAACAAAACAAGACTGAAGTGGTGAAAGATATGCTGGCGATTGGAGCTCTTTGGGGCGTAGTCGGATGGATTTGGGGACTGTTCTTCCCGATCAATAAATCGATCTGGACCAGCTCATATGTTTTATATACGGGCGGTTTGGCTGCCATTGTATTAGGCGCTATGATCTGGATAATTGATATAAAGGGCTACAAGAAAGCGGTGACTCCGTTAGTCATCTTTGGTACAAATTCGATTTTCATTTTTGCCGCATCGGGCATTTGGGGACGAATAATTCTGAAAATCAAAATGACGCTCAGTGGAGATACCGTTTCAGCTTACACATATCTGTATGAAACTGTCTTTCGACCGCTGGCAGGAAATTATAATGGGTCCTTATTATTCGCTTTTTTCCACGTGGTGATGTGGTGGGTCGTCCTGCAGTGGATGTACCGGAATAAAATTTTCATCAAGATTTAGAGGAATGTGCAAATGATGAATTTTCTTGATCGCGCTTTGACGGCATTCAGTAGTTTTATGTGGGGTTGGCCGTTACTGGTCCTTTTACTTGGCGGCGGAATTTATTTCACATTTTACAGCCGGTTTGTACCCTTCCGGTATTTTAAACACGGTATCAACGTCCTCCGGGGAAAGTATGATTCGGATTCCGATCCCGGTGATATTCCGCACTACCAGGCTCTTTCCAGTGCCCTGGCCAGTACAGTCGGGATGGGAAATATCAGCGGTGTGGCGATTGCCATTTATACCGGAGGACCGGGAGCATTGTTTTGGATGTGGATGAGTGCTATCGTCGGAATGTCCACTAAATTTTTCACCTGTACACTTAGTATCATGTATCGCGGGAAAGATGACCGAGGTCAGATTCAGGGCGGACCCATGTATTACATTGAGACGGGATTGGGTTCAAAATTCAAGCCCCTGGCGGTTTTGTTCGCTCTGGCCGGATTATTCGGTTGTTTTGCTTTATTCCAGGCAAATCAACTGACTCAAATTCTCAGAGATGAATTCATCACCAGTGGAAGTATGAATATCCATCCAAACACTTTCAATTTTCTAATTGGGGTTGGAATGGCTTTGTTGGTGTCATCGGTGATCTTTGGCGGCATCAAACGGATCGGTCTGGTTGCCTCGCGGCTGGTCCCGTTCATGGTCGCGCTATATATGGGTGCCGGATTGTTCATCCTTCTAAAACATTTCACCCAAATCCCTTCCATGATCTGGTTCATCATTTCAGATGCATTCACGGGCAAAGCGGTTCTGGGCGGAGCTGTCGGAGCAGTCATCATTACCGGAATCCGCCGGGCGGCATTTTCCAATGAAGCCGGTATCGGAACCGAAGCCCTGGCCCATGGCGCGGCCAAAACCAAGGAACCTGTCCGGGAAGGTCTGGTAGCCATGTTGGGGCCGTTTATCGATACAATTATTGTCTGTTCGGTGACGGCGATTGCTATTCTTCTTTCCGGTACATGGTCTTCTGGTGACGCCAATGGAGTGACGCTCACTACACAAGCTTTCACCGCTGAATTGGGGCCCATCGGTCATTTAATTCTCCTGCTTTCGGTCCTTACCTTCAGTATCAGCACGATGATCGGATATTCGTATTACGGCGGGAAATGCACTAATTACCTTTTTGGTACACGGTGGATTCAGGGCTACAACCTGATCTATGTTTTAACACTAATTGCCGGAGCCATGGTCACCATCGATATGGTAATCAACTTTATTGATGGCATGTTCGCCATTATGGCAATCCCCACCGTGATCAGCACAATCCTCCTTTCACCGCGGGTGATGAAAGAAGCCCGGCGATATTTTGCAACATTAAATAATCAGGATGGTGTTCCTGCCAGCGATAAACTGTCCTGACTTACCAAATGCATGTTTCAACTCAATCAATTCCTTTTGACTCGTTAGGTCCGGGTTGTCAAAGTTTCCGGGCCTGATTTCATGGTTTGAACATCGTATGAACGAGCTGCCTTGTTCTCGGGTTTTCTTTCAAAAACATCAACAGAAATGTCAACACCTGTTCCGCTACTCTACTTCAACCTCTGAACGGATGGATCATTTCAGAATTATTTGACCATTATGAAACAACTTAAACATCATAAGTACCGGCTCTCATTTTTATTCATAATTATGAGTTCAGGGTTGTTAGTCCAGTGTAGTGATAACACTTTAGACACCGCCAAAATCATCGTAAGTGAAGTCGGGAAAACCCTGGCTCCTGATCACCGTGTTTGCATCTACTCATTGGAAGCTGTGACCGAAAAAGGAGATGTGGTTATCCGCGGCGAAACTTCACAACCAAAAGTGATTCCCGCCATTACCAACCGGATCAAAGCTGACCATCTCGATATCAAACTAAACGTCACTGTTTTACCCACCGGTGATTTAAACCGAATCTTTTATGGTTTGGTCACGACCTCCGTATCAAATCTGCGGGCGAAACCATCCGTGAGTTCTGAATTGGTTACTCAGGCAATTTTAGGAACACCCATCCGGCGTTATAAAGAACAAAATGGTTGGGAATTGATCCAGACTCCGGATGATTATTTTGGCTGGGTCAATGCATCGACCTTGTCGGTGATGGACAGCGCCGCTCTGGACAATTGGAAATCGTCTAAGCGATGTATTTTCACACAACCGTTTGGATTTGTATATCAATCGGAGAATTCCGTGCAACCGATTTCCGATTTGGTGATTGGAAGTATTCTTGAAACCGTATCCAGGGGCGAACGTTTTTGGGAAGTAAAATTCCCGGATGGACGCATTGGATTCGTGAAAGCTGATCAGGTACAGGATTTCAACGATTGGGCAAATTCCATGCGATCAACACAAACATCCATTGTAAAACAGGCGAAGACGTTCCTGGGTTTTCCTTACCTTTGGGGAGGTACATCATCCAAAGGAATGGATTGCAGCGGTTTCACCAAAACAGTTTACTTTATGAATCAGATTCTGCTTCCCCGGGATGCTTCTCAGCAAGTAGCGGTGGGCGAATTTGTCTCACAGAAACCGGATTTTTCACTTCTTCATCCCGGTGATTTGTTGTTCTTTGGGAAAAAGAAAACGAATGACAAACCGGAGAGAGTCACGCATGTTGGGATTTACATCGGCGATACGGAATTTATTCACTCGTCGACTCTGGTTAAAATTAACAGCCTGGACTCCACTCGAGCCGACTACAACGAATACCGGTACAATCAATTTTTACAGGCTCGGCGAATATTGCCTGACCCTTCCGTACAACGGATTTCAGACATGCGGATGTATTTTAACAAAAAGAGCTTTCCGGTAAAGTTTGAGTAATCGAATCTTTATTACCGGAGCCAGCAGCGGTTTAGGGGCCGCCATGGCTTTGGAATATGCCCAAAACGGAGCTACGATCGGGCTGGCAGCCCGAAGGGAATCCGCCCTTTCATCTATAGCTGATGACATACGAAAAAAAGGCGGGATACCGGTTATTTACACGCTGGATGTCACAGATTACGATGCCTGTAAAAGGGCAGCCGATGATTTTATCGCCGAAACCGGCGGGATCGACATTCTGATTGCAAATGCCGGTATCAGTGGAACCGATGGGATCAGTTCCGGTGATATTTCCAAAATTAATGCAATCGTCGATACCAACATCCACGGTGTGTTAAACATCATTTTTCCTTTTTTGGAACAGTTCAGGAAACAGAAATCAGGCCGCATTGCTATTATCAGTTCAGTGGCCGGTTTCCGGGCTTTGCCGGGACGATCCGGGTATTCGGCATCAAAAGTGGCGGTTCGTTTTCTGGCAGATGGTTGGCGGGCCGTGTTGGCCCGGGACGGAATTTCGCTCATTACAATTTGCCCCGGTTTTATCCGGACACCTTTGACAGATAATAACTCTTATCCCATGCCCTTTCTTATGGATGCGGATGTGGCTGCTCAGAAAATGGCAGCCGCTATCGAAGCGCGTAAACCTCTATATGTATTTCCCTGGCAGTGGCGTCTGGTTGTGCCGCTTATGAAACTCCTTCCCCGGTGGTTAGTGGATTGGGGTTTCAGTTTGGGCGGCCGCTAATCTCTATTATTTAAACGGTCTTGGCTATGTGGAGTGCGGGGTTTCAAGGCACTTCATTTTCCGTTTAGCTGTTCGTTTATTTATTAGGATTTTCATCAAACCATTGAAATACATATTCATCTTTAAAATCTATATCAAAAGCTTTTAAAAACGCTAAATATTCTTCTTTGAAAGTTCGTTTCTTATGATGCGTTTTTTGATTTTCAATATATTGTATCACGTCTGACAATTGTGAGTGACCGTATGAAAAGGCCCCAAAACCTTCCTGCCATTGGAAATTGAATTTTGAAAATTTCTTTTCCTTAATGGAGCCCCACGGGAAAATCCCGTGGTACCTTATAAATTACGCCCATAAGCGCGACATCCAGATCGCGGGATGATTAAAAATGATCCAACCACGGCCATAGACCATGGTTTTCTCTTTATCGGGATAAACGTATTTGATGATTTTTTAATTTCCCTTACCAAATCAGACAAGCAACATGTTGGTTTCATGCCAATAAAAAAATGAATATGATTTGATGTGCCATTTATTGACAGCATTTTCTGCCCTTTGTTTTGAACTATTCCTGTAATGTATTTAAACAGTTCTGTTTCCCAATCCGGGCGAATTAAAGCATTACGGTTTTTTACCGCAAAAACAATTTGAATGTAGATTTGTGAATAGGTATTTGCCATTACATTTTCGTTTGAATTATTAATAATTCCGTAGGAATTTTATATTTATAGATTGTATCATGTTAGAGGATAGTGCGACCCCATTCGGGGTCGTATCCTGCTTGAACACATTAGTTGCTATAAACATTAAACCTCTCCGAGGTTTTTTTTATTTATCATCGTCTTTTCTATAATTCCGTAGGAATTTCATGTTTATAGAATGAAGCATGTTCAACGATTCTGTGACCCCGAATGGGGTCAAAATCTTGCGATAATATTCCATTTTCTATACATATTTAATCCCTCCGGGATTTTTTGCTTTAACATTGTCTTTTCCCATAATTCCATAGGAATTGCATGTTTATAGATTGAATCGCAAACGGAGATAGTGCGACCCCA
>CAZJWP010000057.1:5524-14223 GCA_964549745.1 uncultured bacterium | reverse complement strand
TTCATCCTTAAAACTTGATTTGAGTGATTCCAGAATCGCCATAACATTTCTCATGATTCATCTTCCCTGATTTCCTCCGTGGTTTTTCCATCGGGAAAGCGCTAATTTTAACAGATGCGGTATTGGTTTCGAGCCCTGATTAGCAATTCGTTCTTCCAGGTCGGTTTTGGACTCTTGGTCGTAATGCTTGTCGGAGGATTCGCTTTGCGGGTCTTTGAAACCGGCGCTATCGCCCAGGGTGAAAATCCTTTCTGGTGGGCCATTGTAACTATGACGACTGTCGGTTACGGAGATTTTACACCCAAAACGCCGGAGGGAAGGGTCTTTGCCATTCTTGTCATGTTTGCAGGAATTTCACTGGTCTCGTTGCTCACAGCATCCATTTCCTCAATTTTTGTGGCAAGAAAAATCCGGGAGGGAAAAGGATTGGAAAAAGTAGACGTCAGTTCACATATCATCTTCTGCGGCTGGAACCGGAATGGAGAACAAATTCTGGATTCCATGCAATACCTGGCCGGTGATCATAGTACCGACGTGGTGTTGATCAATGATCTGAACGAAGATGAAGTCAACAGTCTGAAAAATAAATTTCACAATTTGCGTATCCATTACGTTGCCGGTGATTTCACCAACGAACATATTCTGGATCGGGCTTCCTTACATTCGGCAAAGACGGTGGTGATCATTCCGAATCAAACCGATAGCGCCATAGCCAGCCCGGACGAAAAAACCATTTTCGCCACCTTGACAATCAAATCCATGGAACCGGAAATACGGGTTATCGCTTATTTGAAAGAACGCGAAAACCTGAAACATATCCGCCGCGCCAACGCGGACGAAGTGGTCCTCAGCGACGACTTCGGTGCGTTTATGGTGGCATCTCATGTGATCAATCCCGGCGTTCCCCAAACCCTGAGCAGTCTGGTCAACAATCAATCGCAGAACCGATTTCTGCGGGTCAATATTCCGCATGATTTGGTTGGAAAAACCTACGATGAGTTGTTTGAATGGTACCGGGCAAAAAAGCACTGGGTGCTGATTGGCGTTTTTTCCGAAGATGAGAATTTGGGTATCGGCGAAATCCTTTCCGCCGATTCATCGGCGCTGGACGCGTTTATTGAACGGAAGCTCAAAGAAGGGGGGATTTCCCTTCAGGAAGAAAGCAAAGTCCGCACTGTGATCAATCCTACTGATGAATATATTATCAAGCCCAATGAACGGGCTATTGTGATTCCGTGAGATGACTATGGACTTAGTACGTATCCACCAGTTTTCCATCTTCAATCAATTGACAGATGCGGAATTGAATTATTTTAAAGGCGCTTTTAAAGAAGTGAATGTCCCCGCCGGAACCGAATTCATCGTGGAAGGCGAAATTGGTGATTCCATTTATTTGCTTTTGGAAGGGACCGTGGAAATCACCCAAAACCTGACCCTCCCGCTTTCCAAAGCCGGGGGAGACAATCGCGAAAAAGCGATTATCAAACTGTCCAGCGATATTCGTCCATTGTTTGGTGAAATGTCTTTGTTCAACAAAGACGATCGCCGGACGGCAACGGTCCGCGCCATGACCGATTGTACTTTGGGACAGTTGATGAAAGACGAACTCTTTGAGATTTGTGACGCTCATCCAAAAATGGGATATAAGATTATGCAGAATCTTTGCCAGATATTGTGTTCTAATTTGGTAAAGGCCAATCAAAATGTATTGAAACTGACCACAGCTTTCAGTCTGGCGCTGGAACGCTGACTCCTTTGCAAACCGAAAAACTCACGACAATGCCTGAATTAGACAAAGTATACCAACCCCATACCATTGAAGACCGCTGGTACCAAGACTGGCAGGATAAAGATTATTTCAGCGCCCGCACAGACTCCGGGAAAACACCGTACACCATTGTCATCCCGCCGCCCAATGTGACCGGCATGCTCACCATGGGTCATGTGTTGAACAATACCATGCAGGACATCCTGATTCGCAAAGCGCGGATGGAAGGCAAAGAAGCCTGCTGGATTCCGGGAACCGATCACGCCTCCATTGCCACCGAAGCGAAAGTGGTGGCCATGCTCAAGGAAAAGGGACTCACCAAGGATCAACTTTCCCGCGACGAATTCCTGGAGCACGCCTGGACATGGAAAGAAGAATACGGCGGGATTATTATCAGCCAGCTGAAGAAGCTGGGCTGTTCCTGCGACTGGAGCCGGGAGCACTTTACCATGTCTCCCGAATACACCCGCGCAGTGTACGAAGCTTTTGTACGACTCTACAAAAAAGGCTGGATCTATCGCGGACATCGCCTGGTGAACTGGTGTCCCGTGTCCAAATCCGCCATCAGCGACGAGGAAGTGATTCACCGTGAAGTGCAGGGACATCTCTGGTATTTCCGGTATAGCGTGGTCGATTCCGATGACTATGTTGTTGTAGCCACCACCCGGCCCGAAACCATGCTGGGCGACACCGCCGTTGCCGTCAATCCGAAGGATGAGCGATTTCAACATTTGATCGGGAAGAAGCTGGAATTGCCGCTGGTCGGCCGGATCATTCCGGTCATCGCCGACGAATTTGTGGATCCTGAATTTGGTACCGGTTGCGTGAAAGTGACTCCCGCTCACGATCCCAATGACTTTGCCATGGGCGAAGCTCATGACCTGGAATTTGTGCAAATCCTGAACGAAGACGCCACGCTGAACGACAATGTACCCGAGCCCTATCGCGGCTTGTCGCGCGAAGCGGCCCGGAAGCAGGTGGTAAAAGACCTGGAAGCGCTGGGTCTGATGGAAAAGATTGAGGACTATACCCACAATGTGGGGTATTCCGAACGAGGTCACGTTCCCATTGAGTACTATTTTACCGAGCAATGGTTTTTGAAAATGGAAGACCTGGCCGCTCCGGCGCAGGAAGCGGTGAATTCCGGCAAAGTGAAATTCCACCCCGATCACTGGGTAAAGACCTATAACCATTGGTTGGACAACATTCGCGACTGGTGCATCAGCCGTCAGTTGTGGTGGGGCCACCGAATTCCCGTCTGGTACCGCGGCGACGAAACCTATTGCGGTGTGGAACCGCCGGAAGGTGAAGGCTGGGAGCAGGATCCGGACGTGCTGGACACTTGGGCCAGCTCCTGGTTGTGGCCGCTGGGTGTGTTAGGTTGGCCCGATGAGAGCAAAGATTTGGATTACTTTTATCCCACCGATGCGCTGGTTACCGGACCGGATATCATATTCTTTTGGGTGGCCCGGATGATCATGGCCGGGCTGGAATTCCGCGGTGAAATTCCGTTCAAGGATGTGTATTTCACCTCTATTTTGCGGGATGAACAGGGCCGGAAGTTCAGCAAATCACTTGGAAATTCTCCGAATCCCTTTGATCTGTTTGAGCAATTCGGAACCGATGCGGTTCGCTTTGGCATTATGCTGATGGCACCCCAGGGACTGGATGTTATCTTCACCAATTCGCGGCTGGAAGTCGGCCGGAATTTCATGAACAAACTGTGGAACGCTTCCCGCTTTGTCCTCATGAACCTGGAGGGTGAAGCACCGGAATTACCCGATCCAAAAACACTGGAATTGCCGGAACAGTGGATTCTTCACCGTTTTCAAAATGCAGTAAAACAATTGAACCGGCAATTGGATCGCTTTTACTTTAATGAGGGCGCCAAGGTGATTTACGAATTCACCTGGAGTGATTTTTGCGACTGGTATGTGGAAATCGCCAAGACCCGTTTCCGCTCCGGCGATGAAAAACGGGTTCAACAGGCCCAGGCTGTTGCCGTAACCGTGCTGCGCGGAATCCTGGCCATGCTGCATCCCTATGCACCCTTCATTACCGAAGAATTATGGAGTCACCTCCGCCGGAAGGATGAAAAGGATCTGATCGTTTCGCCCTGGCCAAAGGCAAATAAAGCATTTGTAAATCCGTCAGCTGACCGGCAAATGACTTTGGTTCAGGCTGTGGTAACCGCTGTCCGGACCATCCGCGGCCAGATGAATGTGCCGCCGTCACAGAAGGCGAATGTGGTGATTCGCGGCGATGGCGAAATTGCAGAACAACTTAACGGTCAAATCCCGATCTTACAATCGTTGGGCACTTTGGAATCGGTGACGATCCGGCCCGACGCGGGACGTCCGGCGCATTCGGCCACTGCCGTGGTTCGGGGATTGGAACTCTTCGTACCGCTGGAAGGTTTGATCGACATTGATCTGGAACGCAATCGGCTGCAAAAACGGCAGGGTGAACTGGACGGCCATTTGGATCGCCTGCGGAAAAAACTGGAGAACCCAAAATTCCTGAACAATGCACCGAAAATTGTGGTCATAAAAGAAAAAGAAAAATATGCGCAAATGACCGAAGAAATGCAGAAATTAACCGCAAATCTGGAGTTGTTGGAATGAGGATTATCGCTTGTTTTTTAACGCTTTCGTTGGCGTGGGCTCAATCACCGTCCACTCAAATGACTTTATACAAAGACGGATACGCCCTGATCAAACAACCGGTGCAGTGGACCCTGAACAAGGGTTTAAATACGGTTCATGTCACCCATTTGCCTGAAGGTTTGTTGCCCGATTCGCCGTTTTTAAAATTGGACGGCGCAACCGTTCGCGATCAGTGGTACACCAAAGATCAATCCCGGGGATGGAGTTACCTTGCGTCCCAAATTGATCAACCAATCGAAGTAAAAGTAACCAACGACAAAGTCAAATCCGGTACCCTGCTGGAGTTTTCATCTTCGACAATTACACTCCAGGATGATGACGATATCATCGTAATTCCCTTGAATCGTATCGACTATGTAACCTCCAAAGGCATTCTCACATCCACCGATGGTTCTCCGGACCTGGCCTGGCGGCTGGATAGCCAATCGGGCAAAACCGTGAAAGGTTATGTACTTTATTTATCTACCGGGTTCGATTGGAATGCACAATACCGCATGATTATGAATGAACCTGGTACATCGGCTGAACTAACGGTGGAAGCCGCGATTAAAAACAATTCCAAAGCCGACTTTACCAATCTGGGACTTAGTCTGGTAGAGGGCCAACTGAATCGACCTTCCAAGAAACCTTTAGAATCCGGTGCCAGGTTTCTACCCATGATGAAAACCATGAATAAGGCTGATGCGGCCCTGCCTTCGGAATCGGGACTAGGCGATTTTCATATTTACCGCCTCAATAAAAAATATACACTTTCTGCCGGGACTATGCTCACCACGGCCTTATACGATCCGCGAAAAATTGGATACCAAAAAACTTATGAATTCCGTAATTCGGAGCGATCACAGAAAGAAGAGCCACTGGAAGTACGGGTGACCTTCAAAAACACGGAAGAGAATCATCTGGACATTCCGCTTCCCGCCGGTGTAATTAAAATGTATTTAAAAACCGACACCGGGCTGGAGTTTCTGGGGGAGGATCGGTTGAAACCGGTTCCCATTGGCGGTACGGTAGAATTAAATGGCGGCCGGGCTTTTGACGTAACCGGAAAGCGGAAAGTCCTGAATTATAATCGTCAACGGAAAAGCGAAGATGCCAGTATCGAGATCACCATCACGAATCAGCAGAAGGATTCTATCCAAGTGAAGGTGATTGAAAATATATCCGGCGATTGGGTCATCCGGGACGAATCCACCATGTATATTAAAGAAGATGCTAATACCATCTACTTCCCGGTGACGATTCTTCCTGAATCGTCCCAGGTGATCACCTACACTTATCGCAAATCCTGGAACTGAGTTTCGGTGACCGTTCAGTCGGTACAACTCCGAACTGACCTGCAATTTATCAAAGGTGTGGGTCCGGCCCGCGCCGAAGCTCTGGCATCTATCGGTCTCAATACCGTCGAAGACCTGATCACCTATTTTCCCCGAAGACACCTGGACCGTACCACCGTTACGCCCATCGGGCATGTGAAACCCGGAACGCCCGTCACCGTCGTTGGAAAAATCGCTGCCTGTGGTGAGAAACCCACGCGAAAGCGCAAACTGTTCCAGGCTATCCTTACCGATGGAACCGGACAGCTCAACCTGGTGTGGTTCCAGGGCGTCACCTATATCAAGCGATCCATGAAAATCGGGGACCGTCTGGCCGTACACGGGAAAGCGGAATTCTACGGCGGACTGCAAATCGTCCATCCGGAATACGATCGACTGAATGAAGATGACGATCCCCTGAATTCGGGTCGGATCATCCCTCTGTATCCCCTCACCGCAGAACTTAAGAAAGTTCGCCTGGATCAACGTCCGCTCCGGAAAATTTTTCAGACAGTCTTCAATTTGGTGGAACCCATCCCGGAAATATTTCCACGAGAGATCATCAATCAGTATAAACTGGCCGATCGGGATTCGGCTCTGCGCCACATGCATTTCGCTGAATCGGAAGATGAATTGGTTTCGGCTTTACACCGATTGAAGTTTGAAGAACATTTCTTCCTGCAACTCCTTATGGCGCTGCGACGGCAGGCCGTCAAGCAGGAGCAAACCCAGGCATTGTCAATCGCCGGAGATGCAATCCACGGTGTGTTTGCCGAACTTCCTTTCGAACTCACCGACGCCCAGAAACGGGTGATGAAGGAAATACGAAAAGACATAGAAACATCCACGCCCATGAACCGCCTTTTGCAGGGTGATGTGGGCTCAGGGAAAACGGTGGTAGCCGCGTTGACAGCAGCGATTGCCGTTGACAACAATGTGCAGGTTGCCGTCATGGCGCCGACGGAAATTCTGGCTCAGCAGCATTTCAATTCCTTCAAAGCGTTGTTCGATGCGGTCAAAATTCCCTGTGCACTTTTGCTTGGAAAAACACCGGCAAAGGAACGCAAAAAACTTCTATCCGGCATCGCCGAGGGGCGAATCCCGATCGTCGTTGGAACCCATGCCCTGATCCAAAAAGATGTGGATTTCCAAAACTTGGGCTTAGCCATTATCGACGAACAGCATCGCTTTGGCGTGGTTCAACGCGGCGCCCTTTTGCAAAAAGGATTTCATCCGCATGTGCTGGCCATGACGGCCACGCCGATTCCCCGTACGCTGGCGTTATCGTATCACGGCGACATGGACGTGTCCATTCTGGATGAGATGCCCAAGAACCGGCAGCCGATTTTGACGTCGGTTGTGGCGCCAAGCCGGTTGGGAAATGTGTACGAATTTATGCGGAAGGAAATGACGGCCGGACGCCAATGTATGGTTGTGTACCCCTTGGTAGAGGAATCGGAGAAATCGGATTTGGCCGCTGCCTTGGAAGCCAGCGAAGCGTTATCCAAAACAGAATTCAGGGAATACAAAGTCGGGCTGCTTCACGGCCGGATGAAACGGGACGAAAAAGACGAAGTCATGAAGGCGTTCGCTGCTAATCAAATCCAGCTTCTGGTGGCCACTACCGTCATTGAAGTGGGAATTGACGTGCCCAATGCCACCATCATGCTGGTGGAACATGCGGATCGGTTTGGGCTGACGCAATTGCACCAGCTTCGGGGCCGGATTGGCCGAGGGACTGAAAAGGGTTACTGTATTCTGGTCAAACGGAACACCACCGATCTGGCGAACCAGCGTTTATCTATTATGGAAAGAATTAGTGACGGATTTGATATATCGGATGCGGATTTAAAAATCCGCGGTCCCGGGGAGTTTTTCGGTCTTCGCCAAAGCGGATTTATCCAATTCAAACTGGCAGATTTGATCAATGACGGACCGATTATCCGGAATGCGCGGCAAGCCGCTTTTGAAACGATTGAACAGGACCCGCATTTGAGAAATCCCCAACATCAAATGCTGAGGATTGAATTTTTGCGGCATTACAAACAATATTTGGATTATGTCAGCATCAGTTGAAAACACATCTCCCGCCTGTCCGTTGTGCGGCCGGGCGGAAACAACCCTTCGGTTTGCTTGCCAGGATCGGTTAGTGAGCCGGGAGTGGTTTGACCTTTACGATTGCACCAACTGCGGGCTTACGTTCACCGCCAATCCTCCGGTGGAAAGTGAAATCGGACGTTACTATCAGTCGGAGGATTATGTGTCCCATTCCGGGAGTCCGAAAGGGTTATGGGGACGAACCTACCAACTGGCACGGAATTTCGCTGTGGGTTCCAAGCGCAGATTTGTACAATCCCACACCGGACTAAAAACCGGCGTCATTCTGGATTACGGCTGCGGCGTGGGATTCTTTCTGGAAGAAATGCAGGGTTCCGGCTGGACCGTTCACGGCGTAGAACCGGCGGAAGGCGCACGAAAAATCGCCGGCGATAAACTTGGAAAGGTTGTCGTGTCTCCGGAATCCTTTGCAGAAGCGAACGTCTCCGAATTGGATGTGGTGACGCTCTGGCATGTGTTGGAGCATCTGCCCAATCCTAAAGAGATACTGACACGAATTGCCGAATCGATGAAGCCGGGTGGAGTACTGATTATTGCCGTCCCGAATTCAAATTCGTGGGAATCCAAACAATACGGACCTGATTGGGCGGCCTGGGATGTTCCCCGCCATTTGATGCATTATTCTCCGACTCGGTTGGAGGCTTTGTTAACGGAAGTTGGTTTTCACCCGCAGGAATTCAAAACGCTGCCGTTGGATCCGTTCTACATTTGTCTGCTGTCAGAGCGGCAAGCCGGGAAAAACGGTCAGTTATTGCGAGGAGCCTGGCGGGGAGTTTTATCCTTTATTCAGGGTCTGCTTAATCCCCGGGTCAGTTCGTCTATGGTCTGGGTTGC
>CAZJWP010000057.1:0-5424 GCA_964549745.1 uncultured bacterium | reverse complement strand
CCGACAATCTCAACTTTTCATTAGGGAAGATAGTCAAGAAGCCTTTTTTTGATCGTCATTTATCCAAATGAATTTGCAGTTCATTCCTTGCAGGGCTTACCGCTAAATTCCCGGGCTTTGTCCGGGAACGAATCTCCCGGAACCACGAAGGGAAAAAGGAATAGAATTATGCTGAGCAGCCAGATGACCGAGGAACAATTATTCGATCAATTGATCGCGTCACTGGTCCATAGCGCCTGGATCGCCATGGGGCGAATAAAAACTCCCGAGGGCAAAGAACCTGAAAAAGATTTAAGGCAAGCCGCCGTATCCATCGACATGTTAGACATGCTTTACAAACGTCTGGATCAAAATCTAAGCAAAGAAGAAGATGCATATATCAGTTCTTTGCTTGGTGAGCTCAAGGATGCCTACTCGGTAGAATCCGGACCCAACCCGGCTGCTGCAAACGGATCGTGAACATAGAAGGATTTAAGACGGAATGACAAATTTTAATCGCACCAACCGCATCATTGCGGGTATTGTTTTTATCTTTTCAGCAATCCTGTATTATTCAACCATGGCTTCCACCGTATCGTTTTGGGATTGCGGTGAATTTATCGCCACTTCTTACACCCTGGGCGTGCCCCATCCTCCCGGGAGTCCCCTATTCCTGATCCTGGGCCGGTTGTTTTCCATGTTACCGATCGGATCCGATATTGGCATGCGTGTCAATATAATCTCTCCGTTGGCTACATCGGTTGCCGTCATGCTGGTTTACCTGATCCTGGTCAAAATAGTTGCCCAACTCCGCAAGGGTTTGAACGAACCCATGGATGTGATCATGGCTATCGGCGGTGGACTGGTTGGCGCTTTGGTCTTTGCAGTAACGGACAGTAACTGGTTCAATGCCGTGGAAGCGGAAGTGTATGCCATGAGCACATTGTTCACGGCGTTGACGATCTGGTTAATCCTATTGTGGTCGGAAAAAGCCGATGAGCCGGGAAACGAACGGTACCTTTTGATTATCGCCTACCTGATCGGCCTGGCAACGGGAATCCATCTATTGAATTTGCTTACGCTCCCTTATATCGCCCTAATCATGTATTTCCGGAAAACGGAGTTTCAGTGGAAATCATTTCTTATTGTCGTTTTAATCACCGGTATTGGCTTCTTCACAATTAACAATGGAATCATCAAAGGATTGCCCGGAATGGCAAGAGCATTGGGTATATCCGGCGTGGTCTTTATTGTTTTGGTTGTTGTGGGTCTCGGCGTGTGGGCCATCCGGGCCAAACGACCGATTTTATCCCTCATCTTTTCTTCTTTGGTCCTGGTACTAATCGGATATTCCAGTTACACCCTCATCTTTATCCGTTCGAGCCAGGATCCGTCTATCGACGAAAACAACCCGGACACCATTCCGGCAGCAATTTCTTACCTGGATCGGGAGCAGTATGGCGCCATTACCCAATTACCGCGAAAGTACCCCGGATTGCCCAGTGAGTCGGAGGTTGTGGGAGCGCCGGCCAATGGCGGCCGTGAATTTTCCGGCGCCCAGAATCGCGAATACGCTACTTACAATCTTGGGAAACAATGGGACTTCTTCCTTTCGTATCAGGTTAAAAAAATGTATTGGCGTTATTTCCTCTGGCAATTTGCGGGCCGGGGTCCTGTGGGTGAACCTGGCGTGACGGCTTTCGGCGCCAACAGCCGTGAAGATGGCGTTGACTGGCTCCAATTCGGGTTACCGTTAGCGCTGCTATTGGGGCTTTTTGGAATGTTCTACCAGTCGTATCGAGATCCCAAAAATGCCTTTTCAATTTTTACCCTGTTTTTCTTCACGGGGCTGGCCGTGATTATTTTCCTGAATCAAGACAATCCGCAACCCCGGGAACGAGACTATTCATATGTGGGTAGTTTCCTGGCGTTTTCACTTTGGATTGGTATTGGCGCCGCTGCTTTGATCGACTATATCCGAACGTATGTCCGGGAAAAGAAACTGGCGCAACGGCTGGGTGCCGGTGCCGTTGTTCTGATGATCATATTTATCCCCGGATTGATGCTAAGAGCCAGTTACGATCAGCATGACCGAACCGGCAATTACGTCGCCTGGGATATGAGTTACAACTTCCTGCAATCCTGCGAACCGAACGCTGTTATTTTTACGAATGGTGATAACGACACCTTCCCGCTCTGGTACCTCCAGGAAGTGGAAGGCGTCCGTAAAGATGTGACCGTTGCCAACCTAAGTTTGCTCAATACACCATGGTACATCAAGCAACTCCGGGACTCACGACCGGCCGGCAAACGGTTCATCAAACTCACCGATCAACAGATCGACAATCTGTGCTCCGGCCTTCAGCGATGGAAGACGCAAAAAGTTCGGATTCCGGTGGCTAATGACCCTGAAAATAAAAACGGATACATCGAATGGACCTTGAAGCCCACTTTCGCCAATGCGGCCCTGAAAGTCCAGGACATGATGATCATGCGGATCATCCAGGATGCTCAGTGGCGGGATCCTATTTACTTTGCCGTAACCGTTTCACCGACAAACAAGATCGGCCTGAATGATTATTTACAGATGGAAGGGTTGACCTTCAAACTTAACAGCCATAAGGTATCGCCGGTGAATACGGAAGTCATGGAAGAAAACCTGATGCATAAGGTCGGGGATGAAACCTGGAGCAAGGAATTCACACCCGCTTCGCTGGTAGATGTTAATCCCGATGTGCAACTCACACCGTCGCAAGCGTATCAACGCGGATATCTCTATCGGAATCTTGGAAATCCGGAAGTGTATTATAATCCTCAGATAATACGGTTACTGCAAAATTATCGCAGCGCCTATATGCAACTGGCTGTACAGCACTATTTTGAATACCAGGATTTAAAGAAAGCGGATTCTACGGACACAACTGCTATCGCAGCGAAGAAACAAGAAGTCCTGACAGCCCTTGATAAAATGGAAGAAAACATTCCGGTGGAAACCATTGCCATGGATGCCCGGGAACTCTACCTGCAAGTAGGACAACTCTATGGTGAAATGGGACAAAGGGACAAGGAAGAATCCATTGTCGATGATGTCGCCCGTAAGAAGGATTTGACTCTGCGGGAAAAAATGCATGTGGCCACCGCATATATCCAGGATTTAAAGTATCCCGAAAAAGGGCGTGACATTTTAAAAGAAATGTATGATAGTTATTCCAACATCGAACAAGCGGTGAACGCGCACGGCTTAGCGGCTACGGGTCTGGATCAGCGCACCTGGATGACCTGGCAGCGGACATTGCCGCAGATTGTATCGTACCTTGTTATGGTGTATCGGGATTTGGGGCAAACAGACGATGCTGCAGCCGTACTTCAGGATTGGGTCAAGAAAAATCCGAAGGACAAATCGGCACAGTCCATGCTGAATTCACTTCAACAACAAAAGAAGTAATTCCTCCATGGACGCCAACTCTGTGTCCACACGTTCCGGTCATAACCACTTGATCTCGATCATCATTCCGCACTGGAATGGGATCGAAATTCTAAGCGAATGTCTTGAATCCCTGAAAAAATCCGTCACCCCGGATTGTGAAATTATTGTAGTGGACAATGCTTCCACGGACGGAAGTGCGGAATGGATTCGGACTCATCACCCGGATGTAGTTTTGGTGGAAAATGAAATCAATCGCGGCTATGCCGGCGGCTGTAATTCCGGAGCGGACGCGGCCCGTGGTAAATACCTTCTCTTCCTGAATAACGATACGATCCACGAACCCAACTGGCTGACGCCGTTGACCAAAGCCATGGAATCGGATCCCGATCTGGCGGCTGTCCAACCTAAGATCAGGAATTATTTCGAACGAGAGTTATTTGATTATGCCGGTGGTTCCGGCGGTGAAATGGATATCTTCGTTTACCCGTTTGCCCGGGGACGGATTTTCCAGTCGCGGGAAAAAGATGAGGGCCAATACAATCAGTCTAAAGGGATTTTCTGGGCATCCGGAACGGCCTTTATGGTGCGTGCCGATTTATTCAATCAGGCAGGCCGGTTCGATGAATCCTTCTTTGCACACATGGAAGAGATCGACCTCTGCTGGCGATTTCATCTCATGGGGAAACGGGTCGTCGCCGTCCCGGAATCGGTGATTTATCACCGGAATGCAGTGACGCTGAATATGTACTCTTACCGAAAATATTTTCTAAATCACCGCAATTCACTGATGCTGCTGTGTTCAAACTATAGCTTCCCCGTTTCAATCTATCTTTTCCCGCTCCGTTTTGCATTGGAATGGGTGGCATTGTTATACAGCATCGTCCTGCGGGACTGGAATCACTTTCGCGCCATTCTGGCGGCGTTGGGATGGATTGTGGTTCACCCGGGACGGATCATCGCCCGGCGAAAGAAAATGCGTTCACTACGGAAAATATCCGATCGGCAAGTGATGGGAGGCATGTTCCGGGGAAGTATCGTCTGGGCTTACTATATACTGGGGCGGAAGACTTATTCGTCTTTGGTGCGGCCTAAATAAACATCCGCATTATCCGGGTCCAGGTTGCTGAGCGTTTGCAAATCGGCCTTTCGGTTCAGCATCAGCAAATCCTTCGTCAAATTCGGCGCCACAGCTTTTAAAAAGTAGAGTGTATATCGTTCACGCGGGTCCACTGTGAAATCCAGATCCAGATTCTTCATCATGGATTTGAATTCTTCAAGCGCCCGCTCCGGATTTTGGTCGTGCAGAAGTTCATCGGCATAATAATAATGAAAACGGGCGTAGCGGAGCTGTGTATTGGAAGACAGATCGTCTACCATTTTCAGCCGGGCGCTCCAGCCCCGGGAATATTCGGATGAATTTGCCCGCTGTGCGATGGTACGGGCTTGTTCATACAGTGCCGTTCCACCGGTGGGCTCGTAAGTGTCGACCTCTCCGGCCAGAATCAAATTCCCGTAGAAGGCCAGAAAACTGGGTAAAGGTTCAAACTGCACCGGATTGTAATACAGTGTCTGATTTTGGGAAAACACAAATTGGACTGCTTTGTCAAAATAGCGTTGATCGGTTCCGTTGGAAAAAAGGGCCTGAATTAGAAAGGTCCGGACCGATCCTTTATAAGCCGTTCCTTCAAACACCACTTGAACGTGAAGCGTGATACCCAGATCATTGTATTCCTGATCGAATTCCGTTTGGGTAAAAAAGCGTTTGATCTCATTTTGAAGCGGAACAACGATCTGTTTTTCGGAGCTGCGGAGTAACTGGTCATCAACGGTGATTTGAACCCGGGAATATTGACAAAATAAAAGGATGGGAAGAATCAGGGCGGTAAAGAAGATGGATGACCGGGACATAGCGACCGAAGGTAGAGGTTCGGTAAAATGTCTGGCAAGGAAAAGATGGGTGGTGGAGGATGGATCATGTAGAACTGCGATGTTCGCGGCTAAATGAAACGTAATTATTT
>CAZJWP010000056.1:0-14294 GCA_964549745.1 uncultured bacterium | reverse complement strand
GCCATAGACCGTAATTTTCTCTAAATCGGGATAATTATTTCAAAATCTTTGAATACATTAAATCCAAACCCTATATTTAGCCGTTCTTTTTCATTTGCGCAGGGAAGTTCCGTGAAATTCGGACACAGTACCCGCTACTGTAAATTGCCAGGCGCATCCAAAGGCCATTACCCTCCGGGTGAGAAGGCGGATGTTAGCCGTTAAAGCATAAGTCAGGACACCTGCTACAACTTTAATCGACTTTCGGGATAAAGGTCATGAAGTGCATTCCAAAAAATCATTTCAAGACTCCGATCCGATTCGGGGTCTTTTTTGTATAGAGTAGTATTCACACTGCTTTTCCTCTCCGCTTTGCTCATGGGGCAAATGCGACTGGGTACGGTATTGACCAGCACCGGACTCCCTTTGAATCAATGCCTAATCAGAGATGGTCAATCCCACGTTTACACCGACACTAACGGGGAATTTCTGGTCAAAGATGATTGGCAAATTGGAGACACGCTCAAAGTCTCTCGAATCGGTTATCATCCGGCGATTTACATACTGACTCAGGAACAGCCGGTCATTGTTCTTTCTGTTCGGCCGGTTGCACTTCCCGATGTGCAATCCGTCGGGCAGTCCAATACTGACAGCTCACTTCGTTTTGCTTCCATCCAACCTTCACAAACGGCTCCCGGCTCCCAATGGAGCCGATGGGTAGAGTCCATTCCTGCAGTTGAATTGAAGTCGTACGGCGGTCCGGCCGGTGTTTTAACCTTGAGCATGGACGGCGGGCCTGCCACCCATCTTCGACTCGAGCTGGATGGTTTTGACTTAACCAATCCGCAAAATGGAATCACGGACCTTTCCCAACTTCCCCTGTCATTGATCTCTTCCCTGAGCTATTCACCCGTCACTTCCGGATCCGGTTCACTTACCTCCGACGGCGTGCTCAAACTCCAAACAAAAGCGGATGCCACCCGGGCCCGGGTTTCCATAGGAAGTTATGGGCATGTCTCAGAAACGGCCTCCCTGAAGGTCCCAATTAAAAATCGGGATTGGGTTATTCGTATCGGAGACCGCCGCGATAAGGGTGATTTCCCTGTCAATTACAAAGGCGCTGAAATACAAAGACAAAACAATGATTTCCATCAGCAATTTTTGCAATCCTCTTTTCGCGAAATCCACTCTTCCACACTCTCAACCAGACTGTTTGGCCTGGTTACACGACAGAAACGCGGGTTAGCCGGACTCATATATTCGCCATCCCGCGGGCGACATAATGACGATCTGGCGATTTTGGGGTACGAAAGAATTCGCATTGTTCCAAATCTGGTTCAAAAAGTACAGGTTCAGTGGCAATACAATGGCGATCGCTACTCTGATCCTGATTTACTGCTCCATTCCCGGCATCGGAACCAACAGGTTAAATTTCAATGGAGTCGATTACATCACACTTCAAATCATCACCGGATTTTCCATCAATTTAAGTTGGATGAACAGCGAATTGTCAGTACCGATGCGGGGCGCCGTTCACGACTGACCGGTGAATGGGAAAGTCACTGGAATTCTGATCCGGAACATCTTCTTCGCTTTGGAATTGCCGGTTCATTTCTATCATCCGAAAGTTACACACCGGAAATTTTGGCTGCGGCGGAATCGGGTGTTCATTTCGATAAGTTTGCCACTGTGCGATTCATTGTCGGTCGTGATGCCCGGATTCCCACCTTCAATGAATTATACTGGACACCGGGCGGGAATCCGAATTTGAAGCCGGAACACACACGTTATGCGCAAACAGTTATAACCTCTGAATCCGGGAAGGTTGGCCAACTCAATTTGATGGTCTTCCGAAAATCCAGCCGTGACCTGATCCAATGGATACCTCACGGTTCAATCTGGCAACCGGTAAATATTGAAAAAACGGAACGAACCGGGTGGAAAATCTCGTGGTCACGCCTTTTTTCACATTGGAAACCTGCCATCCAGTTCAGCCAGGTGAAGGCTTTGAATAAATCCGCCGGAGAAACACTGGATAAGCAACTGCCTTATGTTCCTCTGGAATCCGGCCAGTGTTCCCTAACCTGGACGTTCAAACACTGGGAATTGACATATACAGCTCGTTACCGCGGAAAAATGATTTCCCGATATGACTGGCCAAACGACATCACACTTCCGGCTTTAAATCTCCGTGATTTCAGCATGGGGAAACGGCTTTCCCTGAAAAAAGTCAGCCTGGCGTTTGGCTTGAACGTTAACAATCTTACGAATCTTTCGTACGAAACCGTTCAGGGTTATCCCGAACCCGGACGAACTTTTCAATTCACACTCACACTACAACCCAATCAGGAGGATTAATGAAACGTTTTTTATTCACCATGACGATGATCGCTACCGGACTTATGGCACAAACTCAAATCTACGTGTTATGTGAAGGCTACTTTCAAACTCCAAACGCCACGGTCTGGTCTTTTACTGATGATTTTACCGGGATCGACGGCCCACTTTACTGGGATCCTAACGTCAATCCCCTGGGCGATACAGGCCAATCCCTGACGCTGGATCATTCGGATTTATACATCGTGGTGAACAACTCCCACCTGTTAAAGAAAGTGGATATTTCCTCCGGTTTTAATCCGGTGGCTGAATGTGCGGTTCCCGGTTCAAGCCCCCGATATTTTGTCACTCACAATGGAAAGGGATATTTATCCACCTGGAATCTGTCGGGAATTCTGGTTGTTGACCTCAATAGTTTTACCGTGATCGATACGCTGGTAATTCCCAATACCAAGATTGAACAAATGCTGGTCCGGGGTTCCACACTTTGGGCGGCGTCGCCTATGCATGCAGACTGGTCCACAAATGATGAGATTTACAAAATCGACCTTACATCCGCTCCGACTGTTAGCGATTCGTTTGCAGTGGTTCCCGGACCAAACAGTATTTTGGAAGCCGATGGATTGCTCTTTATATCCAGCACATATTATGACGATGCCTGGCAGGTATTCAGCGGTACATCCACCATTGATCCTGGAACAGGTGACGTTGAGACTCAAGATTATGGTGTTTCCATGGGATATGATGATCTGCTGGAAATCAATCACACAGTTTACCGTTGTGTTCCGGGTGGGCTTGCTCCATTAATGGATGACCTGTCTGTGGATATGGACGCCGAGCTTTCGATTGGCGGTAATGTATATGCAGCAGCGGCGTACGATAATATGATTTACATCGCCACCAGCAACTATACAGCACCGGACACGATTACGGTTATGGATACAACCGGTGCGATCCAGGCGCAATTCGCAGTAGGTGCGCTCCCCGGCTCATTTGCTTTTTATAATCCCGATTTGGTGAGTATTGATCCGGAGGTTACACTTCCTCAGTCATTTACACTCAGTGCCGGCTACCCGAATCCGTTTAACCCGGAAATTCATTTCGATCTGACGGTCAAGGAGTCGGCGTCCATGACAATTGATGTGGTGAATGTAACCGGGCAAACGGTGGATCAATTATTCAGCGGGAAAAAATCACCCGGGAATTACGAATTAAGCTGGCATCCGGACCAAATAGCATCCGATGTATACTTCTTGAGGGTTCAGAACGGGCAGGAAATCCAGTGCCGGAAAATGGTGTTGATCAAATAGAACGTACGAATTAGTTCTTAAACCACCAATCCACTCTAAACTGTGATAGTCGTCCAATCGGCTGAAATCGCTTGTTCCAGGTAATCATGTTGTTGGCCGGGTTTCCAAATAAAACTGCCACGTTATCAATGGACCAGGAGATGGTCATGCTGGACACCTTGGCATCGGCTACAAAACTTATGATCCAAAGAGGATCGCGATTAAAGGGTTGGCTGCCGGTTCTGATCCGTACTTCCGGGAAAACGGGATTATAGTAGAAGTCATTCCTTCGATTAAAATAGCCGTTGATTTGCAGGTGTGTTTTCAAATCCATATGTTTGTTAAACAATAACATTCGGCTCCGAATTTCCTCAGTCAATTTATTTCCATAACCGGGGGCCAGATCGCTGGTATTTGTGTAATGCGTCCATTGGCTGGACAGACTAAACACCGGGTGTGGATGAAATTCCACACGGCCGCCAACCTCCCAGGAGCCGGGAGCCGTTCCGCTTCCAAACAAGCCCTGCAGTCCGGCCGAAGGCGACAAACCCACAACCCAGGAAATCCGATTGCTGATCCCAAACGTGAACCATTTCAGCGGTAAGGTGAGTTCGTAGCCGGTTCGATTCCAATATTCAGCCAGAATCCCATGCGTTTTGAAATCCAATCCTTGCCGCAATTCACTGGCATAGACAATTTTCTGTGCAAATGATCCGAATACCGCATCCCATCGAAAATCAACCGCCGGATAAATATAACCGGCCATTCCGGTCACGCCCACATTTGCGCGAATGTTCTTTCCTATCGTATTCAGGATTCCCACGGTGAACCGCCGGGATGATGTGAGCGTGGAATCCGGATTGTTTTGCCAGTTTGTCCATTCCCATTCCAGACCGGAAAATAATCCCCCGGATTTCCGAATCCAGGATTGATGGACATATAGCCGGGAGATCCGCATATTGAAACGGCCGCCGGTAAATGACCAATATCCCGAATAGCGCTCAAAATTCGGGGAAATATTGGTTTCCAGTCGTCCGGCATTTCCCTGCCGAATCCACGTCACACCGGCGGAAGTGATATTATCCGTCAACCCTGCATTTGTTGCCGAAGTGTCCCATAAACCGCTGTTCGTGAGAAACCGTCCAATCGTGATTCCCAGCGTATCGTTTTTTGTCCCGCCTGTGTAATTCAGCAAATACGCTTGTTGTAAAGGATTGGGACTGGAAGGACTGAAATACTGGCCATAGGTTCCGGCGAAAGTTCGCTTGAAACCGGTCAGGGTAATACGCCTTGATTTTGACCCAAAATCCAGCGATAGGTCCAAATCATTGAGATAATAATCTCCACGGGAATTCACAATCCTGCTTTTGACTACTTCACTATCAGGAAGCGAATATTTAAACCAAAATGAGGACGTGTTTAAGAATCGCCAACGTTCGGAAACGGACGGGCCAAATCTCCTAGGATATGCATTGAAGGTTCCATCCAATCTTAGCGCCCCAATGGAGGCATCCTGATTCCATACGACCATTCCGTCATTGATAAGGTAACCGTACTGCCCGGCCCAATCGTACAGAATCTCATCGGCCTGAGCGAACAGACCGGTGGCAACCAACAACCAGAGCAATCGCTTCATTTTTGGATGACTTCAAGCATGCGCTGGGTTCCAAAGGCAAATATTCCCGCGTTGGACAATTGATGTACGATAGCAAAACCCAGCCCTGAAAGAATCACACCGACGGACTGTGACCAATCAAATCCGGACGCAATGGGAAAACTCAGGGTTGTGAGTAAATCAAAAATAAATGTGAGTACAAATCCGAGAATCCCGACCTGGACCTGCCTGGCTTTGGACCATTTCACATTGACAAACCGGGAACGAAAGATCCCACCGGCGGCGCCGACAAGTGTGATACCCACACTTTGTAGAATTATCAGATGGGGAAACATGAGTCCGGAACCAATGGGATTCAGCGCCGAAAAGGTAAATTCGGTTACAAACCCGATCACCACGCCCCAGCGGAAACCCAGGGTGAGTCCGGCCAGAAATACCGTAAATGTCAGAAATTCCACGTTTGGGACTAGCATAAATGCGTAGCCAATGCCAATTCCCATGGCGGAAAAGATCGCTGCTTTGGTCAGGTTATTTAGGTTCATGAAATCCTTTGTATAGCGACGTACGGAAGTAATTATGACGGTTGGTCCAGGCCCCCGGTTCCTGATCATCCTCAATTGCCGCTTCCATTAAATACATTTTGGCATCCAGATTGTCCAAAGCATGCACCAAATACGCTTCCGGGAATTTGGGAACTTGGGGACTTTGCCATTCCGGTCTTCCCTGATGTGAAAGAATGATATGTTCCAATTTAAGCAGCAGTTCACCGGGAAATTTTTGGATCTTTTTCGCCGCGCTGCGAACCATCTCCCATCCCAATACAATATGCCCGATCAGATGACCTTCGTTGGTGTAATCGGTGATTAACCGGGAAGACAATTCCTTCAGTTTGCCAATATCGTGAAGCGCCAATCCCGCCAGGAGCAAACTGCGGTCGACATTGTAATTCGATGCGGCTGCATCACCAAGCTTCATCATCGATAATGTGTGTTCCAAAAACCCGGAACGGCAGGCATGGTGCAGGGTCATGGAGGCCGGATACACCATGAGTTTGCCTTTGTTGTCCCGGTAGATCGCCTTTACCAGATTCCGAAGGAAACCGTTCTCGATACTCCGGATCATGGCCATCATGTCTTTCCACATTTCCTTGGGATCATTGTTGGACGTGGGAACGATCAAATCGGGTGAATACCCGTACCGTCCGTAAGTCTGGACCGAAGCGCGGTTGATCTTTTTCACCACCAACTGAAAGCGATCCTGGTATGATTCCACCACGCCGCCGACAGCCACCGGTTCCCCGGCTTCGAACTTGGGCGAAAATTCGCCTACTTTATCCCATATCTTCGCCTGGATCTTTCCGGTGCGATCGCGTAAAGTCAAATCAATATAATTATCACCACCCCGGGTCTTACGGGGATGTTTTTCCGTACAGAGATAAAATCCCTGGATTTTTTCGCCTTCGTGGAAGTTATTAATTTCGATTGGGTCCATAATAGTCTCCCGATTAAATCATGTCCATTGGATGTCCGGAAAATGCTCCGGCCGACACCGAAAAAACGGCATCATCTATAGCAAACAGGTTGATTATTCATTGGTTGAAAATAATCCAAGAGATGCGAGGGAATCGAGGTGTAATATTGCTCCCGGTCAAAAACTGCTTTAACGCAATTTGGGAATGAAAAACAAATATTCTATCAAAACCATCGATTACAACAGCACACGTGATCGAACCGTGATGCGATCCTGTTTAAGCCGTTGGTTCCAAAATCCGAAAGATTTACAATTGACCAGTCCCAATATGCGATATCCCTTTCAATTTCAAAATTGGCTGTCTATCTATAAAAAAACAACGGCCGTTTCCATGGTGATCAAGGAGAAGGATTGGATCGTGGGGCACCTGAGTTTTCGTTTTATTCCCGATGAAAAGCGAATCCACCTGTTTCATGTGATCATTGATCGTGATCACCGCGGAAAAGGATTGGCATCTCAATTGATCAAAGTAGCGGAAGCTCAGGGCAAGGAAGGAAAATGTACGATGGCCTCATTATACGTCAATCCTAAAAATCCGGCGGCCCTTCACTTATATCAAAAACATGGCTACGAAATCATCGGGAAATCCAACAGCGGCAGCATTCGAATGATGAAGGAATTATAGCCGGCCCTGAGATGAATCTGTCTCTTCCATAGGATTGGCGGGACAGTTTTCACAGTGCTGGTCCGTTTCGCCGGTGCGCCAGTTGCGGGCGATTTGACGCCACACAAACGGGATAGCAACCAGCAGCAATCCCAATGCAATAATCATTTGCCAGTTCATATTCCGATCCCCAATAAGGTTCCCCCCTGGTACACGATAAATGATGCGATATAGGCAAGCCCGGTAAGATAGGTCACCATAAAGAGCGGCCATTTCCAGGAATTGGTTTCGTGGCGGACCACGGCGAAGGTTGCCATACACTGCGCCGCATAGACGAAAAAGACCATCAGCGATAAAGCCGTCAGGATGGAGTATTTGGGAAGTCCGGTGACCGGATCTTTATCGGACCGAAGAGTCTGCCGAAGATCCAGAACGTCGTCTTTTGTATCTTCGACGTTATAGATTGTCGCCAGGGTGCTGACCAGGACTTCCCGCGCCGCGAACGAAGTGATCAGGCCGATACCAATCTTCCAATCGAATCCCAGCGGTTTGATAACGGGTTCGATGGCGTGTCCCAGTCTTCCGGCAAAACTGTATTCGATATTTGCCGTCTCCTTGTGTGGTTGATCGACCTTGGGGAAAGAAGCCATAAACCACAAAATAATAGAAACAGCCATGATGATCTTTCCGGCATTTTTCAGGAAAAGGTTACCCCGGATATAGACCTGCCGTCCCACACTGCGCATCATGGGAATACGATACGGAGGCATTTCCATCACAAAAGAGGACGTCGATTCGGTACGGATAAAACGGCTGAAAATCCGGGCAATGATCAGAGCTGTAATCGTTCCCAAAAAGTACATCGCCACCAGCGTAATACCTTGCAATCCAAAGATGCCCCACACTTTTCGGTCCGGCACAAAGGCGCCGATCATTAGCGCGTAAACCGGAAGCCGGGCGCTGCAACTCATCAACGGAAGAATCAGGATCGTGATCAGACGTTCCTTCCAGCTTTCGATGGTCCGTGTGGCCATGATACCGGGAATCGCGCAGGCGTAACCACTCATAAGCGGCAATACCGAACGACCGTGCAAACCCAGCTTCGACATAAAGCGATCCAGCATAAACGCCACCCGGGCCATGTAACCGGAATCTTCCAACAAGGTGAGAAAAAACACCAGGATCAGGATTTGTGGAAGAAACACAACGATAGCTCCAACTCCGGCCAACACGCCATCGGTAAGTAAATCCCGCAAAGGCCCGGCGGCCATTGCGTGGTGAATTTCCAGACCCAGCCAATCTACCAGGTTCGTGAGCCAATTCATTGGAATGACGGCCCATGAAAAAATAGCCTGAAAAATAAAGGCCATCATGAGAACAAAGATCAGAGGACCAAAAAAAGGATGTGTGATGTATGCATCCACCCGTTCGCTTCGTGAACGTCGATTGTGGGCATCCTCGAATCCCCACTTAATTCGATCCAGAAGTGCATCGATTTTTGAATAACGCTCCAGGGTATCACCGGCGGGCAACGATCGCCAGTTCGGCAATTCCGCTTGAGCTTTGGATCGAAGTTCTTCAAAATGATTCCAGACATCATCCACTTCGTCGGGTTGCCGGTCCAGAGCCTTATGAAATGAATCCGCAAAGGAGTTTTTACACACGAGGCGCAAGGCGCTGGACCGGCTCCAATTCGAATCTATCCCTACTTCATCCATCAGCCAGGTTTCGACCGGTTGAAAAACGTCTTTTTCCAAACCCAGATATGGCCCGGACCCGGATTGGTCCGTACTCAATCCTGATTGTATAGCCTGTTGCAGGTCCGGAATCCCGCGGCCTTTGGTGGCCACAATCGGGATAACTTGATGAACACCAAATTCGGAGGTCAGTGCTTCTGCCAGGTTTTCAGAGATGGAATGCCTGAGCCGATCGACCATATTCAAGGCTACAATAACAGGAATTCCCAAATCCAGAATTTGGGTCACCAGCAGCAGATTCCGTCGCAAGTTGGTAGAGTCAACAACCGATACAATGGCATCCGGACGATCAATGCCCAATCCCCAATTCATAGTTTGTTCGGTCACAATCTTTTCATCCATGGAATCGGGAATCAGGCTGTATGTACCGGGAAAATCGACGATCTGGTACGTCGATCCATCCTTGAAATGCCCAATTCCGACTTTGCGCTCAACGGTAATCCCCGGATAGTTGGATACCTTTTGGTTGAGTCCGGTGAGTTGATTGAATACGGCTGTTTTGCCGCAATTGGGATTCCCGATCAGTGCAACTGTGGGAAAGTGTGTAGAGTTCATGGTTATTTCAGAATAATTCGGGCTGCATCCTTTTGCCGGATGGATAAATACGAATCACGAACTTTCAGCAGGTAGGGACTTCCGCCGGGGGCAACCCGGATCAACCGAATTTGCGATCCCGGCCCCAGGCCCATGTCCACTAAACGGTTTGTGAATTCATCGGCATCTTCAAATGCCGATACAGTGGCAGATTCACCGATCTTAAGATTTGTTATTGTCACAGTTAGGATAGTCTTTGCAATGACCGAACAATTGATGAACGTGGCGGGTCAACGTAAAACCATGTTCGGCAGCGATTTCAGTTTGAAGTTTTTCGATGTCTTCATTGACAAATTCAATGATCTTCCCGCATTGTTCACAAATAAGATGATCGTGGTGGTTATTGTCCAGACGATGTTCCAGGCGCATGCGCCCTTCCCCAATGTCTAGTTTCCGGACCAGACCGTGGGAAACCAGCACATCAATGGTACGGTAAACCGTCGCTCTGGAAATGGGATATCCACCCCTTTTCAAGGAGATGAAAATGTCGTCGGCATCGCGATGCCCGTCGGTGGATTTGATTTCATCCCAGACGGCCTGGCGTTGCCAGGTATGTCTCATCCCTTCTTTTTTTAATACTGTTCTGAATTCCCGATCTAATCCCATTTCACCTCTTATTGCGATTGAGTCTCATGTAAGTTACAAAGCAATCCAATACGGTTCAACAGGATTGGTATTAATCAGGCAATTGAATTTTCTTCAGGTTCGCGTATTTGACGATCAGTTTTTTCTTCAACCCGTCTTTAAAGACTACACCCACGCGCTGGTTTTCCCCTGACCCGCTTAGGGCCATAATTTTACCGTGTCCAAAGATGGCGTGTTCAACATAGTCACCGACCTGAAAATCGTCAAAATCGGTGATACTGCGACTGACTTTCACCCGGGTTGTCCCCAACTTGGTGGCCACAACTTTCCGGGTTAAAGCTGACGTAAAGGATATGCGCTCCATCAGTTCCTCCGGAATTTCACGGATGAACCGGGATACCATGCCCGGATTGTATTCGGATCCCATCCGACGGCGATTGGTGGCATACAGAAGATAAACACGTTTTTTGGCCCGGGTGACACCGACATAGAACAGGCGACGTTCTTCTTCCAGATCATCGGGATCGTTGAGAGATCTATGCAGCGGGAAAAGGCCGTCTTCCAATCCGGCAACGAATACCACCGGGAATTCCAAACCTTTGGCAGCGTGCAGTGTCATCAGCGTCACGCGATTGTTCTTGTCTTCCCAGGTGTCAATATCGGTTAACAAAGAGACTTCTTCCAAAAATTCGTTGATCCCGGACTTAGGATTCTCTTTCACATACGCTTCCACACTGTTCAATAATTCCAGAACGTTATCTCTCCGATCCTTATCCTCCGGGTTGTCCGCAGCCTTGAAATAATCAAGGACACCGGCTTCCTCGACCAAGGCACTGGTCAATTCGGAGGCATCCAGCTTGTCGATCAGCGATCGATACTTATTGATCAGTTCATGAAAGCCTATTAACGATTCAGCCTGTTTGCCGCGAATTTCCATTTTAGAAGGATCAGCCAACACATCAAAGAGACCATTGCCGGAGGATTCGGATTGCCGGACACATTTGTCCACCGTTTTTAGTCCAATGCCGCGGGGCGGAAAATTGATCACCCGCCGCAGTGCGATTGTATCCTGGATATTGACGATAAGTTTGAGATATCCAAGCACATCCTTGATTTCTTTCCGGTCGTAAAACCGGATACCGCCAACGATGTTATACGGAACGCCTACCCGGCGAAAGCTGTCTTCAAGAGCACGGGATTGAGCGTTCGTCCGATACAGAACAGCAAAATCACGAAAAGACCGTTTGTTCAGCTTAATCTCTTTTTGAAGAGCGGAAATAATGGCATCCGCTTCCTCCTGCTCATCATTGGTCTCAATCAAACCAATGGCTTCACCTTCACCGTTTGCAGCAACCATATCTTTGTCTTGCCGATTTACATTATTTTTAACCACAGCGCTGGCTGCATTTAAAATTTGTTGCGTGGAGCGGTAATTTTTATCCAGAGTAAACGTTTCGGCCTTGGGAAATGATTTTTCAAAACTGAGGATGTTCTGAATATCGGCTCCGCGCCAGCCATAAATCGATTGATCGTCATCTCCGACAACGCAAATTTGACCGTGGGATTCAGAGAGTTTGCTTACAAACAAAAACTGCGGTCGATTGGTATCCTGGTATTCATCCACCAGAATGTACTGCCAGTGTTTTTGATACTTTTTCAGGACAGCCGGAAACTGATCAAAAATTTCAAGCGGCTTCACCAGTAAATCATCGAAATCAAGGGCATTGTTGCGCTTAAGCTGGTCCTGATATTCGCCATAGATTTCGGCAATCGTTCGTTCGCGAACCGTACGCGCTTTCCGTTCGGCTGCGCCGGGATCAACCAGCGTATTTTTATACAAACTTATCATGTGGTGCAGCGAATTGGGCGGTAAATACTCCTTGGACACATTCTTTTCATCCAGGATGATCTTCAGCAACGACACCTGATCCTGAACGTCATAAATGGCATAATCGGCCGAAAAACCAATCCGGTGGATTTCACTGCGAAGCAAGCGGGCGCAGATAGAATGGAACGTACCGATCGCCAGGTTGAGCGACTTCTTGCCCAGCAGTTTTTGCACCCTTTCCTTCATTTCCTGAGCAGCTTTATTTGTAAACGTCACGGCCAGAATGTGATCAGATGTTACAATTTCATTTTCAATCAGGTGGGCAATTTTGTGGGTGAGAACCCGTGTTTTGCCACTTCCGGCACCGGCAAAAATGAGGACGGGGTGGCCACTGGCTTCGACTGCTTTTCGTTGGATTTCGTTTAATTTCATCTCTATTCAGGAATTAGCGGTTTTTGGAAGCGCGTCTTTTTTCAAGCCAGAGCCTGTGGCGAATCCGCTGGAATTTTCGTTTCGCTGCGATGTGCTCTGCCTGCGTTTTGGAGAACGTATGATAACCGTCGCCACGGGCGACAAAATAAAGGTAATCCGATGCATCCGGGTTAATAGCGGCCAGGATTGATTCTTTCCCGGGATTATTAATCGGACCGGGTGGAAGTCCCCGGTATAGATACGTATTGTACGGAGAATCGATCTTTAGATCGACATTCAGAAGACGACGAGGGCTGTCGGGAATAATGTATTGAATGGTAGGATCGGCCTGTAACCGCATCCCCCGTTTTAACCGATTATGATAGACAGCCGACACGGTCGGACGCTCAGAATCATAAATAACTTCACCTTCGATAATTGACGCCAGGGTCACAACCTGGAGCTCTGTCATTCCTTTGGATTCGGCCGCTGATTTCAGTGAATCGGTCATCACCTGATGATACTGCCGCACCAATTCCGTCAAAATGGCTCCCGGTGTTTCCGATTTCAAAAAAAGATAAGTATTTGGGAATAAAAAACCTTCCAAATTGTCAGCCGGGACACCTCGTTCACTGGCAAATTGGGGATCATAGGCTAACTGTTTCAGTTTTTCATAAGGAATTGAAAAATGGCTGGCAATTTCCTGAAGATTCTTTTCCATGGTCCAACCTTCCAGCAGGGTCAGTTTTTCCATTTCAGGTTTCCCATTCACCAATTGGTCAATAATGGAATAGTTGTTGGTAGCTTTTATCAATGTAAACGTCCCTGCCGGGATTGACGTTTCATGCCCAAGTGTCTTAACAGCCATGAGGAAAGACTTCGGATCTTTGATGATATGTTGGTCCTGTAAATAGGTCACGATTGCTGCCAGCGTTGCTCCTTCCGGGATAGTGACTTCAACCTGATCAAAACGATTTTCCTGAGGCCAAAGCAAGATGATGCCATAAAAAGCAATCAAACAGGATGCAATCATCCCCAGGATAATAGCCGTGATTTTATTGATTAAACGAATAGACCCAATCCCATTCATAATACGGGGCGCGAAGTTACGCTTCCGTAAAGAGACGAGTCAATTTCGGACTCACATCAGCCTGCTGTACCCCGGACAGGATTCGAACCTGTGACCTACGGATTAGAAGTCCGTTGCTCTATCCAACTGAGCTACCGGGGCAATGGATAAGATTTGGCGAATGTACATTCAGACCAGAAATTTTCATTGAATCGGAGGCGTGGAAATTACCCTTTGGGAAAAGGGTAAGGCAAACGATGAACGATTATTTGTTTTAAAAAATATGAATTCAGACAATTCCCCTAAAAACGTTTGGTATGGCTTTTTCGGGTCTGTAATTTTGCCGCCGCTATGAGTAGTGAAAAAAAGACAAAAGGTGCATCCAAATCACAACAACAACACTATTTTGAAGGCTGGGCGTTCAATCGGAATAATTATCTGATTTTACTGGCCGGTGTTGCCTTTATTGTGTTTGGATATGTTGTAATGGCTTTGGGCGGGACAAATGGCCCGCTCAGTTTGACTGTGGCTCCAATCATGTTGTTCATTGGATACCTGGTTTTGGTTCCGCTTTCATTGATTTACAGAAAAAAGACGACTGATAAATAACAGTCCTTCGCTTTTCTTCCTCACAAAAGATTTTTCACATTGAGACCGTAGTTTCCCGATAGTCACTGTGTTCCTGTCGGGACAGGC